>CALMEG010000125.1 GCA_937863185.1 uncultured Paracoccaceae bacterium | reverse complement strand
ATCTTGGCGCGCCCGACATGCGCCACGCGATCGGCTATGCGCTGAACTGGCCCGAGCGTGCCGAACTGCCGGTGGCGCGGCTCGACCTTGCGCAGATCGGTGCGCTGAGCTTCCACGCGCCCGATTCCGGCCGTTACCCCGCGCTGCGCCTTGCGCGCGAGGTGATGGCGATGGGCGGCACGGCAGGGGCCGCGTTCAACGCCGCGAAAGAGGCCGCGCTGGACGGCTTCATCTCCGGGCGCATCGGGTTTCTGGACATGGCGCGGCTGGTCGAGGCGGTACTGGCGGAAATGTCATCGCGTCAGGGTCTTGGAAATGCCGCACTCAGCCTCGATAACGTCATGCATACCGATGCCGAGGCCCGCAGGCTGGGCCGCGCGATGATCGAGACGGGAAGGATCTGAGTTTTGGATTTCATGGGGTTGCTGCCGGATTTCGGCAATGTGCTTTACACCGTTGCGGCTTTCGTCATCGCGCTTTCGGTCATCGTCACGGTTCACGAATACGGCCATTACATCGTCGGGCGCTGGTCGGGGATCAAGGCCGAGGTCTTCTCGCTTGGCTTCGGGCCCAAGCTGTTCAGCCGGGTGGACCGGCACGGCACCCGCTGGCAGGTGGCGCTGTTGCCGCTTGGCGGTTATGTGAAGTTTCTGGGCGATGCCAATGCCGCCTCGGCCGGCGTCGACGATACCGCGATGGCGGAACTGAGCGAGGAAGAGCGGCGCCACACGATGCATGGCGCGCCGCTTTGGGCGCGCGCGGCGACGGTTGCGGCGGGGCCGGTCTTCAACTTCATCCTGTCGATCGTGATTTTCGCGGGTCTGATGCTCTGGACCGGGACGGCCACCGACAAGCCGGTGATCGGCGGGCTGGTGGATTTGCCCGGCGGTACCTACGAGCTGCGCGAGGGCGACGAGGTTCTGGCCATCGCGGGCCAACAGATCGCGGATTACACCGCCCTGGGCGATGCGATCGAAACGATGCCCGAGGGCGAGAGCCTGCCCTGGCGGGTGCGCCGCGACGGCTCCGAGATCGAGATTGCCGGCCCGCAGCCCTATCCCCCGCGCGTGGCGGGGGTTGCGATGCAATCGGCCGCGCAAGAGGCGGGGCTTCAGCCCGGCGATGTGATCACCGGTGCCGATGGCCGGCCCTTCCACCGCTTTTCCGATCTTCAGGCCGCGGTGAAGGCCGCCGAGGGTGCGCCGCTGACGCTGGATCTGTGGCGCCCGGCGGGCGAGGGCGCCGGCGCCGATACGCTGCGCGTGACGCTCAGCCCCAAGGTCACCGACCTGCCCCTGCCGGGCGGCGGTTTCGAGACCGATTACAAGATCGGCGTGGCGGGGGGCTTCGTCTTCCTGCCCGAAACCCGCCCCACCGGGCTGGGCGAGGCGGTTCTGGGCGGCATGCGCGAAACCTGGGGGATCGTGACCTCGTCTCTTTCGGCGCTTGGGCACATGATCACGGGGGCGATCTCGTCGTGCAACCTGCGCGGCGCGATCGGCATCGCCGAAAGCTCGGCCGCGGCGGCGCAATCGGGGGCGGACAATTTTATCTGGTTCATCGCGGTACTGTCGACGGCGGTCGGGTTTCTCAACCTCTTCCCGATCCCGGTTCTGGATGGCGGGCATCTGATGTTCCATGTCTGGGAGGCGGCGGCGGGCAAGCCGCCATCGGACCGGGTGATGAATGTCCTGATGGCGATCGGCCTGGCGCTGGTGCTGACGCTGATGCTGTTCGGCCTGTCGAACGACCTGTTCTGTTGACGGTCTGTTTTGCGCGCGTGGACAATGGGCGCTGCCCTAATTCGGCCACAAAAACGCGTTAGACATCCGGCACAGAGGCAGGAGGTTTCGATGACGGATATCATTGCGAACGGCTATCGTGGGGCATCCTTCATGCTGGGCATGGCGTTCGACCGGCTTCTGCTGCCCGCGGCGATCATCGTGGCGCTTCTCGGGGCCTATCTGATCGGCGTCCAGCTGGCCGAAATGGGCATTCCTTCCGGCCCTGTCCCTTACCAGCTTTGATTGACGCGCATGGCGCCCGAGCGGCGCCCATCGGCTTTTGACAAAGACCCCCAATCCCGCTAGTCACGTCAGTGATAACGGATTTTTGTGTCACTGGATCGCGGCGGGGGAAGTGGTATGACGCTCAGGCAGATCAAGGCCGGCAGGATCGGCATGGCGCGCGTGCTCTGCAAAGCCGCATTTGTTTTTCTTTTCATGGCAATGGCTTGGGCGATGGCCCCCGGCGAGGCCGAGGCGCAGAGCTATCGTTTCGACCGCGTCGTGATCGAGGGAAATGAGCGGATCGAGCCGCAGACGATCCTGACTTATGCCGGAATCGGCCGGGGTGAGGCGGTGACGGCGGGCGGTCTGAACGACGCCTATCAGCGCATTCAGGGCTCTGGCCTGTTCGAATCGGTCGAGATCGTGCCGCAGGGCGGAACGCTGCTGATCCGGGTCCAGGAATACCCCACCATCAACATCGTCAATTTCGAGGGCAACCGCCGCCTGAAGGACGAGGCCCTGGCCGAGGTGGTCGAGTCGCGCTCGAACCGGGTCTATTCGCCGGCCACCGCCGAGGCCGACGCCGCCCGCATCGCGCAATCCTATGCCGAGGCCGGCCGTCTGGCCGCGCGGGTCACGCCGAAGGTCATCCGCCGTGACGGCAACCGTGTCGATCTGGCCTTCGAGATCCGCGAAGGCAAGGTCAGCGAGGTGGAGCGCCTTTCGTTCACCGGAAATCGCGCCTATTCCGACCGCCGCCTGCGTCAGGTCGTTCAGACCAAGCAGGCCGGGATTTTCCGCGCGATCATCCAGCGCGACACCTTCGTGGCCGATCGCGTCGAATTCGACCGCCAGTTGCTTACCGATTTCTATCGCTCGCGCGGCTATGTCGACGCGCAGGTGACCGGGGTGTCCTCGGAAATGCCGCGCGAACGCGACGGCTTCTTCATGACCTTCAATATCCGCGAGGGGCAGCAGTTCCGTTTCGGCAAGGTCACCACGGTCTCCGAGGTCGAGGGCGTCGATGCCGAGGAATTCCGCCCGCTGGCGAAGATCCGTTCGGGCGTGGTCTATTCGCCCTCGGCGGTGGATAACGCCATTGGCCGGATGGAGGCGCTTGCGCTGCGCAAGGGACTGAACTTCGTGCGGGTCGAGCCGCGCATCACCCGCAATGCCAGCAACCAGACGCTGGACCTTGAACTTGCGCTGACCCGTGGTCCGCGCGTCTTTGTCGAGCGCATCGACATCGAGGGCAACACCACGACCCTCGATCAGGTGATCCGGCGTCAGTTCCGCACGGTCGAAGGCGACCCCTTCAACCCGCGCGAGATCCGCAACGCAGCCGAGCGCGTGCGTGCGCTTGGTTTCTTCTCGGATGCGACCGTCGATGCCCGCCAGGGCGGGGCGGAAGACCAGGTCGTGGTCGATGTGAACGTTGACGAACAACCCACCGGCTCGCTGACCTTCGGGGCCAGCTACGGTGTGTCCTCAGGCTTTGGCGTCAACGTCGCGCTGAACGAGGCGAATTTCCTTGGCCGCGGCCAGTTCCTTGGCGTTCAGATCGGCACGACCTCGGACAACTCGCAATCCTCGCTGACCTTCGTGGAACCGTTCTTCCTTGGGCGCGATCTGAAGTTCCGCTTCAACGTCTATTACAACATCTCGGAAAACGACAACTCGGACTATTCGGCGCGTTTCATCGGATTCTCACCCTCGATCGAGTTCCCGGTGTCCGAGAATGGCCGTCTGGAACTGCGCTACAAGATGTCCAAGGACAAGCTGTATGACGTTGGCCTGAACGACAACGACACGCCGGACGATCCGTCGGACGATTTCTCCGACAGCTCGCCCATCCTGCTGTGCGAAGCGGGCGAGGCGCCGGCCGGCTATGCCTGCGATTTCACCGATGGCGACCTGCTGACGAGTGCCGTGGGCTACACCTACAGCTATGACACGCGCACCACCGGACTGAACCCGAATGCCGGCGTGCTTCTGCGCTTCGGTCAGGATTTCGCGGGCCTTGGCGGCGATGTCGAGGCGATCACCACCACGGCCCTCGTCTCGGCCCAGACCAAGGTGCTTCAGGAAGAAGTGACCCTGCGCGCCGAGCTGGAAGGCGGCGCGATCCACATGATCAACGGCAACAGCCGTGTAACCAACCGCTTCTCGGGCAGCGGCAAGATCCGCGGCTTCGAATATAACGGCCTGGGTCCGCGCGATCTGGCCGCACCGAATGCCGACGCGCTTGGCGGCAACTATTTCGCGGTTGCGCGGCTTGAGGCGGAATTCCCGATCGGCCTGCCCGAGGAATACGGGCTGAGCGGCGGGCTGTTTCTGGATGTCGGCTCGGTCTGGGGGCTGGACAACAAGGTTGGCACCGGCGGCGCGATCGTCGATGACAGCCTGATCTGGCGCTCGGCGATCGGTTTCTCGCTGTTCTGGGATACCGCGATCGGGCCGCTGCGGTTCAACTTCTCCAAGGCGCTGCGCAAGGAAGATTACGACCTCGAGCAGAGCTTCGACCTGACCGTTTCGACCCGGTTCTGAGGTCATGGGCGTGCGGGCGTGGCTTGTGGCGGGGGCTTTCGCCCTTGCCCTCTTGCCCGGCGCCAATGGCGTCGCCGCGCAAGAGGCCGGTTCCGCCGCCACCGACGACAACGTGATCGTGCTTCCCAGTCCGGTCCTGACATTGGACTGGGAACGGCTTTACGAAGGATCCCGGTGGGGCCGCCGGGTGCGTGCGGATATCGAGGCTGCCTCGGCCGCGCTGAGCGCCGAGAATACGCGCATCGCCGACCTTCTGGTGAAGGAAGAGCGCGCCCTGACGAACAAGCGCCCGACCATGGACCCCGAAGCGTTCCGCGCCGAGGCCGATGCGTTCGATCAGCGTGTGGTGGGCATCCGGGAGGCCCAGGAAGAGAAATCCCGCGCCCTTGCCCGCCAGCTCGAGGATGAACGCACGGCCTTTGTAGAGGCCGCCTTGCCCTTGCTTGACAGCGTGTTACAGGCGCGCGGCGCTGCGGTGATCCTGGATCGCCGGGTCATCATCCGAGGCCTCGCGCAGGTAGATGTCACCGAAGAACTGGGCGCACGAGTCGATGCCGTCCTTGGGGAGGGGCCGGCCATGGCAAGCCCGTCGCCTGACGGGGATGTAGCGCCCTCCGACGCGGGTGACGTTCCGGCTGACGCAACGGAAGGCGCGCCGCCCGTGCCCTCCGCCACCGGCGAAACGGCGCCGCCTGCGGCATCGGGGAACTGACCCCGCTTCTTGCCAAGGCGCGGTTGCGTTGCTAGCAACGATCAAGCACCCTCGTGCGCGATGTTCTGGACCTCACGGAGATCAGATGACCGAGCCCGCCCCCTACACCTTCGCCGACCTTAGCCTGATCAAGCGGATCATTCCGCATCGCTATCCGTTCCTGCTGATCGACAAGGTGCGTGACATCGTGCCCTTCAAAGGCGCGGTCGGCATCAAGAACGTGACCTGCAACGAGCCGCATTTCCAGGGCCACTTCCCGAACGAGCCGATCATGCCCGGCGTCACCATCGTCGAGGCGATGGCGCAGACCTCGGCCGTGGTGGTGGGGATCTCGCTCGATGTGATCGACAAGCCGCTTTTGACCTATTTCATGGGGATCGACGCGTGCAAGTTCCGTCG
>CALMEG010000124.1 GCA_937863185.1 uncultured Paracoccaceae bacterium | reverse complement strand
GCACGCCTTCATCGATATGATCGCAATAGACATGGCAGGTCGCGCAGATGCAGGTCGGGGGGGATGACGCCGGGGCCTGCGTTGAACACGGCCGAGCCGAAGACATGCAGCATGCGCGACAGTTTCTCGAACCGCTCCGAGGTCAGTTCACCATAGAAATTCTCGTAGTTTTCCGAGGCGCGCAGCTCGGCAATCTTGGCACGATGCGCCGCGACCGCCGCGGCATGGGCCGCCGCGATCTCGGGGTCGGCCATCAGCCGGTTCCACTCGGTGCGTAACGCGGGCAACAGGCGCTGGATCGAGCGATCCTCGACCGCGTTGTGGTTCATGCGAAACCAGTAGTTCAGCCCCTGATCGCGGTCGACATGGTTCACCCGGCCGCGATCGCGCTTCACAAGGAAGCTTTCGGCCGAGCGCACGGCATAGTGGTTCAGCTGCACCCAGTCATAGCCATAGGTGTCCAGCGAGGAGCGCCAGCCGTTGCGGAACATCGCGCGCGGCATCGGGCGGCCCGAACCGTTCAGCCATTTCACCTGGTCCCAGAGGTCGGGGATCAGCCCCTTGGGGCGGTGCACGCCAAGCTTCTTGTAAAGGTCGATATTGCGAAACAGCGTCTTGAAGCCCCAGGCCTGATGCGGCTTGCGCACCAGTTCGGGCGCGCAGGTGTCGAACTGCTCCAGCAGGAAACGGTCCTGGTATTCGTGCACGTCGCAATTGCCGAACAGCCGCCAGGTCAGGCTGATCATGTTGGCCTCGCCCATGGCGGCGTAAAGCGCGCCAAGCGTGCCGTCGCCGATCTTGATGTTGATGAACTCATCCACATCCATGCAGATCGCCCATCCGCAATTCTGGATCACGGGCTCGGATTCGGCGGCCTGAAGGGCGGCATGCTGGGGCCGCAGGTCCATCGTCCGGAACGGGTTTTCGCGGTGCTGCACGATGCCCTTGGCTTCCAGCATGGACAGCATCGTATCGGTGCCGTCGGTGCAGTCATTGGTGTAGATCAGGAAATCCTCGACCCCGATCGCGCGATGATAGGCCAGCCATTCCAGGATGAAGGGGCCTTCGTTCTTCATCGTGGTCACGATGCAGGTGCGCCCGCCCTCCAGCGCGTGCGCGGGCGCCGCGCGGGGTTTGGAGACGGGGGGGCGGATCGGCTTGTGGCCCCAGACGCGCGTGGCCAGATCCAGCAGCCCCGCGTCCTCCACCAGCGAGGTCTTGGGCGCCAGCTCCGAGGCCGCGCGGCCGGGCACGCGCAGCGCCATGGCGCGCCAGAAGGGGAAAATCGCGTCCGGCGCGGGCTGTGCATAGGCCACGCGCACCATGCGCCAGGTTGCGTTCAGCCCAGCCTTTTCGGGCGCTACGCCCCAGCGTGCAATGCCGCGCCGGGCGTCGAACTGGCGGCAGACATGATCACCGAAGCGCGCGGGCTGACCGGTGCGCACGCGCCAGGGGTAGATCCGCCGCCCCACAAGCATCACGACGCCCGATTCCGCCCGCTGGCAGGCCTCGAAGGCCGAGGGCGTGCCATGCGGATGCGGTGCCAGAAGGTCGGTCACATCCAGTGTCAGCACCGCGCGGGCGCGGGCCAGGAAGCGCCACTTCACGATCTCGGGCAAAAGCCCCTGCCCAAGCGGCGCGCGCCAGGAATCGGGGGCGGGGGGCTCCATCCGGTCCTTGCCGGGGGCGTCGGGGGCCAGGAACAGGTGGCTTTCGGGGCCAAGATCGGGCTTGCCAAGCGGCACCGGGCTTTCAAGGATCGCCACCGCCATGTGCAGCTCGCGCGCGCGCATCCCTTCTTCCAGGGCGCGGGCAAACTCCTCGGGCGTGCCTGCGGGGCTGTCGGGCGGAGCGCGGTTCACGATCACCGCCCCTTCGGCACCGTGCAAATCCTCGTGCCAGGACAGCCAGTCGAGCACGCTCTCCACGCTTTCCTCAAGCCGCTGGCCAAAGAGGCAGTTGAGCCCGGCGAAAAGCGCCGTGTCGGGGGCGTCGGGGCCGATCGGGCGGGCCGCGCCATCGGCCAGAAGCAAGGGGCAGGGCGCGGCGGTGGGCCATTCCGCCACCACCATCACACCCCCCGACACCGCGCGCCTTTCGCGCAGGACGGGGCCGCCCTCGGGCCAGGTTTCGGCAATCGCCTCGGGTTGGCTGGGTGCGGCGAAAAAGGCCCGTACTTCATGGCGTTGGCCGTTCGGGCCGGCCTCGGACCACGCCACCGCATCCAGAAGCGCGGGGGCGCCGTCATCGACCCGCATCTGCCGCCGGATCACGACCAGTTCGACCATCCGCCCGTTGCCCTTTCCGCAGCCTTTGTGCCCCCCGCTTTCCTAACACGAAGCGGCAGGGGTGCAAACGCAGGCGCATGCAGGCCAATCCCTTGCCATTTTGTCGCAGCCCCCGCGAAACGCAACTTGACCTAAGTCAAAGTAGGTTCGCCCGGACAGGCATAGGACTTGCCTATCGGATCCCCGATCTCCCTGAAACTGCGGCTCTCCCGCCGCCGGGATCCGACCGAGGATAGTGACGGTCTCCCTCGTCCTATCCCCCAATGCGCTGCGGGCCTCCCTCCCGCAGCGCTTTAATTTTCAGGGCCCCGAATTTTCAGAACCCCGACCCGAACTTTCAGAACCCCGAATCGTGATCCCGGCAAAGGGCGGCAGGCTGGCCTTCGCGCAGGGCCGGGCGGGCGCCGCAAAAGAAAAACCTCCCGCAGGGCGGGAGGTTTCGTGCAGTCTCTCGGTGATCGGCGCCTTATGCGGGGGCGATCATCATCACCATCTGGCGGCCTTCAAGCTTGGGCATCGATTCAATCTTGCCCGCATCGCCCACATCGGCGGCAACCCGGTTGAGAAGCTCAAGCCCAAGCTGCTGGTGCGCCATTTCGCGGCCGCGGAAGCGCAGCGTGACCTTCACCTTGTCGCCTTCGCCCAGGAACTTCATCACCGAGCGCATCTTGACGTCGTAGTCATGCGTATCGGTGCCGGGGCGGAACTTGATTTCCTTGATCTCGATGATCTTCTGCTTCTTGCGCGCCTCGGCCTCGCGCTTTTGCTGTTCGTATTTGAACTTGCCATAATCCATGATCTTGCAGACCGGGGGAACGGCGTTGGGCGAGATCTCGACCAGATCCAGCCCGGCTTCCTCTGCCATCGTCATAGCGCGTGCGGGGGTCACGACCCCGACATTTTCGCCATCGGCCCCGATCAGGCGGATCTCGGGCGCGCGGATACGGTCATTGACACGGGGGCCGGTATCGCGCTGCGGCGGGGCATTATGGGGTCTGCGGGCTATGGTGGCGCTCCTTCTATGGCCATGTGCGGAATGGCGCGCAAAATAGTCCCGCAATCGGCAGCTTTCAACCGGATTCGCGTTTTACCGCCTATCCGCGGCATTTAAGCAGGCCCAAACCTTTTCATCCAGTCAAAGCAATGCCATATACAGCGCGCTTACATTGTTCTCCTGACAAAAGGGAGTAGGAAGATGAACAAGGCACTGGCACTTGTAGTCGTTGTCGCAGCGATCGCTGCGGGGGCCTATTTTTACATGAATTCGCAAGAAGCGCAGGAAGCGGTGAATGATGCCGCGACCACGGCGACCGAGGCAGCGGACGCTGCCGGTGAAGCGGCAAGCGAAGCGGTGAACGATGCCGCAACCGCAGCCGAGAACGCGGCAGAAGCCGCCGGCGACGCCGCAAGCGAGGCTGTCGATGCCGCGGGCGAGGCGGTGGATGCCGCGGCAGAAGCGGCCGGCAATGCCGTCGATGCCGCAACCGAAGCGGCCGGCGATGCCGCCGATGCGGCGGCTGAAGCAGCCGGCGACGCGGCCGGGGCGGCCATGGATGCGGCCAATGACGCGGCAAGCGCCGCGGGCGAAGCCGTCGACGCCGCCACCGATGCGGCCGGCGAGGCTATGGATGCCGCAGGTCAGGCCGTCGAGGGCGCAGGCGATGCCGCCGGTGAAGCTGCCAGCGACGCGACTGAAGCCGCGGGCGATGCCGCCAATGCTGCCACCGAGGGCGCATCGGATGCGATGTCGACCTCGCTCGACGATCTGTCGGGCATGATTGAATCCTCGTCGCTCGATCCGGCGATGAAAGGTTCGCTCCAGCAACTGATCGAGTCCGCGAAAGCCAACCCGGCGATGACCGATCAAGTCGTGGCCGAGGTCAAGAAAGCGCTCGGGATGTGATTTCGTGCAGGCTCTGGCGGGCGGTCTGCCTGCCGGAGCCTTGCGCGACGCAAATCGAAAAGGCCGCCGGATGCATCACGCTCCGGCGGCCTTTTCATATCTTCGCATCCGGTGACGCGGCCGTTCAGATGCCGTCGCCCACGAAGGCCTTTTCGACGACATATTCGCGCGGCTCGGAATTCGCGCCCTCGCGTAGGCCAAAGCTTTCCAGAACCGCCATCACGTCCTTGTTGAAGGCCAGGCTACCACAGACCATGGCGCGGTCGTGTTCACGGTCCATCGGGGGGATTCCGAGATCCTCGAACACCTTGCCCGAGCTGAGATTGTCGGTGATCCGGCCGCTGTGATGGAACTCTTCGCGCGTGGTGGTGGGGTAGTATTTCAGCTTGTCGCCCACCAACTCGCCGATCAGGGGATCGTTGCGCAGGTTCTCGACCAGCTGGCGGCCGTATTCCAGCTCTTCCACGGTGCGGCAGGTGTGCATCATTACGACATCCTCGAACTTCTCGTAGGTTTCGGGGTCGCGCATGAGGCTGGCGAAGGGGGCGATGCCGGTGCCGGTGGCCAGGAACCAGACCCGCTTGCCTGGCAAGAGCGCATCCAGCACCAGCGTGCCCACCGGCTTCGGGCGCAGGATGATCTCGTCGCCCGGCTGGATATGTTGCAGCCGCGAGGTCAGCGGCCCGTCCGGCACCTTGATCGAATAGAACTCCAACTCTTCATCCCAGCTGGGCGAGGCGATGGAATAGGCACGCAGGAGCGGCTTGCCCTTGTCGTCCAGCAGGCCGATCATCACGAACTCCCCCGAGCGGAACCGCAGCGTCTGCGGGCGCGACACCCGAAACGAGAACAGCCGGTCGGTCCAATGCGTGACCTCGGTCACGGTCTGGGCATCGGGCAGGGTGCGCAGGGGCGGGATCGTCTTGGCGGTGGAGGGTGCTTCGGTCACGGAAATCTCGGTCATCGTTTCTCTACGCACGAGGGGGGTGTCCCCCGGCGCCCCTTACATAAGCGTCAAAACCTATATCGGAAAGGCAGAATTCAGCCCCGAAGCCGCGACCTATAGTCATGGGCGCGCCAATCGGCGCGCGCGCGCCACTGATCCTCGGGCTGGCGGGCGGCCAGTTCGGGCGCGATCTCGACCTCGTCGAACCCCGATCGGCGGGCCATGGCGTATTGGTCGGCAAGGACATGCCCGGCCGCGCGCAGCCGCCCGATATAGCCCGCCGCCCGCAGCCGGCGCGCAAGGGTAAAGCCGCGCCCGTCGCTGAAGGCGGGGAAAGCCACGCGCACCAGCCCCGCATCGCGGGTCAGTTCGGGCAGCGCCGCGGGGTCGGTCTCGGGCGCGATCTCGGTTACGGCGCCGTGCCAGTCCTCGGGGTGGAAGCCGTCGTCGCGCACGATCACGCTCATGCCACTTTCTCCTTGTGTTCAATGCCTTGATCGGCGCTCTTCACACGAACAGCCTTGCCGTTGATGAAGTGGATGCCGCATTCCGTCTTGGCCGAGTTGCGCCAGCGGCCCGCGCGCGGGTCCTCGCCGGGTTTCACGGGGCTGGTGCAGGGCGCGCAGCCGATCGAGGGATAGCCCTTCCCCACCAGCGGATGGCGCGGCACGCGGTTCTGGACGATGTATTCCTCAAGATCGTCGCGGCCCCAATGCGCAAGCGGGTTGATCTTCATCCGGGTCTCGGTCTCGACTTCGAAGAAATCGAGCGCGGCGCGCGTCTGCCCCTGGTAACGCTTGCGCCCGGTGATCCAGGCGTCAAAGCCCGAAAGCGCGTTTTCCAGCGGCACGGTCTTGCGCAGGGTGCAGCAGGCATCGGTGTCGAACTGGTGCAGCGTGCCGTCCGGATCGTCGACATTCAGCGCGCTTTCGGCGGCGCGGATCGTGCGGATATCCGTAAGGCGCAGCTTTTCGGCCAGAGTCTGCTGATATTCCAGCGTCTCGGCAAACAGCATCTGCGTGTCGATGAACAGCACCGGCGTGCCCGGCGCGATGACCGAAACCATGTGCAAAAGCACCACCGATTCCGCCCCGAACGAGGAAACCAGCGCCACCTCGCCCACGGCTGGGTCATTCAGCGCGCGCTCCATGACCTCCACCGCCGCGTGGTGGCGTTAGCGCTCGTTCAGATCGTCGACGCGCGCGCCGATATCGTTGCGCGGATCAAGCGGCATCGCGTTGTCCTTCGCCGTAAAGCGCGGTCTTGAAGGGCGCGGGGCCAAGCCTGCGGAAGGCCGCGATGAAGCTTTCCGAGGCGTCGCTGCGCAGTTCCAGATAGGCGCGCAGGATCCGCTCGATCGCGGGCACGACCTCGTCATAGGCAAAGCCAGGCCCCGCCCGTTCCCCGATGGCCGCGGTTTCGGTGCCGTCGCCGCCAAGCGTGATCTGATAGTTCTCCACCCCCGCGCGATCCAGCCCCAGAATGCCGATATGGCCGACATGGTGATGACCGCAGGCATTGATGCAGCCCGAGATCTTGATCTTGAGCTGGCCGATTTCCTCTTCCAGGCCGATGTCGCGGAAATGCGTGGCAAGCTGCTGCGCGATCGGGATCGAGCGTGCGGTGGCAAGCGCGCAGTAATCCATGCCGGGGCAGGCGATGATGTCGGACAAAAGCCCCACATTGGCCGTGGCCAGGCCCGCGCGCAGCAGTTCGGCATGAACCTGCGGCAGGTCGGCCCTGGCGACATGGGGCAGGATCACGTTCTGCTCGTGGCTGATGCGCAACTCGCCATAGCCGTAGCGCTCGGCCAGATCGGCCAGCACGCGCATCTGCTCCGAGGTCGCATCGCCCGGCGTCTGGCCATGTTCCTTGAGCGAGACCGTGACGATGGCGTGATCGGGCTGCTTGTGCGCGGCCAAGTTGCGGCTTGCCCATGTGCGCAGCAGCGGATCGACCTTCAGCGCGGCCTCGAACGGGGCGGGGTCGGCGGCGCGGAAGGCGGGCGGGGCGAATTGCGCCTCGATCCCGGCCAGCCAGTCCTGATCGACCCCGGAAAAGGCCGGGCGCGTGCGCAGGAATTCCTCTTCCACGGCGGCGCGCAGGGTCTCAATCCCGTTTTCGAACAGCGTGATCTTGATACGCGCCTTGAACTTGTTGTCGCGCCGCCCCATCAGGTTGTAGGTGGCCACGATCGCCTCGAGATAGGGCAGAAGGTCGGCCTTGGGCAGGAAGTCGCGGATCACCTGGCCCAGCATCGGCGTGCGGCCAAGCCCGCCGCCCACCAGAACGGCAAAGCCGATCTCGTCCCCGCGCTGCACGATTTGCAGGCCGATGTCATGGGCGCGGATCACCGCGCGGTCGGCCGCGGCCCCCGTGATGGCGATCTTGAACTTGCGCGGCAGGAACTGGAACTCGGGGTGATCGGTCGACCATTGCCGGATCAGCTCGGCCACGGGGCGCGGATCGGCGATCTCGTCTGCGGCGGCACCGGCGAAATGATCGGCGGTCACGTTGCGGATCGTGTTGCCCGAGGTCTGGATCGCGTGCAGCTGCGTATCGGCAAGCGCATCGAGGATATCGGGCACATCGGTCAGCCGGGGCCAGTTGAACTGGATGTTCTGGCGCGTGGTGAAATGGCCAAACCCCTTGTCCCAGCGGTCCGCGATATAGGCAAGCTGGCGCATCTGTGCCGCGGAAAGCGTGCCATAGGGGATCGCCACGCGCAGCATGTAGGCATGCAGTTGCAGGTAAAGCCCGTTCATCAGGCGCAGCGGGCGGAACTCTTCCTCGGTCAGGCTGCCGTTCAGGCGCCGCTCCACCTGGCCGCGAAACTGGGCCACACGGGCACGGACGGTCGCGGTATCGAAATCGGAATATTTATACATTCGTCGCTTCCTGCTTGCCATGCGCATAGTTCGAGGGGCCGCGCGTGCGGAAAGCCTCGCGGAAATGAACCGGTTCCGGCCCCTGGGTACCCTGCCGGGCTTCGGCCAGATAGGGACCGACGACGATGTCGCCCTGGCCAAGCGCACGCAGCAGGCGCAGCTCGGCGATAGCCTCGTCCTCAAGGAATTCGGCCTCGTGATGATGGCGCGACCAGTCGTCCGAGGCAGTCAGATAGACCACGTCGCCCGCGCGCAGGTCATTGGCGGTGACGATCTTCGGGGTGAACTTGCGACTCATCGGGCGGCCTCATGCAGGAAGGGAAGGTTCAGGGCAGCACCCCCGCGCGGCGCAATGCCCAGAAGCAGGACGGCCGGGCCGTCCACCGCTTCAAGCGCGGCGGGCAGGGCGGAAAGCGGCGTGGCGATCACGCGCTGATCGGGGCGCGCGGCGTTCTCGACGATGCTCAGCATCGTGTCGGGGGCCGCGCCATGCATCATCAGGCGGCCTTGCAGGAACCGCGCGGCGCGCTTGCCCATATAGATCGCGGCAACGGCGCCGGGGCGGGCGAGGGCGCGCCAGTCCTGTTCAGCAAAGCCCTTCATGTCATGCCCGGTCAGGATGCGCAGGTCGGCATTGCGCCCGCGCTGCGTCAGGCTCTGGCCGATCGCGGCCGCGGCGGCCGATGCGGCGGTGATGCCGGGCAGGACCGAATAGCCAAGCCCCGCCGCCTCCACCGCGTCAAGCTCTTCGCCAAGGCGGCCGAAGACGCCCGGATCGCCCGATTTCAGACGCAGGACCGACCGGCCCGTGCGCGCGAACCCGACGATCAGCGCCGAGATGTCCTCTTGCGGCATGGCGGGGCCCGATCCCCGCCTGCCCGCCCCCATCTCGACCGCCCGCCGGCCGGCCCGAGCCCCGGCCCCGGCACC
>CALMEG010000123.1 GCA_937863185.1 uncultured Paracoccaceae bacterium | reverse complement strand
ACCGTGATATCGGCCACGTTGAACGAATAGGGATTGCTGAACCAGGGCGTGGACATGTTCAGGAAATCCGCCACCGCGCCGTAAAGCACGCGGTCGACCACATTGCCAAGCGCGCCGCCGATCAGCAGCCCGGCCGAGATCTGCATCGGTTTCGAATGCGCCTCGCGGGCGACCCAACCCCAGACCCAGGCCGAGATGGCAAGCGCCACCGCGATCAGGACCCAGCGGGACCAGTCGTTATTGCCCGCGAACAGGCCGAAATTCACGCCCTGATTCCACGCCATGCGAAAATTGAGCCAGGGCGGCAGCACGTCGATGGCAAGCTTGCGGTCCAGCCCCATGCCGTGCACCACGGCGTATTTCGTGATCTGGTCCAGCACCAGAACCGCCGCTGTCACCTTTGCCGCCAGTCGCATGCCGCCTCCGTTCGCAGGGTTTCGTCTGTCCGGCCGGGATCAGTGGCGGAAATGGCGCATGCCGGTGAAGACCATCGCAAGGCCCGCCTCGTCCGCGGCGGCGATCACCTCGTCGTCGCGCATCGAGCCGCCGGGCTGGATCACCGCGGTCGCGCCCGCCTCGGCGGCGGTCAGAAGTCCGTCGGGGAAGGGGAAGAACGCATCCGACGCCACGACCGAACCTTTGGTCAGCGGTGCGTCAAGCCCCATCGCCCCGGCCATATCGCGGGCTTTCTGCGCGGCGATGCGGGTGCTGTCCACGCGGCTCATCTGGCCCGCGCCCACGCCCACCGTGGCCCCGTCATTGACATAGATGATCGCGTTCGACTTGACGTGCTTGGCGACTTTCCAGGCAAAAAGCAGGTCCGTCAGTTCCTGCGCGGTCGGCGCGCGCTTGGTAACGACCTTCAGGTCGGCCTCGGTGATCGCGCCATTGTCCTTGCCCTGCACAAGAAAGCCGCCCGCGACCTGACGGAAGGCCAGGCTGGGCGCCATCGGATCGGGCAGCGCGCCGGTGGTCAGCAGGCGCAGGTTCTTCTTCGCGGCGAAGATCTCTTTCGCGCCGGCATCTGCATCGGGGGCGATCACGACCTCGGTGAAGATCTTGCAGATCTCTTCGGCGGTCGCGGCGTCCAGCGTCTGGTTCAGCGCGATGATGCCGCCGAAGGCGGAGGTGCGGTCGCAGTCATAGGCGCGGCGATAGGCCTCAAGCAGGCTGCCGCCGGTGGCGACACCGCAGGGATTGGCATGCTTGATGATCGCGCAGGCGGGGCCCTTGCCGGCGAACTCGGCCACCAGCTCGAAGGCCGCGTCGGTATCGTTGATGTTGTTGTAGGACAGCTCCTTGCCCTGCCACTGCATCGCGGTGGCCACCCCCGGCCGGCCCGAGCCGTCGGTATAGAAGGCCGCCTGCTGATGCGGGTTCTCGCCATAGCGCAGGCTTTGGGCCAGCGTGCCGGCAAAGGCGCGGCGGCGCGGGGTCTTCTCGCCGATCGCGCCGGCCATCCAGGTGCTGACGGCGGCGTCGTAGGCGGCGGTGCGGGCATAGGCGATCTGCGCCTGACGCTGGCGGAAGGTCAGGGATGTGCGCCCGTCATGTGCGGCCAGTTCGGCCAGCACGGCATCGTAATCCTGCACGTCGACGATGGTGGCGACGAAGGCGTGGTTCTTGGCTGCCGCGCGGATCATCGCCGGGCCGCCGATGTCGATATTCTCGATGCAGTCGGCATAGTCGCCGCCCTTCGCCACGGTTTCCTCGAACGGGTAGAGGTTCACCACCAGAAGGTCGATCGGCTCGATCCCGTGCGCGGCCATCGCCACCAGATGCTCGTCATCGTCGCGCAGCGCCAGAAGCCCGCCATGGACCACCGGATGCAGCGTCTTGACGCGGCCGTCCATCATCTCGGGAAAGCCGGTCATCTCGGCCACGTCGCGCACGGCAAGGCCGGCCTCGCGCAGCGCCCTGGCGGTGCCCCCGGTCGAGACCAGCTCCACCCCCCGGGCGGCAAGGGCGCCTGCGAATTCGGTCAGCCCGGTCTTGTCGGAAACGGAAATCAGCGCGCGGCGCAGCGGGACGAGGTTTGTCATCGGCAGCAGGGTCCTTATGGGTCAGTCGTCGGTCGGGTCTTCATCTTCGCGGGGATCGAGGTCGCGGATTGCCGCGGGGGTATCCTGAGCTTTCGCCAAGGTCCAGCCTGTCTGGCAGGCATAGTCCAGAACCCGCGCAGAAAGGACGATCTGCCGCGTCGGGCGCGGGCGCAGCCGGCCGCGTTCCAGATAGACCGAGGGTTCCAGCGCCAGATCGGCGGTGCCGTCATGGCGGAACACCCAGATCTCGCCCGATTTCAGCGCCATCGACACCGCCGATCCGCCCAGGTCCAGCGTGGCATCCACATCGGGATGCAGATGGAAACGAATCGAGAAGGCGATCCCCTTCAGCGCGGAGCGTTCGAAGATCACGTCGAAACGCTTGCGGTCATCCGAGGTCATGGCGCCAAGCGTGTCGCTGCCATGCAGCATGCGCCCGTCGGAAGACAGCGTCAGATCGCGCAGATGCGTCATCCCGTGGGTCGGCACATAGCCGTCATGGCCGAACAGCAGCCGCTGGCCGTCATCGGCGGGTTCGGCCTGGGTCCAGACCTCTTGCGGGGTGTCGGTCAAAAGCCCGCGCGAGGCGCCCCCGAACATCCCGTCCGGCCCCAGCCGGGACGAGGAATAGCGGTCGATCGCCAGCGTGGAATGGCTGGGCGTCGCGCGGCCCGCGCGGTGCCAGTCGGCCCCGAACGAGGCGCCCGAGCCGCAGTTGACGATCAGCGGGCGGCGCCCCGATGTCAGCTCGAACGCCAGGGTCGAGGCATGGGCATTGGCCGAGGCGCGCCCCTGCGGCGGCGCGGCCGCATCGACGATCAGCGTGCAGCGCCCCGCGCTCATGCGTGCAAAGCCCATCGCCGGGCCGGGGCCGGTGGCGGTGCGCACGCCGGAATGGCCAAGTGCCTGGTCAAGCCGCCCCTCGGCGCCCCGCCCACCGCCGTGGAAGCGCGCAAGCCCGCCATCGGCATGGCGCAGGCTGCGCAGGGTGGGGGCGATGCGTTCGATCGCGGCGGTATGTTCGGGCGGGGGGACGCGCCCGGCCTCGCTCAGGGCGGCGGCGGCCCAGATCAGCAGCGTGAAGACCTCGAGCAGTTCCTCGGGGTTGCGGGTGGGGATGCCGCCCTGCGCGTCGATCTGTTCGCGGCATTCGCGCGCAAGGGCCGCGACGGCGGGGGCCACATGCCCCTCCATCCCGGTCAGGGCGAGCCCGGCATAGATCAGCCCGGTCAGCGCCTCGAATCGCGGCAGTCCCGGCGAGGCCGAGCGCCAGCGGCGCGACAGGAAGATGGTCTGATGCCCGAGGCTGCGGAAAAAGCCGTCGGCGGCCGCGCGGTCCTGGCCGTTCAGAAGCAGGATGGCGTGGTTGATCCAGCGGATCAGCCGCCGCCCCGTCAGGTCGGGCGTCCAGCCCGGGCCGGTGCCCGCGCCGAAGCGGGCGATCCAGTCGAAGACCCAGGCCTGCGCGCGTTCGCGGGCCGCGCGGTCGCCCACGGCGGCCAGGTCGTCAAGCCAGGCGCACCCGTGCAGCGCCTCTTCGAAGGCGGGATCGGGCATCGGCAGATCCCAGATCGGCTTGTCCTGCCCCTCGATCAGGAAACCGGCGAACAGGAAGTTCCCGGCGATCAGCTGGCGCCCGCGGGCGAATGTGCCGATGCTGCGCGGCTCGGGCTGGCTGACGAAGCCGGTGGCGGGGCGCGCGCGGGTGGCGCGCAGCGCGGCAAGCCGGTTCAGCGC
Source organism: uncultured Paracoccaceae bacterium (assembly GCA_937863185.1). Taxonomy (GTDB): domain Bacteria; phylum Pseudomonadota; class Alphaproteobacteria; order Rhodobacterales; family Rhodobacteraceae; genus CALMEG01. Next base: position 8,380 of record CALMEG010000123.1, on the reverse strand, counting down.
CGCGTCAGAACGAGCGCGAAGCACGCTTCGCGTTTGTCCCTGTCCGACACGCCTGCCTTGCCCTGCCATGCTGATGACGGTTGCCCCGTTCCGTGTTGCCCGAAGTCGCGCGCACCATAATGCGCGCCCGCGGCCCTGTCACCGATCAATTCCGGCCTTGGCAAAGCCTTGCAGGGCGGCGATGTAGAACCCGTCCATGCCGCCCCGTTCGGGCCAGAAATCGGGCCGCAGCCGCAATCCGCCCTCGGGGCTTTGCCATTGCTCCTCCTGTCCCGGCAGGGCGGCGGGCAGGACGCGCAGGCCCGGATGGCGCGACAGGGCGGCGCGGATCTGGCCCTCGCCCTCGTCGGGCAGAAGCGAGCAGGTGCAGAAGACCAGCCGCCCGCCCGGCCGCAGCCATCCAAGCGCGCGGTCAAGCAGTTCGGCCTGCAAGGCGATCAGCGGCTTGAGGCCGGCGGCCTCCTTCACATGCGGCAGGTCCGGGTGGCGGCGGATCGTCCCGGTGGCCGAACAGGGCGCATCGAGCAGGATCGCGTCGAACGCCGCGTCGGGCTGCCAGGCAAGCGCATCGGCCCCCACGATCTCTGCCTTCAACCCGCAGCGGGCAAGATTGGCGCGCGCCCGCTCCATCCGCGGTCCCGAGATATCCAGCGCGGTGACCTCTGCGCCCTGCGCGGCAAGTTGCAGCGTCTTGCCGCCGGGGGCCGCGCAAAGATCCAGCACGCGTTCTGCCGTCCGGGGGGCGAGCAGGCGCGCGGCAAGCGCCGCGGCGGCGTCCTGCACCCACCAGGCGCCATCGCCGAACCCCGGCAGGTCCGAGACCTGCGCGCGCGGGGGCAGGCGGATGCTGCCGGTGGGCAGGGCCTCTCCGCCCAGCCTTGCCGCCCATGTTGCGGCATCGCCGTCCTTCGGGGTCACGTCGATCGGCGCGCCGCGCAGATGCGCGGCCTCCATCGCCTGAGTGGCCTTCTTGCCATAGGCCGACATCAGCCGCCCGCGCAGCCAGCCCGGAAGCGCCGGGGCCGGCAGGCCGGCCCATCTGTCCGGCCCGTTTTCGGCCACCCGGCGCAGCACCGCGTTGACCAGACCAGCAAAGCCCGCGGTGCGCTGCCCGCCCGCGCGCGCCAGCGTCACGGCGGCGTTGACCACGCCATGCGGCGCGGCGCCGTCTTGCAGGATCTCGACCGTGGCAAGGCGCAGAAGCGCGCGCAGATTGGCGGGCGGGGGTTTGCGCAGCAGGGGCTTGAGCTCCGCATCCGCCTGTTCCAGATGGCGCAGCGTCAGCGTGGCCAGCCGTTGCGCGCGGGCGCGCTCGGCGGGGGGCAGGTGGTCCAGATCGCCCGCGGCAAGCTGGTCGGACAGGGGCTGGCGATCCTCCAGCACCCCCACGATCAGGCCAAGCGCCGCTTGCCGTGCCGCATCCGTTCCGCCCATTTGCATGCCCTTCGCCTTGTTCTCGGTGCCCCTGTGGGCCTATATCATGGCCAAGTGGTTCACAAGGAATGCAAGCATGAGCGAAGAGGCACGCCAGGACCTGCCGCCCGCCGCGCATCGGGCCCTTGCCGAGGCCGAAGAGCGCCGCCGCAAGGCCGCCCCGGCCGAGCTTCCGCCCGAACTGGGCGGCCGCGACGGGCCCGAGCCGGTGCGCTTCGGCGATTGGGAAAAGAAGGGCATCGCCGTCGATTTCTAGGCGGCGGGCGCGGCACGGGCCCTGCCGGGTTCAGTCCGACAGGCCCAGAACGTCCATCATGTCATAGGCGCCGGGCTTGCGGTCCTGCCCCCAAAGCGCGGCCTTCAGCGCGCCGCGGGCAAAGATCGCGCGGTCGGTGGCGACATGGCGCAGCACGATGCGTTCGCCCTCGCCCGCGAAGATCACGTCATGTTCGCCCACAATGTCGCCGCCCCGGATGGCGGCAAAGCCGATGGCGCCGGGCTTGCGCGCGCCGGTGATCCCGTCGCGTCCGGATTCGGTGTTCTCCTCCAGCGCGATGCCGCGCCCCTCGGCGGCCGCGCGGCCCAGCATGAGGGCCGTGCCCGAGGGTGCATCGACCTTCATGCGGTGATGCGCCTCGACCACCTCGACATCCCAGTCGGCATCGAGCGCCTGCGCGACCTTCCGCGTCATCTGCACCAGCAGGTTGACGCCAAGCGACATGTTGCCCGCCCGCACGATCACCGCATGGCGCGCGGCGGCGGCCAGCTTTTCAAGATGCGCGGGCTCCAGCCCCGTGGTGCCGATCACATGGACCGCGCGCGCCTGCGCGGCGAGGGCCGCGAATTCCCCCGTCGCGGCGGGGGCGGTGAAGTCGATCACCGCCTGCGCACCGGCAAAGGCCTCCAGCGGATCGTCGGTGACGATCACGCCATTGGCCTGCCCGCCCGTCACCTGCCCCAGATCCTTGCCGATCCAGTCATGGCCGGTCCGTTCGACCGCGCCGGCAAGGCGGGCCTTGTCCGATGCGGCGACGGTCCGGGCCAGCATGCGGCCCATGCGGCCGGAAACCCCGGTAATGACGATGCCCGGCAGATCGGTCATGGCTCTCTCTCCTTCGTGATCGCCATTCCTTAGCCCGCGCGGCCCGGCTTGGCAAAGCCCAGTTGCGGGCGGGGCGGGCTTGGCCTACATGGGAGGCATGGCTAAGAACCGCTTTTCCTCGGGCGAAGGTCCGTCGCAACGTCAGCTTCGCGTGGGTGAGCTTATCCGGCGCACGCTGTCGGATGTGCTCATGCGCGGCGATGTGCACGACCCCGACCTGAACCGTATCTCGATCACCGTCGGAGAGGTGCGCACCACGCCCGACCTGAAGGTGGCCACGGCCTATGTCTCGGCCTTGGGTGGGCGCGGCACCGAAGAGATGCTGGTTGCCCTGCGCCGCAACAAGGGCGAGCTGCGCCACCTTGTCTCGCGCGCGCTGACGCTGAAATTCGCGCCCGAGCTGCGCTTCCGCATGGACGAGACCTTCGACAGGCTGGACGAGACGCGGCGCATGTTCTCGGACGAGACGGTGCAGCGCGATATCGCGCGGGGCCGGGAAGACGATGATCCGGACGATCCGCAATAGCGCGGCGCTTCTGGCGCTGCTGGTGTCGCCGCTTGCGGCCGGGGCAGGCCCCTGCCGTTCCCTGAGCTTCGAGGATACGCCCTTCACGGTCTGCGAGGCGCGGGCGGGGGACGATCTGCGCCTGTGGCTCGACGATGCGGGCGGCGCGCTGATCGGCACGCCCGAACGCCTGACGGAACAGCTTGCCCCCGGCGAGCGGCTGGTTTTTGCGATGAATGCGGGGATGTATCATCCCGACCGACGGCCCGTGGGCCTGTTCGTCGCTGACGGCGCCGAGCAGACCGCGCTGGTGACCCGCGCGGGGCCGGGCAATTTCGGGATGCTGCCCAACGGCGTCTTCTGCATCGGCGAAAGGCTGGCGGTGATCGAATCGCGCGCCTATGCCGCCGCCCCGCAGGATTGCCGCTATGCCTCGCAATCGGGGCCGATGCTGGTGATCGGGGGGGCGCTGCATCCGCGTTTCCTGCCCGACAGCGACAGCCTGCATATCCGCAACGGCGTGGGGGTGGCGCCCGATGGCGGGACGGCCTGGTTCGCCATCTCGGACGCGCCGGTCAGCTTTCACCGCTTCGCGCGGCTGTTCCGCGACCGGCTGGGTGCGCCCGATGCGCTGTATTTCGACGGCTCCGTTTCGCGCCTGATCGCGCCGGGGATCGGGCGCGCGGATACCGGCGTTCCGATGGGGCCGATCGTGGGGATGGTCGCGCCGGATTGACCCCTGCGCCGCTTCGCGCTAGCACGCGGCCTTCGCAATCGGAGGGTGCCATGGCGCGCAAGAAGGGTCGTGAGATTTCCGGCTGGCTGGTGGTGGACAAGCCCGCGGGCGTGACCTCGACCACGGTCGTGAACAAGGTGCGCTGGGCGCTGGATGCGAAGAAGGCGGGCCATGCCGGCACGCTCGATCCCGCCGCGACCGGCGTTCTGGCCGTCGCGCTGGGCGAGGCCACGAAGACCGTGCCCTACATCACCGACGCGCTGAAATGCTACCGCTTCGCCATGCGCATGGGGGCGGCCACCAATACCGACGATGCCGAGGGCGCGGTGATCGCCACCAGCGAACTGCGGCCCACGGATGCGCAGATCGCCGCCGCGCTTCCCGCCTTTATCGGCGATATCGAGCAGGTTCCGCCGCAGTTCTCGGCCGTCAAGGTCGATGGGGAACGCGCCTATGCCCTTGCCCGCGCGGGCGAGGAGATGGCGCTTGCCGCCCGCCCGCTTTACGTCGAAAGCCTTCAGGTGGTTGCCCGCCCCGATGCCGATACGGTCGAGTTGGAGATGGTCTGCGGCAAGGGCGGCTATGTCCGCTCGATCGCGCGGGATCTGGGGGCGGCGCTGGGGTGCCTGGGCCATGTGCAATGGCTGCGGCGCGAATGGTCGGGGCCGTTCGAGACCTCGGACGGGATCGGCCTGGACGAGATCGACCGCCTTGCCCGCACGCCCGAACTGGACGCGCGGGTCCTGCCCCTAGAGGTGGGGCTGGCCGAGCTGCCCGAATTGCGCGCCACCGCCGAAGGGGCGGCGCGGCTGAGAAACGGAAATCCGGGCATGGTCATCGCCTCGGATGTCGCGTTTGGCGAGGAAGCCTGGGCCAGCCATCAGGGCAAGCCGCTGGCCGTCGGCATCTACAAATCCGGCGAGTTGCATCCAAGCCGCGTGTTCAACCTCTGACTTGCCGGGGCAGGCGGGCTTTGGCACAAGGTGGCATGATCACGCGACACCACCTCAAGGGCGATGCGGAATCGACCGCCGTCTATTCCGACTGCGAGCGCTACCGCTATCTTCTGACCCGGACCTGGGCCCCCGGCGCGCCGCGCGCGCTGTTCATCCTGCTCAACCCCTCGACCGCGACCGAGGCGCAGAACGACCCCACGGTGGAGCGCTGCGAAAGGCGCGCCCGCGCGCTTGGCTTCGGGGCGTTCCGGGTGACGAACATCTTCGCCTATCGCGCCACCGATCCCCGTGTGATGCGGGCCGAGGCCGATCCGGTCGGCCCCGGAAACGATGCGGCCATCACCGAAAGCCTGGCCTGGGCCGTGGCGCCCGAGGCGCGCATCATCTGCGCCTGGGGGGCGCATGGCGCGCATCTGGATCGCGGCGCGGCGGTCGAGCGGCTTTTGCGGACCTCGGGGCGGCCGCTCTTCCATCTGGGCCTGACCAAGGCCGGCGCGCCGCGCCATCCGCTTTACATCGGCTATGACCGCCAGCCCGAGCCCTGGCCGCAACCCGCGACCTTTTAGGCGGCGTTAACCCTTTGCGGCGAAATTCGTGGCATGGGGGGCGCGCGTAAGGCATTGGAAGGGAATTGTCCCTAGCCTTGCGGCGATGCGACGACAAAGGGTGCGGCGATGTTCCTTCTTTCCGGTTTGCTCGGGCTGCTGCTTGCGGGTGCCTCGATCGGGTTTCTGCCCGAAGCCGTGACCCGCGACGATACCGGGGGTGACGACGATGATCCCGCGCCCGAAGCGGGTGACGAAACCGCGGCGGGGGATCTTCTGGACGATGTGCCGCCCCTGCCCGATGCCGCGCCGCAGGGGCGGATCATCGGCGGCACCGAGCTGGCGGATGACCTTGCGGGCACGCCGGGCGCGGATCAGGCCAACGGCCTTGACGGCAACGATACGCTGTCCGGCGATGACGGGCGCGACGTGCTTTGGGGCGGTGCGGGGCAGGACGTGCTGTTGGGCGGTGCGGGGGATGATGCGCTTGGCGGCGAGGATGGCGATGACCTGATCCTGGGCGGCACCGGCGCGGACACGCTTTCCGGGTTCATGGGCGATGACGCGCTTTCGGGCGAGGCGGGGGCGGATCTGCTTCTGGGGGGCGTGGGGGATGACCTGCTGGACGGTGGCGCGGGCGATGACACGCTGGAGGGGCATGACGGGGCCGATACGCTGACCGGCGGCGCGGGCGCGGATGAGCTGTTCGGCGGCAAGGGCGACGATCTTCTTGACGGCCGCGCGCCGGGCCTTGCGGGGGACGAGGGTCCCCTTGCCGCGCCGCGCGATTTCCTCAATGGCGGCAAGGGGGCAGATGCGCTGATCGGCGATGCGGATGACTGGCTTCATGGCGGCGAGGATGCGGACCTGTTCGCCCTTGCCTGGGCCGGCGAGGCCGCGCCCCTCACCCTCATCGAGGATTACGACCCCGTGCAGGACCGCATCGCCGTGGTGATGGACGTGCCCGAGGGCGCGGCGCCCGAAATCTCGGTCGCGCCGTCGGACGGCACGGAAGGGGCGGCCTGGGTGCTGGTGAACGGCATCCGCATTGCCGAGGTGCTCAACGGAGCGGAACTGAGCGCCGCGGATATCGCGCTGATGTCGCCCAGGGCCTTTGCCGCGCTTTAGGCAGGGCCCTGCCGGGGCATCACGCCAAACGTGAATATCACTTTCCTTTTCACCCGATTTCCCCTATATGCGCGCATCCGCCATGACAGGCGGACCCTCCACGGGCCTTGCTGGACGACATCCCGGCCTGCGCCATTCCTCTAACCTTCAAGGAGACCCCGATGTCGATCACTGCCGAAGAGAAAAACCGTCTGATCAAGGAATTCGCCACCAAACAGGGCGATACCGGTTCGCCCGAAGTTCAGGTTGCTATCCTGTCCTCACGCATTTCGACGCTGACGGAACACTTCAAGTCCCACAAGAAGGACAACCACTCCCGTCGTGGCCTTCTGATGATGGTCGCTCAGCGCCGCAAGCTGCTGGACTACCTCAAGGGCAAGGACGAAGCGCGCTACGCCTCGCTCATCGAGCGTCTGGGCCTGCGCCGCTGATCCAGGGACGCGCCCTTCGGGGCGCGTTTCTCTTTCAACCCGGACAGGTTTCCGGGTGTCGGCCTTCCCACCGGGCTCCATGGGACGGGCAGCCGTGAAAGGAAAAGGAGCCACGGGCATGGGGCCCGTACGCAAACAGGCGCGGGGAGGGTCCCTGCGCGACGATAGGAAAAACTTATGTTCAAGATCACAAGGAAATCGATCCAGTGGGGCGAAGAAACGCTGACGCTGGAATCCGGCAAGGTTGCGCGTCAGGCGGACGGGTCCGTCATCGCCACGCTGGGGGAAACCTCGGTCATGGCCAACGTGACCTTCGCGAAAGCAGCGAAGCCGGGGCAGGATTTCTTCCCGCTGACCGTCCACTACCAGGAAAAATACTACGCCGCCGGCAAGGTTCCGGGCGGCTTCTTCAAGCGCGAGGCGCGCCCGTCCGAGAAAGAGACGCTGACCTCGCGTCTGATCGACCGGCCCTGCCGCCCGCTCTTCGTCGAGGGCTTCAAGAACGAAGTTCTCGTGATGTGCACCGTGCTGTCGCATGACCTGGTCAACGAACCCGACATCGTGGCGATGATCGCCGCATCGGCCGCGCTGACCATTTCGGGCGTTCCCTTCATGGGCCCGATCGGCGCCGCGCGCGTGGGCTTCGTGGATGGCGACTACGTCCTGAACCCCGAAGTCGACGACATGCAGAAGCTGCGCGAAAACCCCGAGCAGCGCCTGGACCTTGTCGTCGCGGGCACCAAGGACGCGGTGATGATGGTCGAATCCGAAGCCTATGAGCTTTCGGAAGCCGAGATGCTGGGCGCCGTGAAATTCGGCCACGAGGCGATGCAGCCGGTGATCGACCTGATCATCGACTTCGCCGAGGAATGCGCCAAGGAACCCTTCGACTTCCAGCCGCCGGAATACGGCGCGCTGTTCGACAAAGTGAAAGCCGCGGGCGAGACCGACATGCGCGCCGCCTTCGCGATCAAGGACAAGCAGGAACGCTCGAACGCGATCTCGGCTGCGGTCACAAAGATCAAGGAAAGCCTGTCGGAAGAGGATCAGGTCGATCCGAACCTTGGTTCCGCGATCAAGAAACTGGAATCGGGCATCCTGCGCGGCGACATCATCAACGGTGGCGCGCGGATCGACGGGCGTGACAACAAGACCGTGCGCCCGATCGTGTCCGAGGTCGGCCTGCTGCCGCGCACCCACGGCTCGGCGCTGTTCACCCGCGGCGAGACGCAGGGCCTTGTCGTGACCACGCTGGGCACCGGCGATGACGAACAGATCATCGACGCGCTGCATGGCAATTCGCGCTCGAACTTCCTGCTGCACTACAACTTCCCGCCCTATTCGGTGGGCGAGGTCGGCCGTGTGGGTTCGCCCGGCCGCCGCGAAATCGGCCATGGCAAGCTTGCCTGGCGCGCGCTTCAGGCGGTTCTGCCGGCGGCGACCGATTTCCCCTACACGATCCGCGTCGTGTCCGAGATCACGGAATCGAACGGCTCGTCCTCGATGGCCTCGGTCTGCGGCGGGTCGCTGTCGATGATGGATG
>CALMEG010000122.1 GCA_937863185.1 uncultured Paracoccaceae bacterium | reverse complement strand
GAAAGCCGCGCACCAAGGCAGCGGCGGCGGGTTGCCACCGGCGGGGCGGCACGCAAATCGCGCTCGGCCATGCCGCGTTGCAGCGGGCGGCCGTCCAGCGCCCGCCCGACCGGATCGACGACGCGGCCGATCCAGCTGTCATGCGGGGCGATACCGCATGCGCCTTGCAGCGCGATCCGGTCCCCGATGGCGATTCCGGATGACATTCCGTCGGGCAGAAGCGTGGCGCCCTGCGCGCAAAGCGCCACGATTTCGGCCCCGACTTCCGGGCCATCGCTGCGCAGGATGGACACCCGGTCCCCGATCACCGCCCGCACGGAAAGGCCGGAGGCCCCCACGACGCCCCCGCCGATTTCGGTGACCTGTCCGATCAGCCGCGCGGGTGCCAGCCCCTGAATCTCGGACCGCAGCAGTTCCAGACCTTCAAGCGCCATTCCGGCCTCCTTTCCCTCGAAAGGTTTTCTAAATGATTCGTTCTTAAGCCTTGGTTGATAGCTCGGAGGAGAAGCCCCGATGTTCGAAAACCTTGAGATCATGTCGATGGCGCAGGCGATGGCGCGCCATGCGGCGCTGCGCCAGAACATCGTGTCGCAGAATATCGCCAATGCCGACACGCCCGGTTATCGCGCACGCGATGTATCGCCCTTTTCCCAGATCTACGGCAGCGGTGCGGAAACCGGCATGGCGGCCACCCGCGCGGGCCACCTGACAGCCGGTCCGGAAGGCGGGGCCTCGCCCCGCATCTCCCGCCTGGACACGGATCTTTCCCCCAACGGCAACTCGGTCTCGCTGGAGGCAGAGATGGTCAAGGCGGTCGAGGTCAGGCGGCAGCACGACCGGGCGCTTGCGATCTACAAATCCTCAATGAACGTGCTGCGCGCCAGCCTCGGACGGGGGTGAAGATGGCCGATTTCTCGGATGCCCTGGCAACTTCGGCCTCGGGGCTGCGCGCCCAGGCCATGCGGCTACGCCATGTTTCGGAAAACATCGCGAATGCCGATACCCCCGGATATCACCGCAAGACGATCGCCTTCGAGGCAGAGTTCGACCACGGCCGCGCCACGGGTGCCGTAAGGGCCGGCCCGACCGAGCTTGATCGCAGCCCCCTTCCCCGGATCCACGATCCGTCGCATCCGCTTGCCGATGCGGGCGGCTATTACGCGGGGTCCAATGTCGATCTGGTCATCGAAATCGCCGACGCCCGCGAGGCGCAGCGCAGTTACGAGGCGAATCTGAAGATGTTCGATCAAGCCCGGCAGATGTCCTCGGCCCTGCTCGATCTTCTCCGCCGTTAAGATAAGGAGGTCCAGAATGGACTTGCGCACGTCATTTGCAACCCAGGGCTATACGCAGGCCCGCCAGGCCGCCGCACCCAAACCGACCCATGCCCCCGACCCGCAGGCAGGTCTGGCCAGGATCGCCGGCAGCTTTGCCGAAACGCTTCAGCACAGCGAGCAGACCGCGAAAGCCGCGATGGTCGGGAATGCCGACCCCCATGCGCTGGTACAGGCCCTCGCGGCGACCGAGCTTGCCGTCGAGACCGCCGTGACGGTGCGCAACAAGGTGGTCGAGGCCTATCAGGAAATCCTGCGGATGCCGGTGTAAGCCATGCAGGAAGCGGTTCTCTTCGACACATTGCGCGCGGGCCTCTGGATCGCGGTGATGATGTCCGCGCCGATGCTGGCGGTCGCGCTTGTCGTCGGAGTGGCGATCGGCCTTTTTCAGGCCCTGACCTCGGTGCAGGAAATGACGCTGACCTTCGTGCCCAAGGTGGGCGCGATGCTGGTCGTCTTCTGGGTTTCGATGTCCTTCATGACGGAAACCCTCCGGTCCTTCTTCGCAGACCGCATCATTCCCCTGATGATCGGAGGATAGGATGGACAACGCCTTCTATACCACGCTGACCCGCCAGTCCGGCCTGATGCACGAGATGCGCGTGGTTGCCAACAACATCGCCAATGTCTCGACAACCGGGTTCCGCCGGGAAGGCCTGATCTTTGCCGAACATGTCGCGGCCCTTGGGGCCGGAGGGCCCTCGCTGTCCATGGCCCATGCCGATGCCCGCAGCATCAACCAGTCGCAGGGTCCGCTCAGCGCGACCGGAGGCAGCCTTGATTTCGCAATCGAGGGCGAGGGGTTTTTCCAGATCGAAACCCCGCAGGGCAACCGCCTAACGCGGGCGGGCAATTTCACCGCCTCGGCAGAGGGCGAACTGGTCACGACCGACGGCTACCGGCTGCTGGATGCGGGCGGCGCGCCGATCCTACTACCGCCCGACGCGGGCACCATCCGGCTGTCGCAGGATGGGACGCTTTCGTCCGGGGATGGCCCGATCGCGCAGGTCGGGGTCTTCCGCCCTGCCGATCCCACCACACTAACGCATGAAAGCGGAACCCGCCTTGCCTTCGACACCGAGCTTGAGCCGGTCGAGAATGCGACCCTGCTTCAGGGGTTTCTCGAGGATTCCAACGTCGATGCGATCTCGGAAATCGCGCGCATGATCGAGGTGCAGCGCGCCTATGAGATGGGCCAGAACTTCCTCGACCGCGAAGACGAACGCATCCGCAGCACGATATCCACCCTCACCCGATAAGGAGTCCCGATATGCGAGCCCTTCAGATCGCCGCCACCGGCATGAGCGCGCAACAGATGCGGGTCGAGGTCATTTCGAACAACCTCGCCAACATGTCCACCACGGGCTACAACGCCCGCCGCGCGGAATTCGCCGATCTGCACTATCAGCAGATGACGCGGCCCGGCGCGATCACCGCCAATGACGGCACCGTGGTGCCGACCGGGGTGCAGCTTGGCCTTGGCGTCCGGCCCTCGGCGGTGACGGTCAACCTGGCGCAGGGGTCGCTTTCGGCGACCGGCGGCGATCTGGATCTTGCCATCGACGGGCACGGCTATCTTGAGGTCACGCTGCCTTCGGGCCTTTCCGCATATACCCGCGATGGCGGCCTGAAACGTTCGGGGGACGGCCAGATCGGCACCTCGGACGGCCATCCCGTGGTGCCCGACATCACCATCCCCGCCGATGCGCGCGCCCTTTCGATCAATGCCGCGGGCGAGGTCTATGCCTATTTCAACGACCGGGTCGAACCCGAGATGCTGGGCCAGTTCACGCTGGCAAGCTTTACCAACGAAAAGGGGCTGGAGGCGATCGGGTCGAACCTGTTTCTGGAAACCGGGGCGTCGGGTCCGGCCAATGTCTCGGCCCCCGGCGAGGACGGGCTGGGCACATTGCGGCAGGGCTATCTTGAGGAAAGCTCGGTCGATCCGGTGCGCGAGATTACCGAACTGATCAAGGCGCAGCGCGGCTACGAACTGAACGCCAAGGTGATCACCGCCGCCGACCAGATGCTTGGTGCAACGACACAGGTGCGCTGATGATCCTCCGGCTTGCCCTGACAGGCTGTGTCCTGGCCGTTCTTGCGGCGCCCGCCGCACGGGGCGAAACCCTGCTGGCCGCGCGGACCCTGCGCGCCAATACGGTGATCGGCCCTGCCGATGTGACGGTATCGGACAGCGCCGCGCCCGGAGCGCTTTCGCGCCCCGACGATGCCTTGGGGCTGGAAACCCGCATCACGGTCTATGCCGGCCGGCCGCTGCATGCCGCCGACCTGGGCCCACCCGCGATGATCGAGCGCAACCAGATCGTGCCGCTGCTCTATCGCCGCGGCGCGCTCAGCATAGAAACCGAAGCCCGCGCGCTGGAGCGCGGCGCCGCGGGTGCGCGGATTCGCGTGATGAACCTCGATTCCAAGGCAACCCTTACCGCCACGGTCACGCCAACGGGCGCGGCGCTCGTGGATTAGCACAGGAAGATTTCGAATGCGTATTCTCTTGATCGCCGCCTGCACCCTTGCGTTCAGCGCCTGCCAGCGCCTGGAAGAGGTGGGCAAGGCCCCGGATTTCACCCCGGTGGAAACCGGGAACGAGTTCTTTGCGATGACCAGCGCCCCGATGCCGCAAAACGCCCAAGCGACAAGCGGCGCGACCGAGGCGTCGCTCTGGTCGGGCGGGCGCGGCTCGCTTCTGGGGGATCGCCGCGCGGCGGCTCGTGGCGACATCCTGACCGTCGTGATCGAAATCGACGACAAGGCCGAAATCTCCAACAGCACGGGGCGCAGCCGGAGCGGCTCGGATTCCATGGGCATTCCGGCCATGCTCGGGATTCCGCAGCGCCTGGATCAGCGCCTGCCCGACGGGGCCAGCATGGCAGACGCCTATGAGACGAATTCGCAATCCTCCTACAAGGGAAACGGCTCGGTTGCGCGCAAGGAAAAGCTGACCCTGCGCGTGGCCGCCACGATCCTCGATCGCCTGCCCAATGGCGTTCTGCGCATTCAGGGCAGCCAGGAGGTGCGCGTGAATTTCGAGGTGCGCGAGCTTGTGGTGACCGGCTTCGTCCGCCCCGAAGATGTCAGCCGCCAGAACGAGGTGACCTATGACAAGATCGCCGGCGCGCGGATCGCCTATGGCGGCCGCGGGCAGATCACGGATGTGCAGCAACCCCGCATCGGCCAGCAGGTCGCAGACGTTCTGTTGCCGTTCTGAGGGTGCCCATGCGTAAGTTGCTTCCGATCGTCATGGCATTGATCGGCCTGCTGGCCGGCGTCGGAGCGGGCAAGTTTTTTGCCGAACCTCCGCCGCCGCCCGAGGCAGAGATGGCCGAGGCCGAACCGCACGATGCCGCGCCCTCCCATGCCGAATCCGATACCGGGCGCGAATATGTCAAGCTTAACAATCAGTTCGTCATACCGACGATAGAGGATGGGCAGGTCTCGGCGCTTGTGATCCTGTCGCTGAGCCTCGAGATTGCGCAGGGCAATCGTGAGCGGGTCTACGAGATGGAGCCGAAACTGCGCGACGGTTTCCTGAGCGTCCTTTTCAACCACGCCAATGCCGGAGGGTTCCGCGGGGCCTTCACGCAATCGGGCAACCTCGAAGCGCTCCGCCGGGCCTTGCTCGAATCCGCGCACAAGGCGCTTGGGCCCGAGGTGTCCGACATCCTGATCGCGGATATCGTCCGCCAGGATTCGCCCTGAGCCGGGACGCGATCCGCGGCCATCCTGTCAGCCGCGCGACAGGGCGGCGCGCAGACTGTCCAGCGCCATCTTGCGGCCGAAGGCACGAATGGCCTCGGCCTTTCTCGTTTCAAGCAGGCGGCCCTGTTCGTCGGCCTGGCGTTGCAAGGCCGCGGCTTCCTGCCCGGCCCATTGGCTGAAACGCACCGCACCGGATCCGAGCGCCGGATCGGCCCTGGTCGCTTGCCAGGCCTGCAAGACCGCGCGGCGATTGGCGGCCTGCCTGTCCCGCGTCTTCGCCATCTCGTCCGAGATTGCGGCAAGCTGCGCCAGGGCCAGGTCCGACTGCATCCCGGTGATCTTCGCAAGCGTCTCGAGGTCTGATTTCTTCATCACGGCCCCCACTTGCCACGCGCGCGTTTGCGCATCGCTTCCGCAAAGCGGATCGCGGCCGCAATCGGTTTGTAATGCTCGGGCCGGATCTCGTCGCCGATCTCCAGCGTGGCGTGAAGGGCGCGCGCGGTGGGCGGGTCGGACCGGATCGGCACGCCATGCTCCATCCCGATCCTGCGGATGGTCGCCGCAACCTCGTCCACGCCCTTGGCCACGCAGACCGGGGCGCGCCCGCTTCCCCGATCCCATTTCAGCGCAACGGCATAATGCGTCGGGTTGACGATGATCACATCGGCTCCCTGCACATCCGACAGCATGCGGTTCATGGCGATATCGACACCGCGCTGCCGTCGCTGCGCCTTCATGTGGGGGTCGCCCTCGGACTGCTTCATCTCGTCAAGCAGTTCCTGCCGGCTCATGCGGTTGCGGCGCAGATGCTCGGCGCGTTGCCAGACATAGTCCAACCCACCGATCACCAGCGTGACAACCGTTACAAGCACGACGAACTCGGCCACCATGCGCGCGATCTCGGCCGCGATCAGGGCGGGCTCAAGCCGCTGCGCCTGCAATATCCGCGGCAGTTTACCCGACAGGAAGACCGCCAGCAGCACCGAAATCAGGACGAGTTTCACGAAACTCTTGGCAAATTCGAAAAGCCCGGTGCGCCCGAATTTCTGGCCCGCATTCGCAAGCGGATCAATGCGGCTTGCCTTGAAGGCCAGCTTGTCGCCCGAGAAGACAAGGGCGCGCTGCGCGACAAGCGCCAGCAATGCGGCAATCATGGGAAGGGCAAACCAGGGCGCAAGCAGCGCAAGGCCTTGCAGGATCGGCCCCCGAAGAACCGTCCGTCCCCCGTGGCCTGAAAGGACACCCGCAAAAGCATCCGGACGATCCAGGAAAGCCGACAGCGCGGTACCAAGGCGGACAAGCCCCTCGCCGCCAAGGGCAAGGGCCATCACGGCAAAGCCAAGATAGGCGGCCGCGGTCGTCAGATCGGTCGATTTCGGGATGTCGCCCTTGCGCCGCGCCTCGTCAAGCTTGCCCTGTGTCGGCTCGTGTTCCTTCTCGGCCGCCTGATCCTCGCTCATCCCGGCCCCCCGAAAGGCGCGGCAAGGAATCCGTCAAGCGTGGCATGCCAGAATGCCAGCCCGGCGGGCAGGGCGATGCTCAGCAAGGCAAGCCCGCCAAGGGTCAGCGCCGGGGCGCCGACGAAGGCGACCATCAGCTGCGGCATCGCCCGGTTGATCGCGCCAAGCGCCACGTTGTAGACCAGCCCC
Source organism: uncultured Paracoccaceae bacterium (assembly GCA_937863185.1). Lineage (GTDB taxonomy): Bacteria > Pseudomonadota > Alphaproteobacteria > Rhodobacterales > Rhodobacteraceae > CALMEG01. Next base: position 27,330 of record CALMEG010000122.1, on the reverse strand, counting down.
GCAATGACGAATGGCGCGGCAATGCTCAGCGCCAGAGAGAAGCTGGCCGAAACGCCCGAAAGCCCCCAGGCGAGAATCCGGCCGACCTCTAGTGCCTGCCCCGGCGGCAACACATCGTAAGAGGCGATCAGCAGCAGCGCGATCTTGACCGGCAGGCCCGACATGACGGCCAAGGCAAGGCCCGCCGCCACGAGGATATGCCCGATGGCGGGCTGCGGCTCGCCGCCGGAGCCGCCGAAAAGCTGCGAAAGCGATGTTGCCTGCGCCGCGATCGTGCCGGCGGTCTGCAATGCAAGCACGAAGAAGCGCAGCATCGCGCCGATCGCAAGGCCCAGCAGGGGCTCGGTCAGCATCGCGCGGGGCGGCACGCCACGCCCGGCCCCGACGCTTTCGGCAACGGCGGGCATCACGGCAGCGGTGAAGGCCAGGGCAAGGCCGAGGCGCACCCGCATCGGAACCGACACCTCTCCGAAAGCGGGCATCAGCGCCATCGCACCCCCGACCCGCAGAAAGACGACGAAGCCCAGGAACAGCATCTCTTGCAGGGCCGGGGCCAGTTCGGCAAGCGTCGCGGTCATGCGGGAACCACGCCGACCATGGCGGGGCGCGCGTTGGTCCCGATTTCCTCAAAGCTGAGAACCGGGGCGCTTATGCCCTTCGCGGCCAGCACGGTGCGCAGGAAACGGCGCCGGAACGTCGAGGTCACCAGTGCGGGAAAGACACCCTCTTCCCCGGCGCAGGCAACCTTCTCGGCGACATTGCCCGCCAGCCGGTTGAACTTGTCCGGCGGCAGGGCAATGTCACCCTGCCCGCGGTCCCCGCCGATCTGATAGGTGCTGAACGCCTCTTCCCATTCGGGCGCAAGCTGAAGCAGCGGGATGGTGCCGTCATCGCGGCGCAGATCCGCGACAAGCTGAAAGCCCAGCCTCTGGCGGACATGTTCGCAGATCGCCTCGGGCGAGGGCATGCCCCGGGCCTCGGCGATCGCCTCGACGATCAGCAGCAGGTTGCGGATCGACACCCTCTCTTCAAGAAGCAGGCGCAAGACCGCAAGAAGCAGATCCGGACTGACCTTGTCGGGAACAAGATCGTCCAGGATGCGGCGGTTGCTTTCGCCCCGCGCCGCATCCGACAGGTTTGCAGCCTCATCCAGAAGGCGGCGCAGCGCGCGCAAGGTCATCAGCCGCGCGAAATTGTTGCGGATCACCTCAAGCAGGTGGGTCGCCAGAACCTCTGTCGGGCTGACGACGGTCGAGCCCGACAGCGCGGCCTCTTCCTGCCGGTCGGACAGGATCCAGCGCGCGGGGGCGCCGTAGACCGGCTCACGGACATCCTGCCCTTCGGGCACGCTGCCGGAATTATCGGACACGAGGGCAAGGACATGATCCGGGAACAGCCGGTCCTTCGCCTGCTCGACCCCCTGGATGCGGATGCGATACCAGCCGGGGCCAAGCGTGTGATCGTCGGTCAGGCGGATTTCGGGCAGGATCACGCCGTAACCGGCCGCAACATGATTGCGCATGTTGGCAATGCGCGCATCGAGGCCGGTCGCGGGATCAAGCGCCATGGAAACAAGGTCGGGCGCGAATTCGACATGGATCTCATCGACATCGAGGATGTCCCCCAACGACTTGCGCGGGGCAGGCTCGGACGGGGGGGGCAGGCGCATCGCGTCGCGCCGCCGCCGTTTCCCGGCCGCCCGGTAACCGCCGAAAGCGATCCCCCCAAGCACAAGGGCGCTGCCGATGAACGGCAGGAACGGCAAGCCGGGCACGATCGCAAAAAGCGCCATCAGCACCGCGACGGTGGCAAGGGCCGCGGGATAGCGCCCGAGCTGCCGGAACAGCTCCAGATCCGCGGCGCCTTGCGCGCCCCCGCGTGACAGCAGGATCGCCGAGGCAATCGAGATGATCACCGCCGGGATCTGACTGACCAGCCCGTCGCCCACCGTCAGGATCGCATAGGTTTCCAGCGCGCGGTCCATCGGCATGCCATGCACCAGCGTGCCGATGATCAACCCCATCACGATATTGAGCATGGTGATCAGAAGCCCCGCGACAGCGTCGCCCTTGACGAATTTCGACGCCCCGTCGAGCGAGCCGAAGAAGGTCGTCTCGGCCTGCTCCTTCTCGCGCCGCGCGCGGGCCTCGGCATGGTCGATCGCGCCGGCATTCATGTCGCTGTCGATGGCCAGCTGCTTTCCCGGCATCGCATCCAGCGCGAAGCGCGCGCCGACCTCGGCCATGCGGCCGGCGCCTTTCGTGATGACGATGAAATTCACGATCAGGATGACGCAGAACACCACAAGCCCGATCAGGACCGAGCCGCCCATGATGAAATTGGCGAACCCCTCGATCACGCCGCCGGCGGCCCCGGTTCCGGTATGGCCCTGCCCGATGATCAGTTTCGTCGAGGACACGTTCAGCGACAGCCGCAGCATGAGCGAGGCCAGAAGCACCGTGGGAAAGGCCGAAAAATCCAGCGGCCGCTCGATGAAAAGCGTGATGGTGAAGATCAGGATCGCCAGTCCGAAGGACAGTGCGACCCCCAGGTCCAGCACCCATGCCGGCACCGGCAGGATCATCATCACGATCACCGCCATAAGCGCAAGCGACAGCAGGATAGTGGGCTGGAAGATCTTCAGCATGGTGATGCGCACGGGCTATTCCTGCCCCATTCTTGCGACCGCGGCGGCAAAGAGGCTTGCCCCCGGCGCCCCCCCAAGCGAGGCCGGCGCCGCCGTCTTGCGGATCAGAAGGGGATAGCGGTTCACCCGCTCTGCCCTGTCCTGCGGTGCGGGGCCATTCGCGGCCAGGACGATATCGGGGATTTCGGGGATCTCCCGATCGGGCAAGGGCGCGCCGCCATCCGGACCTTCCTCCGGGGCGAGCGTGGCGCGAATGCGGTCGAAACGCGCGGCATAGCGGTTGGCGAATTCCGGCGTGCGCGAATGGTAGGCGCCGGCCGCCTTGCTCCAGGATCCGGTTTCGGTGTGCAGATCCCTGAGGAACCTGGCCGCATATTGGGCATTTGCCAGCGGATCGAACATCTCGTCGATCGAGGCGAAGGCCTCCCCATGCCATTTGTAATTGATCTGGAAGCAGCCCACATCGAAGCTTCGGGCGCCGCGCTTGAACTCTTTGAAGACGAACGCGCGGGCCTGGTCCTGCGTGTCGAACCAGTGGCCCTTGCCCTCCATGTTCACCGTCCAGGGCCAGGGCTGAAACGCGCCGCCAAGCTTGCGGCCAGTTTCCGTCAGCGTGATCGCCCTGAGAACCGAAACCGGCACGCCCGACTGCTGTGCGACCGTCGCCGCGACGCGCGAGCAGATCTCTGCCTCGGACTGGCTGGCCTCGGCACGGGCCGCAAAAAGCCCCACGGCCATCAGGAGCACATGCCGCATGACGGCCCAACGAAAGCGTTTCATGGGTTTCACCCACCTCCAGCAATTCTTGCCAGACCCACGCTAGTGACGGAGCGTTTAGAAAGCGTAAGCGTCTAAGGTGATTCCCGAAGATCTGCGGTTTCTTGCAAAAGCGCCTGCATGGCCTCGCGCTCGGCCGCGCTTCGTTCAAGCAGGTCTCGGGCCGTGGCCAGGTCCGCACCCCCTGCGGCAGGCCTGTCCGGTGGCGGCGCGGCGGGTAAAACCCCATCATCTTGCTTCTGCGGCCGGGCATCCTCGGTGATCCGCTGCAAGGCCGCGGCCCGCAGGGCATTCGCCGCCTCATTGTCAAGCCCGACAAGATCGGCGATGGCCGCGGGCGCATTGCCATCCTTCAGCGCCATGCGCGCATGCAACAACCGCCCGTCCTCTGTCTGGCCCGGATCGCCCTCCAGCTGCGCCCTTGCGGCATCGGGGAATCCCTCATCCGCCAGACGTTCCGCCAGAGCAAGCCGTGTGGCGGCACTCAGGCCCGGCTGGCCGGTTTCCGCAAAAGCCCAGGGCAGGAACCGGGCCGTGTCGGCAAGTGCCAGAAGGTTCTGGAAAAGCCCCTCACGGGCTTCCAGCCGCAGCGCCTCATGCTGGCCCTGCGGCCAGCGGGACAAGGCCTCGAACGCCTCGTCGAACCGCTCGGCGCCCGCCAGTGCCAGGACATGGGCCTTGCGCAGCCGGGCACCAAGCGGGGTCGCGGCATGTTCGAAGGCCAGTGCATCCAGCGTCTCGATCGCTTCGGGATCAACCCTTTCGCCCCGGTCGATCTGTGCGGCAACGTAAAGAAGAAGCGCCTGCGGCGTTTCTTCCCCTTCCCCTGTCGAAAGTTCGCGCAAGGTCCGTGCCGCGAGACCCGTGTCATCCCGCGCAAGGTCGATCTGCGCCTCCACAAGGCGCAACGAGGCGGGGTCGGTATCCGGCAACCGCGCGATCGCCGCGCGGATATCCTCTGCGCTTCGGGTGGCGCCCGCGTCGATCAGGCGACGGGTCAGATCGGGCCCCAGCCAGGCCCGCAGATGCGGCGGCAGCGCCGAGAAAGCGCGGGTCACGGCGGGTTGGTTGATCCCCTCTGCCGAAAGTGCACCCTCCCTGGCCGCCAGCACAGCCCAGAGCGCCGCCGCGCTGTCGCATCCCGCCATGGAGTGAAAGCGCGACCCTGCCCCGACCGGCCTGCCTTCCACCAGCTCCGCCAGGTCCGGCAAGACCCTGTCTGCCCCCGGATCGACCGACATGGAGGTCAGAAGAGCCCGCGCCTCGGCCCCGAAGCCCAGGGCGATGTAAAGCCTTGCCAGATCTGCAACCGCGGCATCGTCGGGGCGGTCGAACTCTTGCGTCAGGGACGAACGGGCGGCACCGATCTGCGCGGCAACAGGCGCGTCACCCAGCCATCCGGCAATGTCGAGTTCCGCATCCGAATGGCACCGCACGCCATCGGCAGAAAGTTCGGGGGCCGCGCCCGCCACCGCGTTGTCACGATCGATCACCGTGCGCGACTGAATGGCGAGATGATCCGACGCCGCATCCGGCGCGGGCGGGGCACCATCCTGCCGGGCCGGCGCCTCCGGGCCGGGTGGCAGCCCGATCTGCCGTGTATCGAGACGGATAAGGCCCTGCGCGGCCGCCCGGCTGATCTGGTGCAGCAACTCCTGCTCGGCCTGCTGGACATCGGCCAGACGGGAGGATGCGGGCAAGGGCCGGGGCTTTGCCGGTGCGGGATGCGCCGGGTCGGGCGCCTCCAGCCGGCGCTTCCAGTATACGGGCAAATGCGCCTGCAGGTCCGACACGGCCGTCGGCGTGGCGGGAAAGACGGGCGGCAGGACCGCAGGCCCATCCCCCCGCGCATCGGCCTTCGCTGGCAAGGCGCCGGAAATCACGTCGATCACGACCGAACCACTTTCGGTTGCGAAGCTTTTTGCATGCACATCGCCCGCCAGTGAAATGACGATATCGCCGCCCGCGCCGTCCTGCCGTATCGCCCGAATGCGGGTTCTCGGGATCAGGTCGAACACGCTGCCGGAATCGAACCGCAGGCTCGGGTCACCCACTGTCAGGCGGAGGCTGTCTGCGGCGGTTTCGATGCTCCACTCCGTGCCGTTCGGCAGATCGAAGACCAGCCGCGAGAATGTTTCATGCTCGCCCGAGCGGACACGGACGGTTTCGGCCGAAACCGGCGCGGCAAGAAGGAAAAGGGCAACCAGCAGGCGGATCATGCGGCTTCGGCCTTGAGCAGTTTCAGCGCCTCTTCCAGATCGACGAAGCTGGGCCTGTTGTGATGCGGGGTGTTCTGGCGCCCCACCTCGATGCAGATATTGGTTGCGTGCTGGTAAAGGTTGGCCACCAGAACCTCGCGGATCAGCTTGTAGAAATGGCTGTCCTCATCGATCACCGTTTTCATGCGCGCCGCGAAAGGCGCGATGAAGCCATAGGCCAGGAACACCCCCAGGAAGGTGCCCACCAGCGCGCCGCCGATCATCTTTCCAAGGATCTCGGGCGGCTGGTCGATGGAGCCCATGGTCTTGATCACCCCAAGGACCGCGGCAACGATGCCAAGCGCGAGCATCGCATCCGCAACGGATTGCATCGCATGGCTGGAATGCAGCGCATGGTGATACTGCGCCTCGAGCTGCTTCTCGAGAACCTCCTCGACCTGGTGGGGATCGTCGTAATTCATGGAGGCAGAGCGCATCGTGTCACAGATCATGTCGACCGCCTCGTGATCCGCGGCGATCCTGGGATAACGGCCGAAGATCGACGAGTCGCCCGGCGCCTCGATATGCTCCTCGATCGCCACGGGGTTCTGCCGGGCCAGCCGGATAAGCTCGAACAGAAGGCACAGCAGGTCACGGTAATCCGCGGGCTTCCACTTCGGTCCCTTGAACACCTTGCCCACATCCCGCATCGTGTGCTTGACCGAGGCCATGTCGTTGGACAGCAGGAACGATCCCGCCGCCGCGCCGCAGATCATGATCATCTCGAAGGGAAGCGACTTGAGGATGATCCCCATTTTTCCACCGGCAGCGATGTAGCCGCCGAAAACCATCACGAAGATGACGACGATACCGACGATACCGATCATGTGGATTGCCTCCGGTCTGCTGGCCTGCCCTCCACCAGGGGGCGTCGGAAAAGGTTACTGCCTTGGTGCATTGGCATTTCGTCCCGCCATCAGCACGCTGATGGAATAGGCCGCCTTGGGATCAAGCCCGGCAAGGACCGCGGCCGCCGCATCGGGCCGCATGCGCGCCAGGAACCCGACCGCGAATTCCGGCGCCATTTCATTGAACAGCCGGGCCGCATCCTTCGGCTTCATCGCCTCGTAAAAGGCGACAAGCCGGGCCACGTCCTGCTCGGCCGCGCCATCCGCGATCGCCACGGTGCGCGCAAGGTCCTCTTCGGCGGCGCTCAGCGCGGCAAGCTGCTTCTCCACGCGTTCCTCGGTGCTTTTCAACGCCTCGATCCGCGCGTCCAGCCGCGCTTCACGCTCGGACACCTTGCGTTCGCGCTCCTTCACGGCTTCCAGAAGCGCAATCGCATCGGGTGCGGTCGGCTCGACCGCGCCTGCGGGCACTGTCGCGTCCGAGGCAAGCGCGAATGCGCCGCCCGTCGCCTCGACCAGCCGCAGGAACCCCGACACGCCAAGCAGCGTCGCCAGAATCAGAAGCGCGCCCCGCCCCGCCCGGCGCCGATGCCCTGCCGCCGCCTTTTTGGGTCCGTGCCGCCGGGTCATTCCGCATACTCCGCCATGTCAGACCTTGCACGCCGGCGCAGAACCCGCGGGCGGCGGCCCTCGGCATCGCCCGGCGGCAGATCATGCAGCGATGCCAGCAAAAGTTCGAGCTTCTGCGCCCCGCTTTCGGCACGCGCGGTCAGCGCATCGAGCTGGCGCGCCGAGGACGCAGCCGTCGCCTGGGCTTGCTGAAGGGCCTTGGTCATGTCGTCGACCTGCGCCGACAGCACGGCGATCGCACCGCCCATGCCGTTTTCAAGCTGATTGAACTGACGCAGGCGCCGCGCCAGCACAAGGCAATAGGCGGCCGCACCCAGCGCACCGGCGGCAAGCAGGATATCTGCGATGAACTCCATGGCTTCCTCTTCAGTTCAGGACAAACTCGATCACCAGCAGGTCGCGCACGCGGCCCTCGCCGGTGACCATCTGCACGCGGCGCAACATCTGGGCCCGCAGCCGGAACAGCGCCGTCGGCTCTTCCAGCTCGGCGATATCGACCGCGCGAAGATAACCGTTCAGCACATCCATCACCCGCGGGCGAAGCAGCTCGACCTCCTTGGCATGGGCCGAGGCAACCTCGAGCTGCGCGGAAAAACGCAGGTGGCGCTGAACCGCACCGGGCAGCGACACGATCAGCGGATCAAGTGCGACAAAGGCGATGTCGGGCAGCGTGTCGGATGTGTCGTGAACCTCGTGCGAGGTGCCGCCGGACAGGCCGGGAATCACTCCGGCCATGACCGCCAGATAGCCACCCGCCCCGCAGGCAAGCATCAGCACGAATCCGATCAGAAGCGGAATTTTCGATTTCTTTTCAGCAACCTCCGGGCTGCTTTCCTGTGTGTCGTCCATCTCGGCACCGTGTTTTCGCTTTGGGTGTCTATAGCCCTTCACCCACTAACCGATTGTTAAGCGCAATCGGGGAATCTGCCTCGTGGCGAGGGGGCAGAAGCCCCAAAAGGAGGTGTGTCTTGCAACAGGTATCGGCGCTATGGGGCGCATTGGACCCCCGCAAACGGCTGATTGCGGCCGGTGCGGCGCTTTCGGTATTCGTCGCAATCCTGTGGCTTGCGGGGATGTCCTCGCGCAGCGATCTTGCATTGCTATATGCCGGCCTCGAAGGCGCCCGCGCGGGCGAGATCGTCACCGCCCTCGAACAGCGCGGGGCGGCCTATGAGGTGCGCGGCGATTCGATCTATGTCGAAAGCACGCGGCGCGACGAGCTGCGCATGACCCTTGCGGCCGAGGGGCTGCCCGCCGCCGGCAGCATGGGGTATGAGCTGCTTGATTCGCTGACGGGTTTCGGCACCACCTCGCAGATGTTCGACGCCGCCTATTGGCGCGCGAAAGAGGGGGAACTGGCACGCACGATCGTTTCCAGCCCCGGCATCCGTTCGGCCCGCGTGCATATCGCCACCCCCTCCGGCCAGCCGTTCCGCAAGGATCTGCGCCCGACCGCCTCGGTCACGGTGGTCACCGCGGCCGGAAGCCTTGCGGCGCCGCGGGCCAAGGCGTTGAAATTTCTTGTGGCCTCGGCAGTCTCGGGCATGTCGCCGGAGGATGTTTCCATCATCGACGGAAACGGGGCGCTGATCGGCACCGGGGAAGAGGCCGGGCCGGCCAATGACCGCGCCGTCGAGATCCGGAACAATGTCGAAAGGCTGCTTGAGGCGCGCGTAGGCTATGGCAATGCGGTGGTCGAGGTTTCGCTGGAAACCGTGTCGGAACGCGAGGCGATCACCGAGCGGCGCTTCGATCCCGAGGGGCGCGTGGCGATCTCGGTCGATACCGAAGAACGTTCGGACATGTCGGACGAGATGCGCCCCGGCGCGGTCAGCGTCGCCTCGAACCTGCCCGAGGGCGATGCTGCGAATGGCGGAAAGTCGCAAAGCAACGTGACCGAAACGCGCGAGCGGACGAATTTCGAGGTCTCCGAAACCACGCGTGAGGTGTTGCGCACCCCCGGCGGCATCAAGCGCCTGACGGTCGCGGTTCTTGTCGACGGGCTTCAGGTGGCCGACGGTGCCGGCAATATCTCGTGGCAGGCCCGCCCCGAAGAGGAACTGTCGGCGCTGCGCGAGCTTGTGGCCTCGGCCGTGGGCTTCGACGAGGCGCGCGGCGATGTCATCACGCTGCGCTCCATGCCTTTCGAACAGGCCGCGGTGCAGGGAGAGATTGCCCATGCCGGCATGTTCGCCGCATCCGATATCAACCTGATGCAACTGATCCAGACGGTGATCCTGGGCGCGGTCGCGCTTGTGCTGGGGCTGTTCGTGCTGCGGCCGCTGCTGATGCGCCCGCCCGCGCGGGATCTGCCGCGCCTTGGCCGCGGCGGGGATCTTGGCGGCGCCGCGTTGCGGGAAGGCGCGATCGACATGGAGGATGTGGCGCAGCCCCCCGTCACCCTGACCGACGAGCTTCGCCGCACCGACCGTCAGCTTCCCGTTACCTTCGATGCGACGGCGGCCGCAAGCGGCCAGACCCACGACCCCGTCCTTCGCCTCAAGCGCCTGATCGAAGAGCGTCAGTCCGAATCGGTCGAGATCCTGCGCAGCTGGATGGAAGATGAAGGGGAAACCGCATGAGCGGGCATCTTCTGAAGCTTGAAACCTTCGAGGACAGCGATCCTGACAGCGATGTCACGCTTTCGCCCGCGCGGCTTGAGGAGGTCCGGCTTGGCGCGTTCGAGCAGGGCTATACCGCCGGATGGGAAGACGCGAATGCCGCGCTGGACGATGCCGAACGAAAGCTGCGCAGCGAACTTGCCGGCAACATCCAGAAACTCTCGTTCACGTTTCATGAGGCGCGCACCCACCTGCTGCGCTCGGTCGAGCCGCTGATCGTGGAAATGGCCGCGCGGGTGCTGCCCGCAATGGCCCGGGACACGCTTGCCCCGATCGTCCTGGAACAGGTGCTTCCGCTGGCCGAAAAGCTGACAGAGGCTCCGCCAAGGATCGTGGCCCATCCCGCCAGCATGCCGCGCATCCGCGAGATGCTGGCAGCGGAAACCGGATTACCCGTCGAATTCGACGAAGACCCCGCGATGGCCGAGACCCGGGCCAGCCTCCGCTTCGGACAGACCGGGGTCGAGATCGACCTTGACGGCGTCATCGCGGCGATCCGCGCCGCCATCCGCAACCACTTCCGCCCCGGGCAGGAGACCCCCGAAGATGAGCATTGACGAACCCCCCGTGCCGCAGAACCCCTTCAGCCAGGTTCCCATCGAAATCACCGTATCGGTCGGCAAATCCCGCCCGCTCGTGCGCGACCTCTTGCGCATGAAGCGCGATTCGGTGCTGCCGCTCGACCGCAGGGTCGACGACCCGGTCGAGCTTTATGTCGGCGACAGGTTGATCGCACGCGGAGAGCTGACCCAGCTTGACCCGGACGACGATGGCCCGCTTGCCGTGCGCCTGACCGAGATCGCCGATCTGCAGAACGGCCTGTGATGGCGCGCCTCATACTCCTTGCGCTGATGCTGTGCGCGGGCCCCGCCGCCGCGCAGGACATCACGGTTTCGCTTGGCAATGGCGAAAGCCTTGCGGGCCGCTCGATGCTGCTGATCGCCGCGATCACCCTGCTCGGGCTGGCGCCCGGCCTTGCGATCATGGTGACCTGCTTTCCGTTCCTGGTCACGGTGCTGTCGATCCTACGCCAGGCGCTTGGCCTGCAACAGTCGCCGCCCAACATGCTGATCGTCAGCCTCGCGCTTTTCCTCACCTGGTTCATCATGGAGCCGGTTTTCCTTGAAAGCTGGCGAAACGGGATCGAACCGCTGATCGCCGGGCGCCTGGAGCTGCCCGCAGCCTTCGAGCTGGGCATCGCCCCGTTCCGGCTTTTCATGGCCGGGCGCACCGATCCCGACACTTTCGCCACGCTTCTTGACCTGCGCCCCGGGGCCGCCGGCAGCGGGATCGGAGAGGCGCCGCTTTCCGTCCTTGTGCCTTCCTTCATGCTGTCGGAAATTTCCCGCGCGTTCGAGATCGGGTTCCTGGTCTTTCTGCCCTTCCTCATCATCGACCTCGTGGTTTCGGCGGTGCTGATGTCGATGGGGATGATGATGGTGCCGCCGGCCATCGTGGCGCTGCCCTTCAAGCTGGCCTTCTTCGTCGTCGCGGATGGCTGGGTGCTTGTCTCGAACGCGCTTGTGCGGGGCTACATGTAGCGGGGCTTCGGCGAAATCTCTCCGACGAGACTTTCCCAAGGGCGCGGGCGCGCTATGATCGGGGTTCTGCCACTGATGGAGGGTTTCATGACCGGCCGCCTCGACGAAAACGAAAGACAAAGCCTTCTGCCCGCCCTTGGCGAAACCGGATGGGGCGGCGTGCCCGACCGCGACGGTATCCGCAAGATCCTGAAGTTCCGCAGTTTTTCCGAGGCTTGGGGCTTCATGTCCCGCATCGCTCTGGTAGCCGAAAAGATGGGCCATCACCCGGAATGGAGCAATGTCTACAATGTCGTCGACATCACCCTGACCACCCATCACTGCGACGGGCTGAGCATGCAGGACATCGAACTTGCCCGCGCCATCGACAAGCTGGCTGGCGCGGCGACGGTGCAGAAGGATCATTCCGAACCCGTCGAATGCCTGTGCAAACTGCACGCGCGCTGATCGCCATGCCTGCCTTGCCGAAAGGGAAAACACGATGCTGACGCTTTATACCAACCAGCGCTCGCGCGGGCGGATCGCACAATGGATGGTCGAGGAGACCGGGGCTGAATGCGAGATGATCGAGCTGGATTACGGCGCACCGATGCGCACACCCGATTTCCTTGCGCTCAACCCCATGGGCAAGGTGCCCGTCCTGACCGAGGGCGACACCGTGGTGACCGAGGTCGCCGCGATCTGCGCCTGGCTGGCAGAGCGTTTTCCCGAGGCCGGCCTTGCCCCCCGCCCCCACGAGCGGGCCGAATATTCCCGCTGGATGTTCTTCGCCGCCGGCCCCATCGAAGCCGCCGTCACCGCGCGCGCTCTTGGAATTGAACCCCCGCCGGAGCGGCGCCAGATGGTCGGCTACGGCGATTTCGATAGCGTGATCGGCGCGCTGGAACAAAAGCTGGGCCGGGATGATTTCATCGCGGGCGGTCGGTTCACCGCGGCCGATGTCTATGTCGGTTCACATATCCCCTGGGGCCTGCAATTCGGCTCCTTGCCGACGCGCCCCGCCTTCGAGGCTTACCGCGACAGGCTTGCGGCGCGCCCGGCCTTCGGGCGCGCCATCGGCTGAGCTAGATCGCGGCCAGAAGCGCCTCTCCGCCCGAGACCTCGCAGACGCCGGGGGATTCTTCGCGGTGCAGAACCTTCACCACGCCATCCTCGACCAGCATCGCATAGCGCGCCGAGCGGTCAAAAAGCCCCACGGCAGGGGCGGTGAAATCCATGCCGATCGCCTTGGTGAAATCGCCACCGGCATCGCCCAGCATGGTGATGCCCGCTGCGGTCGCGCCGGTCGCCTCGCCCCAGGCCTTCATCACGAAGGGGTCGTTGACGGAGACGCAGATCACCTCATCCACACCTTTTTCGGCAAATTGCGCACGGGTGCGCATGAAGCTGGGCACATGCGCGGTGGAACATGTGCCGGTATAGGCGCCGGGCAGGCCGAAGATCACCACCTTGCGGCCATCAAGCCGGGACGAAAGGGCAACGGATTCCGGCCCGTTCCCGCCCATGGTCAAAAGTGTCGCTTCGGGCAACCTGGCCCCAGTTGAAATCGTCATCGCAGTCTCCCTGTCGCGTTGCGCTTCGATGCGGGCAGGATATAGGGTTCGGCACGGAAACGACCAGAGGGAAGCGGCATATGAGCGGGATTGTCATCATCGGCGGCGGCCAGGCGGCGGCATCCATGGCCGCCAAGCTGCGCGGGCTTGGATCTGCGGGGAAGCCGACGATCGTGGGCGAAGAGCCGGGGCCCCCCCATCAGCGCCCGCCGCTGTCCAAGGCCTATCTTCTGGGCGAAATGCCGCTGGAGCGCCTTACGCTGCGCGCCGACGACTTCTGGGCCGCCCAGGGGATCGAACTGCGCACCGGCACGAGGGTGACCGAAATCGACCGGGCGACAAGGCGGGTCAGGCTCGCCTCGGGCGAGAGCGTGGAATATGCGCAGCTTGCCCTGACCACCGGTGCCACACCGCGCCGCCTGCCCGAAGCGATCGGCGGCGCGCTGCCCGGCGTGCATGTGGTGCGCACCCTTGCCGATGTGGATGCGATGGCCCCCGCGCTGGTTCCGGGCGCGCGCCTTGTCGTGGTGGGCGGCGGCTATATCGGGCTTGAGGCGGCGGCCGTCGCGCGCAAGCTGGGGCTGTCGGTCACGCTGATCGAGGCCGCGCCGCGCATCCTTGGCCGCGTGGCCTGCGCCGGGACGGCCGACGCGATCCGCGCCCTGCATGAGGGCCACGGCGTGACGATCCTTGAAGGCACGGGGCTTGCGCGGCTGACCGGAACCACCCATGTCACCGGCGCCGACCTGGCCGATGGCCGCCATGTTCCGGCCGATGTGGTGATCGTCGGGATCGGCATCGCCCCGGCCACCGCGCTTGCCGAGGCCGCGGGCCTTGCCATCGACAACGGGATCGCGGTGAACGCCATGGGGCAAAGCTCTGACCCGGCGATCTGGGCGGCGGGGGATTGCGCCTCTTTCCCCGGCCCCGAGGGGCGCATCCGGCTGGAAAGCGTGGGCAACGCCATCGACATGGCCGAGCTGGTCGCGGCCAACATGCTGGGCGCGGGGCAGGACTATCACCCCCGGCCGTGGTTCTGGTCGGACCAGTTCGATACCAAGTTGCAGATCGCGGGGCTGAACAGCGGCTATTCCCGCGTCATCACCCGGCAGGGCGACGGGCTGTCCTTCTGGTATTACCGCGACGAGAGGCTGATCGCGGTGGATGCGCTGAACGACGCGCGCGCCTACATGATCGGCAAGCGCCTGATCGAGGCCGGAAAATCGCCCGCGCCCGAGGTGATCGGCGATCCGCAAAGCGACCTGAAGGCCCTGTTGAAATGAGGATCATCGGAGGCGAGCGGCGCGGCCTGAAACTGGCCGAGCTGGGCGAGGGCGATGCCGCCGCCCATCTGCGCCCCACCACCGACCGCGTGCGCGAATCCATCTTCAACCTTCTGATCAACGGCACGCATGGCAATCCGGTGCCCGGCGCGCGCGTGCTGGACCTGTTCGCCGGAACCGGCGCGCTTGGCCTTGAGGCCCTGTCGCGCGGCGCGGCACGGGTGGCCTTTGTCGATGACGGCGCGGCGGCGCGCGCGCTTTTGCGCCAGAACATCGAGAAGATGCGCGCCATGGGGGTCAGCGATGTCTGGCGCCGCGATGCCACGCGGATGGGGCCCAATCGCGGCCCCGGCTACGGGCTGATCTTCCTTGACCCGCCCTATGGCAAGGCCCTGGGCGAGGCCGCGCTTGCCTCATGCCTCGAAGGGGGGTGGATCGCGCCCGGCGCGACCGTGGTATGGGAGGAAAGCGCCCCCCCCGCGCCGCCCGAACCGCTGCAACAGATCGACCAGCGCAGATATGGCGACACGGTCGTGACCCTGCTCAGGATGCCGCAATGAACCGGCCCGCCGCTGTTCTGTTCGATTGCGACGGGGTTCTGGTCGACAGCGAGCCCGCAACCTTCGCCCTTCTGGGCGAAGAGCTTGCCGCGCATGGCCTGCCGCTTGATCCGCACGAGATGGAGGCCCTGTTCATCGGCGGCACGATCGAGGGCGTCGCGCAGACCGCCCGCGGCATGGGTGCAAGCCTGCCCGAAGATTGGGTCGAGACCTATTACACTCGGCTTTATGCCCGCCTTGCGGGCAATGCGCCGCTGATCGACGGCATTCCCGAATTGCTGGATGCGCTGGATGCGGCGGGGATCGGCTATGCCGTCGGCTCGAACGGGCGCCAGGCCAAGATGCAGGCCACGCTTGGCCAGCATCCCGGCCTCCTGGCCCGGCTGAGGGGGCGGCTTTTCTCGGGGCAGGAGCTTCGCTGTCCAAAGCCCGATCCCGGCCTTTACCTCTATGCCGCGCACGCGCTTGGTGCCGATCCGGCGCATTGCGTGGTGATCGAAGACAGCTCCACCGGCGCGCGGGCCGCGCGCGCGGCGAGGATGCGCTGCCTGGGCTATGCCCCGCAGGGCGCCCATCCCCGACTTGCCGCCGAAGGGGCCGAGCTTTTCGCCTCGATGCGCGCGGTGCCCGGACTTCTGGGCCTGTGACAGCGCGGGCGCTCAGGCAAGGTTCGGATCCTCGGCGCGGGCCTGCATCGTCACCACGCCGTCATCGTCGCGGCGGACCCGCAGGTCCAGCCCGCCCCCGGCCTGCCGCGCCTCGATCGTGACCGGCAGGTTGCAGATCAGCGGCACCAGCCCGCGATAGCTGAAGCGCGCGGGCAGATGCCCCAGGACGGTCGCCGCAAGGTTCTGCATCCAGACCGATTGCAGCGGGCCATGCACGACCAGCCCGTCATACCCCTCGACCCCGGTGGCATAGGGGTGGTCGTAATGGATGCGGTGGCCGTTGAAGGTCAGCGCCGAATAGCGAAACAGCAGCGTCGGCGTCGGGGTGATGGACCAGCGGCGCAGCGCGTCCCAGTCCTCGGCCGGGGCGGGGGCCGGCTGCCCGGCGGGGGCAGGCGCGCGGTAGACGATATCCTGCCGCTCGCTCAGGCGCGGGGCGCCCGCGACACTGTATTCATGCGCGACGGTCACAAAGCCAAGCTGCCCGCTGCGCCCGGTCTTGAAGGTCACTTCGGCAATCGTGCTTTGGCGCGTGACGATATCACCGGGCTGGAACGGCGCATGAAACTCCAGCGCCCCGCCGGCCCACATGCGCAGGGGCAAGGGCAGGGCGGGAAGAAAGATCCCGGTGCGCGGATGGCCGTCGCGGCCGAAATCCTGCGGCTCGACCACATCGGGCGCAAGGCACCAGTGAAACCCCGGCAGCACCGCCCCCGGCCCGCGGGTGCCCGCAAGCGTGGCGTGATATTCGCGCAGCATGCGCGCGGTGATCGGCTCTGTCCGGCTGGTCTGCCGGCCGATCCATTCGTCGAACGCGCCCATTCCTTCCCCTTCCGCATGCCGCCCTGCCCCGGCGGGCATAGCACAGCGCCAGGCCTGCCGGAACCGGACGAAGATTCGCACCGGATTCGGCCCCATGCGCCGCAGGTTTCCGGGCCACGCCAAAATCGCGTGAAGAATTATTCGCAAATATGCGCCATATGCGGGATATTATTGCGCTATATATCAATATTGCCGGATCAATCTCGAAGAACTTTCCCGATGACGGGCCTATGATTGCGCAGGGAATCCTTCGTCAGGGAGATGCGCGACATGAAGGTGGTGGTTCTGGGATCGGGCGTGATCGGGGTGACATCGGCCTGGTATCTTGCAAAGGCCGGGCATGAGGTGACGGTGATCGACCGTCAGCCCGCCGCGGCGCTTGAGACCTCTTACGCCAATGCGGGCGAGATCAGCCCCGGCTATTCCTCGCCCTGGGCCGCACCGGGCATTCCCGCCAAGGCGATCAAGTGGATGTTCATGGAGCATGCGCCGCTGATCGTCCAGCCCCGGCCGGATCTGGCCAAGCTGCGCTGGATGGCGCAGATGCTGGGGAACTGCACCGCCCGCGCCTATGCGCGCAACAAGACACGCATGGTGCGGCTGGCCGAATATTCGCGCGACTGCCTGACCGATCTGCGCACGGAAACCGGCCTGCGCTTCGACGAGCGCCAGCAGGGCACGCTGCAACTTTTCCGCACCCAGAAACAGCTTGATGCGGCGGCGAAGGATATCGAGGTGCTGCGCGCCGGCGGCGTGCCCTTCGAGGTGCTCGATGTCGCGGGCTGCCTTACGGCCGAGCCGGGCCTGCGCGATGCGCGGCACAAGATCGTGGGCGGGCTGCGCCTGCCGCGGGACGAAACCGGCGATTGCTTCAAGTTCACGCAGGGCCTTGCCGAAAAGGCCGCGGCACTTGGCGTCCGGTTCCACTATGGCGTTTCGATCGACCGGCTGAACCGTGACGGGGACCGGATCGCCTCGGTCGACACCTCGATGGGCAAGATCGCGGGCGATGCCTTCGTCGTGGCGCTTGGCAGCTATTCCCCCGCGCTGGTGGCGCCGCTGGGGATGAAGCTGCCGGTCTATCCGATCAAGGGCTATTCGATCACCGTTCCGATCGTGGATGCCGGCCGCGCGCCCGTCTCGACCGTCATGGACGAGACCCACAAGATCGCCATCACCCGCCTGGGCGACCGCATCCGCGTGGGCGGCATGGCCGAGATCGCGGGCTTCGATCACAGCCTGAAGGACAAGCGCCGCAGGACGCTGACCCATTCGGTCGAGGATCTGTTCGGCGGTGCAGGCGATCAGGGTCGGGCCGAGTTCTGGTCGGGCCTGCGTCCGATGACGCCGGACGGAACGCCCGTCATCGGGGCGACGCCTGTGGCCAACCTGTTCCTCAATACCGGGCACGGCACGCTTGGCTGGACGATGGCGGCTGGCTCGGGCCGGGTTCTGGCCGATATCGTAAGCGGCACCGCCACCGATATCGAAAGCGCGGATCTGGGCTATGCGCGCTATCTGCGCAACGCCCCCGCCCTGCGCCGCGCACCCGCCATGCGGCCCGCGATCGGCTGACACCGGATCGGGACGGGGCGGCCTTCAGCGGCCGCCCTGAACACGGGCCGGAACGGGAAAGACCACGTCATAGGCCCAGTTGAAGCCGAAGGCATAGACCAGGTAGAAAAGCGCGAAGGACAGGTCCATCACGAAGGCCTGCCAAAGCGTCACGCCAAGATACCACGCGATGAACGGCAAGAGGCCCGCCAGCAGGCCCGCCTCGAACAAAAGCGCATGCAGCACGCGCAGCCCAACCGACTTGCGCACATGCCCGGCAAGGCGCAGCATCGCGTGATCGAAGGCCAGATTGTAGATGTAATTCCAAACCGTGGCGAGCGTGGCCCCGACGATAGCGACGGTGCCGATATCGTGCATCGGCATGTCGAACAGCGCAGCCCCCGCCGGGGTGACAAGAACAAGGCCGATGATCTCGAAGCTGATGGCGTGACGGATGCGGTCTGCGGTGCTGCGCATGGATGTCCCCTGCAATCATCGGGCCGTCCCGGCGTGCTGTCCCGAACAGGGGGAGGTCGTCCTCGCTTCGCCACGCATGATAGCGCCCGGCGGCGGGGCGGTCAAAGCTCTGTGTCAGGTGGCGGCGGGGGTGTTTCCTGCGGGCCACGCCTTGGCGTATCGTCATGGCTTGGAACGGTCTGCCGCTCGATCATGCGGTGCACGCGGGGCGGGTGCCGGCCCTTGTGCAGCGCGGCCAGCCGGTCCGCAACGCCGGCATCGGCACGGGTCCGGCGTTCGTGGTGGCGGATATACTCGACCCAGGTCGGAACGTGATAGGTCTCGGTCCAGATGTCGGGGTCTTCCAGATCGCGCAGCAAGGCCCATTGCCGCGCCCCGTCCCGAATGCGGATGCGGCGGCGCTGGTTCATCAGCTCCAGGAATTCGGGCACGTCCCGTTGCGCGATGTCGTAATCGACAAGGATCATGATCGGGCCGCTGCGCTGACTCAGGTCAAGCCGCAGCGGCGGCTCGCTGAACCTGTTGAGCGGGTCGAGGTTCAGATGCCCGAAATCCGGCAGCGGCGCGCGCGTTCCGGCAAGCGCGCCGATCACCAGAAGCGCCGCGGCGCCAAGAAGCGCGCGATCCGGCCCGAACCCCTCGGAAAGCGCGCCCCAAAGCCAGCTTCCCGCCGCCATGCCGCCGAAGACACCCGTCTGATACAGGGCCAGCACACGGCCGACGACCCAGCGCGGCGTCGAAAGCTGCATCGTCACGTTGAACAGCGACAGGGCGACCACCCAGCAGATCCCCGCCAGAAGCAACGCCGCGCCCGAGATCACCGCATTGCCCACAAGGGCCAGCGTCGCCGTGCTGAGCGCAAAGCCCATAAACGCCATGCGGGTGATGATCTCGTTGCGGAATCGCGCGCGCAGCCGTGCATTCAAGAGCGCGCCCAACACCGCGCCCAGCCCGAAGCACCCCAGCATCACGCCATAGACGAAGGCCTCTCCGTCAAGATGGTCGCGCACCACGATCGGCAAGAGCGCCTGAATGGCAACCGCGGCAAGGCCGAACAGAAAGCCCCGCAGGATCACCCGCAGCAGGTTTGGCGACAGCGCGACATAGCGCAGGCCCGCGGCAAAGGCGCCGCCGAAAGCCTCGCGCGGCAGGCGCCGTGCGGGCAGCGCCGGGCGCCAGGCCAGAAGGGCCGCGATGATCGCCACATAGCTGACCGCGTTGACCGCGAAGGCCGCCGCCGCCCCCGCCACCGCAACGATGGCGCCGCCCGCGGCGGGCCCGACGCTGCGCATCATGTTGAAGCCCATGCTGTTCAGCGACACCGCCCCCGGCAGATCGTCGCGCGGCACGATATCGCCCATCGAGGCCTGCCAGGACGGGTTGTGCAGCGCCGTGCCGCAGCCGATCAGGAAGGTGAAGCCCAGCAGCAGCCAAGGGGTCAGCATCCCCTCATAGGCCATGAAGGCCAGCGCGACCGACACGACCAGCATGAAACCCTGCGCCACCAGCATCACCCGGCGCCGGTCGAAGTTATCTGCAAAGACCCCTGCGGCAAGCGAGAAGATCATGATCGGCAGCGTGACCGAAGATTGCACCAGCGCCACCATGCTTTGCGACGAGGACAGCGATGTCATCATCCATGCCGCGCCCACCGCCTGCACCAGCCCGCCGAAATTAGACGCAAGCGCCGCAACCCAAAGCATGCGGAAGGTCCGGTTGTGAAACAGCGCAAGCGTGGATGTGGTCTGCGGCACCGCGGCCCCCTCTCTTCCCGGCCTTCCGATCCTAACCGCGTGGCCAGACGCCTGTCGCGGTATTTTCGCCCCGGCCTAGGGGCGTGCTAATGTGCATCGACCGTCCGGCTTGCAGGCGGAGTCTTCATCAAAAGTGCCGTCACGCCAAGCCCCGCGAAAAGGATGCATATCAGCAGGAAGACGTCGATGAATGCCATCACCGTCGCCTGCCCCTGGACCCGCATGGCCATTTGCGCAAGCGCGCCGGTCTTGGCGTCAAGGCCGTGCGCGGCCAGATTGGCCGCCATCGCATCCAGCTGACGCAGCGCCTCGTCATTGGCCCAGGTCAGCTTTTCGGCCAGCCTCGCATAGTGCAGATCACCCCGGTTCGACAAAAGCGTGTTGATGACCGCAAGCCCGACCGCGCCGCCCAGGTTGCGCATCAAGTTGTAAAGGCCCGAGGCCCCCTTGATCTTGTCCGGCGTCATGGTCCCCAGCGCAAGGTTGTTGATCGGAACCATGCACAGCATCAACGACATGCCGCGGATGATCTGTGGCCAGACCAGCTCGTGGAAATCCCATTCGGCGGTCATGCCGGTCAGCATCCATGTCGACAGTGCAAATCCGGCAAAGCCGATCAGCAGCATCATGCGCAAGTCGATCCTGGAGGCCAGCATCCCGGCCACCGGCGCGGTGCAGAACATCGCAAACCCCGAGACGAACACCGTCTCCCCGATCATCAGGCTGTCATAGCCCCGGATCGACGAAAGATAGAGCGGGTAAAGATAGGTCAGCCCATAAAGCCCGATCCCCATCACGAAACTGAACACCGAGCCGACCGCGAAATTGGTATTGGCAAAGGCCGAGAAATCCACGATCGGCTCATCCCGCGTGAAGGCGCGCCAGAAGGTGGCAATCGCGCCCGCCAGCATCACCGCAGTCATGATCGCCACAAGATGATCGTCGAACCAATCGTTCGACGGTCCCTCTTCCAGCACGAATTCAAGCCCGCCCAGAAAGGACGCAAGCGCAAGCAGCCCCCACCAGTCGAAACGGTCGAACAGCCGCCAGTTCGGACGATCGAAATCGATCAGCAGCAAGGCCGCGACCGTGACCGCGATACCGGGGCCGACATTGACGAGAAACAACCAATGCCAGGACATCGCATGGCTCAGGTAGCCGCCGATGGTCGGGCCCACCGTCGGGGCCAGCGTGGCGATCAACCCGATGATCGGCGAAACGACATTACGCTTCGAGGGCGGAAAGATCGTGTAGGCAGCGGCAAAGACCGAAGGGATCATGCCCCCGCCCAGAAAGCCCTGAAGCCCACGCCACAAGATCATCTCGTTGATGCTGCCGGACAGCGCGCACATAAGGCTCGTCAGGGTAAAACCCGCCGCCGACAGCGTGAACAGGATCCGCGTGGACATCATCCGCGCCAGGAATCCCGACAGCGGGATCATCACCACCTCGGCGATCAGATAGCTGGTCTGCACCCAGCTGATCTCGTCCCGGCTGGCGCCGAGACCCGCCTGAATGTCGGGCAACGATGCCGAGACGATCTGGATATCCAGAATCGCCATGAACATACCGAAGACCATGACCATGAAGGCCGCAACACGCCGCGACGTCAGTTGAGGCGCGGCAGGTGGGGCAGGGCTTGCCACGGCAGGCTACCCCGCAGGCCGCGCCGCAGCGCGGGTGTCGACCTCGACCACGGCCGACAGCCCCGCGCGCAGCGCGCCGGTGGCGATCGCGTCGGCGGGAATCTCGATCCGGACGGGCACGCGCTGCACGATCTTGGTGAAGTTGCCCGTGGCATTGTCGGGCGGCAGTAGCGAAAAGACCGAGCCGGTCGCCGGCGCGAGCGAGGCGACACGACCTTCGAAGGCTGTATCGGGCAGCGCATCGAAGCTCATGTGAACAGGGGCTCCAGAGACAATGCCGGCTATCTGGGTTTCCTTGAAGTTCGCCTCGATATAAAGCCCGTCTCTGGGAACCAGCGCCGCCAGACGGGCGCCGGGCACCACAAGATCGCCAAGCTCCAGCGTCACATTGGTCAGCGTGCCATCCACCGGCGCGTGTAGCACCGTCAGGTCAAGGTTCCGGTGGGCCTGTGCCTGGGCAAGTTTCAGCTCTTCGCGCGTGCCTTCGGCCTCGGCGCGTTCTGCCTTCAGCACTTCCACCTGTGCCTGGGCGCTGGCAAGCGCGGCATCGGCATTGGCCAGTGTCGCGCGCGCGGTATCAAGCTTTTCGGTCGCATCGTCGAGCGTGGATTGCGCGGCAATCTCGCCTGCGACCAGCCGGGCGGACCGCTCGGCATTCGTGCGGGCAAGCTGCAACTGGGCCTGCGCCATATCCTGCATCGCGCGCGCCTGCGCAACGGCTGCGCGCGCGGCTTCGGACTGCGCGTCGATGCGCGCCAGTCTTTCGCCCGCCGTCGTCACCCGGCTTTCAGCGGTTTGCAGCGCGATACGGTAATCGCCGTCATCCAACCGCACCAGCACGTCACCCGCCTTGACCGACGCATTTTCGGCCACGGCAATTTCGGCGACATAGCCCTGAACGCGGCTGCTGATCAGCGTGATATTCGCGGCAACATAGGCATCGTCTGTTTTTTCCATGAACCGGCCCGTTGTCCACCACTGGGCGCCCGACCAGCCGCCCAGGCCAAGCGCCAGCAGCCCCGCAAGACCCAGCCCCGCCAGCTTCAGGCGCCTCAGCTTCGGCACATAGTGCTTTATGGCTGCGGGTCGATCCGGGCTGTCGGCTGCCTGCGCGGTTACGTCTGACCGAAGGCGTTCGTGGCGTGACATGGCGTTGATTCCGGTTGTCGCTGTTGATCGAACCAATCGGTTCGATCCGGGGTAGATAACGCGCCCGGATACGTAATTCAAGACTTTATCGAACCGAGCGGTTCGATTAGTGTTACACTATGAATACCGCCGAATCCGAAACTGCGGCCGTCTCTGCGCCCCGCCGACATCCTGCCGGGGCCGATCCGGCAATGCGCGCGCGCATTCTTGACGGCGCCTCGAAGGTCTTTCTGGAAACCGGCTTCGATGCGGCAAGCATGAATGACATCTGCCGTACCGCAGCCGTGTCGAAAAGCACGCTCTATGTTTATTTCACCGACAAGGAAGCGCTGTTCGAAGCCCTCGTCGAACAAGAGCGCGAAAGGCTTTTCAAGGATTCCGACCACTGGCTTGAGGATGACGCGCCCCTCGAACAGAAGCTTGTCCGCTATGCCTCCTATCTGGCCGGGATCCTGTGCTCGGATGCAGTGATCCGCACTCAGCGTACCATCGTCGCGCTGTCGGAACGCAAGCCCGAACTGAGTGTGCGCTTTTACGAAGGCGGTGCCGGACGCGCGCAACGACCGCTTCTGCGACTGCTGGAACGCGAGGTTGCCGAAGGCACGCTGGCCATTCCGGATATTGCGCTTGCTGCGTCCCAGCTAATCGAGCTGTCGACCGCCGGCCTGTGGCGTCAGCGCCTGTTCGGCAAGCTTCCCGCCCCCCCCGATCCAGCCCTGCTTGCCGCCAATGTCCGTAGCGCGGTCGACATGTTCCTAGCGGCCTATCGCCGGGGCTGACCGGAATCTACATCAGGTGCAGTGCGTCCTCGGCCTCGATTTCGCGCAACTGGGCCAGCATCCGTACGGGGGCGTTCGGCGCCCCCATCCCGACATAGCCGCGCCGCTCCACGATCTCGAAGAAAAAGCCGTTGAGGCTGCGCGTGTAGATCTGGAAATACTCGCCTTCTGAATCGCGGTCGTAGAGGATGCCAAGCGCGCGCATCCGGTCCACGAGATCGGCACCGATATCGAAGCGCAGCACGAGGTCTTCGTAGTAATTCGCGGGCACCTGCAACAGATCGCCGGGCGCCATCCTTTCGGCAAAGGCGAAGATGTCGTCGGTCAGGAAGGCCACATGATGCCAGGGTGCGAAGCCCGATTTGCCAAGGAACCGCTGCGTCGTCGTGCCCGCTCCGAAACTCGCGTTGAGCGAGAAGCGCACCGCACCGCTGTCGTTCTCCATGGTGCGCGAATGCACCGTGCCATGGGGGTCCAGAACGTCACGGATTTCGGCCGAGCGCATGTCGAAGATCGCGCGATAGAATAGGAGGCCCGAAAGGAACAGATTGGGTTGCAGTGCCTGTGCGCAGTGGTCGATCCGCAGCAGGCCACGGCCAGCCACCTGCCCGGTGGGAACGAAGGCAGAGAAACCCGGCGCGGTTTCTATCCCGCCCGAGGCCAGGTAGAAGACCGATCCCCCCGGCCCGCGCAGCACCGGCAGGCCATAGGGCGGTTCCGACCTGTCGGCGACCCGCTCGCCGTGGAACAGACCGATGCGGCGGTCAAGGGTGTCGAGATCATCGACGACAAGCCCCAGCCCCGAGACCGAAAGCCCCTGCAACAGATAGATCGAATGGGTCAATCGCTGATCGTCGCCGTTCACCACGATGCAGGCATCACCCTGCCGCCACAGCGCCGCAGCCCCCGCCTTGTGGGTGCAGACAAATCCCATTGCCTGCAAAAGCCCGACCAGCTCGGCCGCGTCCTCGCCCTGTGCGGTGAATTCCACAAACGCCGTTGCCACCAGGTCCGAGCGCGGTGAAAGCACGTTCTGCCGCGCATCGTCCAGAAAGTGAAACGCGCGCATCCCGTCGCTTGCGATCTGGCCGGGGGGCAGCGCACGGATCTGGTCGTTAAAGATCTCGATCGACATCGGACCATCGTAGCCAAGCGTGCGAAGCCGGGCGTAAAGCGCCGCGACAGGCAGTGTTCCCTGCCCCGGAAACAGCCGGAAGGATTGCGTCAGCAATGCCCGGTCGATCCGCGTCGTCGGGGCATCGGCCAGATGCACAAGCGCGATGCGTTCCGGCGCGATCCCGGCAAGAACCTCGGCCCCCGCATCCATCGCGAAAAGATGCACGGCTCCGATCACAAGGCCCAGGTTGTCGGCATCCACGCGGCGCACGACCTCCCATGCCGCGCCGACCGTGTTGACATGGGCCGAGATCGCAAGCGCCTCATATCCCAGCCTCAGACCCCGTGCACGGGCAAGCCCGGCCAGTTCGGCCAGATCCGCCGCGGCACGGGCGGGATCGTCCAGCGTGTCGGGGCGGGTATTGGCGCATACGATCAGCATCGGCGCGCCCAGCCGCCCGGCCAGATCCAGAAACCGCTCGGCCCGCCGGAAAGCGGCGGCACGCGCCTCTCCGCTCAGCGCTTCGAAATCGCGCAGGCTTTGCAGCGACAGGATGCCGATCCCGGCGCGTTGCGCGAAGGCCGGGATGTCCTCGGGCGGGCCGTCGAAGCCTATGATATCCTCGCGGAAGATCTCGATCGCATCGAAACCGGCGGCGGCGGCGGCCTCGATCTTGTCCTCAAGCTGACCCGAGAAGGAGATCGACGAAATCGCGCGCACCATATGTGTATCCCCTGCGGCAGGCCGCCGCTTGATTTCCGGTTTCACGAGATCCGGGGCGCGGGTTCTCCCGCTCCGGATCGAGACTATCGCGCGGTGCGGAGCCGCGCAAACCTGATTTCCCGGTCGCGCGATCTGCGCCCCGGCTCATCCCGCATCAAGGCCTGCACCGATAACCACAAGCCCGAACGAAATGGTGGCGAAAGACAGGACGGTGGCCACGATCAGCGCCGTCGCGGTCATCCCCTCGCGCCCGAAACGCTGGCCAAAAAGCGCATAGATCGACAACATCGGGGCCGCCGCCGTCAGCACCCCGGCAAGGCGCAACTGATCGGGCACCGTGCCCACCAACGCGAAGGCCGCAAACACCGCCAGCGGATGACCGATCAGCTTACCGGGCACCACCCGCAACACCCCCGGTCCGAACGTGCGTAGCGACAGCTCGGCTACCGTCCCCCCGATCGTCAGAAGCGCGACGGGCGCAGCCACGGGGGCCATCATGCCCAGCACCGCGCGCACCGGGTCCGGCATCGCAAGACCCGAGATCGACCATCCAAGCCCGATCAGCGCCGCGATCAACAGCGGGCTTTTGATCAAGCCCCGTGCGACTTTGCGGATCGCGCCGGTTCCGGCGCCCTGACCGGCCTCGCACAGGCTGACGGCGAGCGGGATCATCAGGAGGTTTTCGACAAGTACGGCCAAGGCAAAGGCCTGAAGCGCGACCTGCGGTCCAACCACGAGCGTCGCCAGCGGCAACCCGAAATAGGCCGAGTTCGAGCAGGCCATGCCCATCGCCTCGATCGCGGCATCCCCGAACGAACGGCCCGCCATGCGCGCGGTTGCAAAACCCAGCCCGTAAATCGTCAGCGATCCGCCTGCATAGGCAAGGATGAAATCCCACCGAAGCACCTGCGAGATCGGGCTGGACGCGATCGCAAGGAACATCATCGCGGGCATGAACAGCTTCAGCACGATACCGCCAAGGCCGCGAATCTCGGACGCCGCGACATAGTTTGACCGCACCGCCGCATAGCCGAGGCCGATCATCAGATAGATCGGAAGGATCAGAAGAAAGACCGAGATCATTCGGACACGCTCTGCCCTTTCCGGCCACACGCGCGGGGCCTGGCATAGGCGTCTGCGAAGCAGTTTTCCCGCAAGGCCATCGGCACGCCTACAGCGTAACGGCGGTGCCGGTTGGGGGCCCCCGGCGGAGCGCGGCGATCAGGTCCAGCGGTAGAAGGCCCTCCCGCCCCGACACCCACCGCGCCCCTCCCTCGGCGGTGACGCGGGCGAACTGCTCGGCCTGCCGGACCAGCGGATCGCCCGAGATCCGCGGCGCGATCCTTGCCTGGATCGGCTCCCACCAGGAACGCGTGCCCGGATTCGACCAGATCCGCCCCGAGGGCAGGTCGATCGCGCCATGCGTGCCGCCGATCTGGTAGCAGGCCTCTCCGGTCATCGGATAGGCGGGGTTTTCGCCCGTCGTCAGCTCCCATGACCAGGGCGCCACGATGGTGTCCGACACATTCGCCGTGCCAAGCGCTCCGTTTCGGAATGCAAAAGCGATCACGCAGGTTTCCTCGACCGCATTGCCGCGCTGCGCGTTCGAGCTGATCGCCTGCACCGAGGTGACATCGCCGACCAGGTGTCGCATCAGATCAAGGTCGTGAATGAGGTTGAGGAATACCGGTCCCGCCCCCGGCGCCCGCCGCCACGCCACATCGAAATAGTCATCCGGCTTCATCAACCAGAACATCGCATGCGCCGAAACCGGGGTGCCGATCTCGCCTGCCGCGATCGCGGCCTTGGCGGCGGCGATCAGCGGGTTGTGGCGGCGATGGTGCCCGGTCAGCACCGGAACGCCCGCGGCGGCTGCCCGGGCGATCAGACCGCGCGCTGCGGCAAGATCCACATCGAGCGGCG
>CALMEG010000121.1 GCA_937863185.1 uncultured Paracoccaceae bacterium | reverse complement strand
GCCCAGCTGGCGCGCGACATCGGACACGGCGATTGGGGACCGCGCCCCGGCGTTCTGCGCTTGATCCAGCCGCGCTTCGGCTTGGGACAGGGAAGAGAGGCGGGTCAGCACCGCCTGCTCGGCCGCACTTGCCGCCAGTTGCGCGGTTTCGGTATCGGCGGCGCGCCCAAGGCCGCGGGTGTCGATCTCTTTCTGGCGCGCAAGGGCCTGCTGGCGCAGTTCGGCCTGCCGTTCGGCCGCCGCCAGATCGTCGCGCGCGATCCCGAGCGCGCGGGTCGCCTCGGCCAGCGTCGCGCGCGCATCCGAGAGATTGGCCTTTGCGCTCTCATGCGCGGCGGTCGCCTCTGCGGGATCGAGCCGCAGCAAAAGCGCGCCCTTCGAGACCGCCGCACCATCCTCGAAATCCGGAGCAAGCTCGATGATCGTCCCGCCGGTCGCCGCGCGCAATTCCAGCCGTCGTGTCGACTGCACCTCTCCATAAGCAGTCAGGACCGGAACGATACGTTCGAATTCCAGTGCGACGACATTGGCAGCCATCACCCGTTCCTGCGCGGGGCGTGGGCGCGCCTTTTCGGCCCGCCGCTGGTCGATCACGTTCTTTGCCGCAAAAGCCGCCAGCCCCAGCAACCCGATGGTCAGGGCAAGCAGGAACAACCCCAGAAGGCTTCGTGCCATGAACCGCATCTTCCAACTTCCCCGTCATGCATCGCGCGTGCAGGCATAATCGCTGCAACACCGCGCGCGGCGCAACCACAGCCTAGCAATCCTTCTACGCGGCGCATTGCCGCTTCCGTCGCGGATCACGCAAATTTCATGACTGCCGGAGCGGTGTCAAACACCGTTCAGCCGGGCCCGGATCGCCAGAAGATCGGCCCAGGCCTCGCGCTTGGCCTGTGGCGTGCGCAACAGATAGGCCGGATGTGTCATCGGCAGCGCCGGGCGGCCGAAAGCCTCGGCCCAGTTGCCCCGCAGCTTGAGAATGCCGGTGCGCCCCAACGCCGCCTGACAGGCAGCATTGCCCATCAGCACCACCAGGTCGGGATCGGCAAGCTCCACGTGACGGGCCAGAAACGGGCGCATCATGGCGATTTCGGCCGCCTCGGGGGTGCGGTTGCCGGGCGGGCGCCATGGCAGGGTGTTGGTGATGTAGACCGCCGCAGCGGCATCAGGCGCCCCGCGCGACAGGCCGATGGCGGCCAGCATGCGGTCAAGCAACTGGCCCGCGCGGCCGACGAAGGGACGGCCCTCGATATCCTCGTCGCGGCCCGGCGCCTCGCCGATGATCATCACCCGCGCGGCGGGATTGCCATCGGCAAAGACGGTCGAGCGCGCGCCCTTCTTCAGCTCGCACAGATCGAAGGCCGCGACGGCCTCGGCCAGCGCGGGCAGGTCGGGCGCCGCCCCCGCCGCGCGTTGCGCGATGACCACGGGATCGACCTCGGCCACCGGCTCGGGCGGCGCAGGCACGGTCTGGGCAACCTCGGGCGCGGGGGCGCGCACCTTGGCCTGGGCCTCGGGCAGCTCGTAGCGGTTCAGCGGCGCGTCGGTGATCGCCTCGTCCACGCCGGCCTCAAGCTGCCATTCAAGGGCGGCCAGCGCGGCGTGATAATCAAGATCGGATGCGGCCTGAGTCTGCATGCGCCAAGGCTAAGCCCGGCACCGGCGAAGGTAAAGCCACCACCGCCTTCGTGCTGGACGCCCCGCCCCCCATTTGCGATAAGCGCGCCAAAGCACGAAGAGTGAGGCGGCAATGGCATTTCGCGCACGGCACCTTCTGGGGATCGAGCATCTCGCGCCCGAGGATATTCGCACCGTCCTTGATCTTGCCGAACGCTATGTGGAGCTGAACCGGCGCACGGTCAAACGCACCGATGCGCTTGCCGGCATGACCCAGATCAACATGTTCTTCGAGAACTCGACCCGCACCCAGGCCAGCTTCGAGCTGGCCGGCAAGCGGCTTGGGGCGGATGTGATGAACATGGCCGTCGCGCAGTCCAGCGTGAAGAAAGGCGAGACGCTGATCGACACGGCGATGACGCTGAACGCGATGCATCCCGATCTTCTGGTCGTGCGGCACGGCAATTCCGGCGCGGTCAACCTGTTGGCCGAAAAGGTGAACTGCGCGGTCCTGAATGCTGGCGACGGCAAGCACGAACACCCCACGCAGGCGCTTCTGGATGCGCTGACGATCCGCCGCGCCAAGGGGCGCTTGCAGCGCCTGACGGTGGCGATCTGCGGCGATATCGCGCATAGCCGGGTGGCGCGCTCGAACCTGATCCTGCTGGGCAAGATGGAAAACCGCGTGCGCCTGATCGCGCCCCCCACGCTGATGCCAGCAGGCGTTGCCGAATTCGGCTGCGAGGTGTTCGACGACATGCGCGCAGGCCTTGAGGGCGCCGACGTGGTGATGATGCTGCGCCTTCAGAAAGAGCGGATGGACGGTGGCTTCATCCCGTCCGAGCGCGAATATTTCCACCGCTACGGGCTGGACGCGGAAAAGCTGTCCTACGCCAAGGAGGACGCCATCGTGATGCATCCCGGCCCGATGAACCGCGGGGTCGAGATCGACGGCACGCTGGCCGATGACATCAACCGCTCGGTCATCCAGGACCAGGTGGAGATGGGCGTCGCGGTGCGCATGGCCTGCATGGACCTTCTGGCGCAGAACCTGCGCGCCGAGCGCGGCCGCGCCGCGACCGAGGGCACCTATGTCTGAGATCAAGCCGGACGACGTGCTGCGCTACCGCCCCGGCCCGCAATCGGAACTGCCGCTGGACGACGGCGAAACGGTGGAAGCCGTCTTCACCGCCGACCGGCGCCGCTATTGGGCCGATCATGCCGCCATGGCGGCGGTGGGCGTTGCGGCAGTGGTGGCCATCTTGCCCTGGACCGGAAAGGCCGACCAGATCCCCGTGGCGGCAGCGGCGGTGGTGATCGGGCTGGGGCTGCGCGGGCTCTATTTCCGCTCGGAGGTTTTCGCGCGCCGCTGGCAACTGACCGACCGGCGGCTCATCGGGCCGCAGGGGCGGCAGGTCATGCTGCTTGAAATCGAGACCGTGCGGCGGCTGTTCGGCGATGTGCAGATCATCACCCGCGGCGGCGCCAAGCACCTGATCAAGCACCTGGCCGACGGCGAGGCGGTCGTCGCCCGGATCACGGCCGCAAAAGCCGCGCGCGCACAGGTGGCACGATGAAGATGAAGGACCAGATGGCATGACGCTTTTCTTCGAGAACGCCCGCCTGATCGACCCCGAAACCCTGACGCAGAAGCTTGGCAATGTCATCGTCGATGGCGACCGGATTGCCGCGATCGGCGAGATGGCCGCGCCGGGCGATGCCGAGATCATCGAATGCCACGGCAAGTGCCTTGCCCCCGGCATCGTCGACTGGGGCGTCAAGATCGGAGAGCCGGGCGAACGGCACCGCGAGAGCTTTCGCTCGGCGGGGCTGGCGGCGGCGGCGGGCGGTGTGACCACGATCATCGCGCGGCCTGACACCAACCCGGCCATCGACACCCCCGAGATCCTGGAATTCGTGACCCGCCGCGCGCAGGAATCCGCGCCCGTCCGCATCCGCCACATGGCCGCGCTGACCAAGGCGCGCGCCGGCCGCGAGATGACCGAGATCGGCTTTCTTCAGGATGCCGGCGCCGTCGCCTTTTCCGATTGCGAACATGTCACCGCGGATACCAAGGTGCTCAGCCGCGCGTTCAGCTATGCGCGCAGCCTTGATGCGCTGGTGATCTGCCACCCGCAAGATCCGGGCCTGTCGAAGGGCGCCGCCGTCACCAGCGGCAAATTTGCCAGCCTGCGCGGCCTTCCGGGCGTCTCTCCCATGGCCGAGCGGATGGGCCTTGACCGCGATATGGGCCTGGTCGAGATGACGGGCGCGCGCTACCACGCGGATCAGGTCACCTGCGCGCGCACCCTGCCCGCGCTGGAACGCGCCAAAACGAACGGGCTTGACGTGACGGCGGGGATCTCGATCCACCACCTCACGCTGAACGAATTCGACGTGGGCGATTATCGCACCTTCTTCAAGCTGACCCCGCCCCTGCGCCCCGAAACCGACCGCATGGCGATGGTCGAGGCGGTGGCCTCGGGGCTGATCGACGTGATCTGCTCGATGCACACGCCGGCGGACGAGGAATCCAAGCGCCTGCCCTTCGAAGAGGCCGCAAGCGGCGCCGTCGCGCTGGAGACCTTCCTGCCCGCCGCGATGCGCCTTTACCACGCGGGCGCGCTCAGCCTGCCGCAACTGTTCCGGGCGATGTCGCTCAATCCGGCGAAACGGCTGGGCCTGCCGCAAGGCCGGCTGGCCGAGGGCGCCCCGGCGGACCTGGTGCTGTTCGATCCCGACGCGCCCTTCCTGCTCGACCGTTTCAAACTGCATTCGAAATCGAAGAACACCCCGTTCGACGGGCAGCGGATGGAAGGCAAAGTGCTTGCCACATTCGTCGCGGGGGTGCAGGTTTATCGCGCAGGCCAATAACAAGAACACGGGGGCAGAAAGATGCCGGGAATCGAAAGCGGGGCGCTGGTCCTTGGGCTGGTGGCGCTGTGCGGATATCTGATCGGGTCGATCCCCTTTGGGCTGGTCATCACCAGGGCGCTCGGGCTTGGCGATCTGCGCAGCATAGGGTCGGGAAATATCGGGGCCACGAACGTGCTGCGCACCGGCAACAAGGCCGCCGCTGCGGCAACGCTTCTGCTGGACAGCGGCAAGGGCGCGGCGGCGGTGCTGATCGCGCGGGCCCTGCTGGGCGAAGAGGCCGCGCAGATCGCGGGGGGCGCGGCATTTCTGGGCCATCTTTATCCGGTCTGGCTGCGCTTCCGGGGCGGTAAGGGCGTGGCGACTTTCCTTGGCACGGTTCTGGCGCTTGCATGGCCCGTGGGCATCGCGGCCTGCGCCGCCTGGCTGCTGACGGCGCTTGTCAGCCGCATCTCCTCGCTTTCGGCGCTGGTTGCGGCGGCGGCCTCGGTGCCGCTGGCCTGGGCGCTTGGCCATGCCGACATCATGCTGCTTTGCGCGGGGCTTGCGGTGCTGGTCTTCTGGCGCCACCGGGCCAATATCGCGCGCCTCGCCGCCGGGACCGAGCCGCGGATCGGCGCCAGGGCCTGAGCGCCACGGTTGAAAAATGCACCGTCCTGAGGCTTCATGGGACGAACGCTGAAGCCCCGGAGGTCGGCATGAACTTTTCCACGGCAATCCGCACCTGTTTTGCGAAATACGCCACATTTTCCGGCCGCGCGGCCCGGTCGGAATACTGGTATTTCGTGCTGTTCAACATCCTGTGCCAGATCGGGCTGGGAATCCTCGACAGCCTGCTGTTCGACACCGGCTCGATGACGACCGGCCCCGGACGGATGGCGTTTGAAAGCGATGGCGGCCCGCTGGCCGCGCTGTTTTCGCTGGCGGTCCTTTTGCCCTCGCTGGCGGTCGGCGCGCGGCGGCTGCATGACATCGACAAGTCGGGCTGGTGGCTTTTGCTGATCCTGCTGCCGCTGGTGGGCTTTCTGGTGCTGCTTTATTTCTTCGTGCAGCCCTCGCAGCCAGAGGCGAACCGCTTCGGCCCCCGGCCCGGCGCGGGCGGCGGAACGGGGTCCGGCCCGGCCGAGCCCTGGCACACGAGCAGCGTCCCGAAGGTTCCGCGCAGCTAGCCCGCCCGGATCAGTAGCTGTATTGGGCGTAGATCCGCGACAGACCCCCGCCCCATTCGCCGTGATACTTCGCTAGAAGCTCATCGGCGGGGACGCGCCCGGTGGCCACGCTTTCCTCCAGCGCGTTGAGGAAATGCGTCTCGTCCGGGATCAGGCCGTCCGCCCCCTTGCGCGCGCGCGCCCTCAGCCCCCCCTGCGCGATCGAGACGACCTCGCGTGCAAGATCGTGCAGCTTCACGCCGTTCGCCGCGCCTTGCAGCGCATCACGCGCGGCGGCCACGCGCAGCCCCTCGCGGGTGTCGGCATCCCATCCCTTGACCAGATCCCAGGCCGCATCCAGCGCGCCCTGATCGTAGAGCAGACCCACCCAAAGCGCGGGCAGCGCGCAAAGCCTGCGCCACGGGCCGCCATCCGCGCCGCGCATCTCGATGTATTTCTTGACGCGGGCCTCGGGGAACACCGTGGTCATGTGGTCGGCCCAGTCCGAAAGGGTGGGCTTTTCCCCCGGCAGGGCGGGCAGTTCGCCCTTCAGGAAATCGCGGAAACTCTGGCCGAGGGCATTGATATACTTGCCGTTGCGATAGACGAAATACATCGGCACATCGAGGACGTAATCGACATAACGCTCATAGCTCATGCCGTCCTCGAAGAAGAACGGCAGCATGCCGGTGCGCGCATCGTCAAGGTTCTGCCAGATATGCGCGCGCCAGCTTTTCATGCCGTTGGGCTTGCCGTCGAGGAAGGGCGAATTGGCGAAAAGCGCGGTCGCCACCGGCTGCAAGGCAAGCGCCACGCGCATCTTCTGCACCATGTCGGCCTCGGACGCGAAGTCGAGATTCACCTGCACCGTGCAGGTGCGATACATCATCTGTTTGCCAAGCGTGCCGACCTTGTCCATGTAATCGGTCATCAGCCGGTAACGGCCCTTCGGCATCATCGGCATCTGGTCCTGCGACCAGATCGGGGCCGCCCCCAGCCCGATGAAGCGCGCGCCGATCCCGTCGGCCACGGCCTGAACCTCGCGCAGGTGTTCGTTCACCTCGTCGCAGGTCTGGTGGATCGTCTCCAGCGGCGCGCCCGACAGTTCCAGCTGCCCGCCCGGCTCAAGGCTGATATTGGCGCCGTTCAGCGTCAGGCCGATGATGTTGTCCTGCTCGGAAACCGGCTCCCAGCCGAACCGCGCGCGCAGACCCTCCAGCATCGCATGGATCGAGCGCGGCCCGTCATAGGGCAGGGGTTTCAGCTTGTCCTGGCAATAGCCGAATTTCTCGTGCTCGGTGCCGATGCGCCAGTCGTCCTTCGGCTTCTCGCCCGAGGCGATATATTCGGCCAGTTGCTCGAACCGCTCGATCGGGCCGCCGCCCTCCTGTGGAATAGACATGGATCCGCCTCGTGCGCGTCGTTGCCGGGAAGGAACTGGTGACGCGGGGCGCCGGTCAAGTCAAGGGCAGACGGGCGGATCGCTTCCACAGGCTCTGTGCGGCAGCGCCGTCATCCAGCGCGGCGGTCAGGCGGCCCATGTCGATGCCAGGCAGCGTGGCGAAGGCATCATAAAGCGCGCCCGCCCCCGCCGCGGCGACGGGAATCAGCACCGCCTGCCCGTCCGTCTGCTTCAGCCGCCAGTATTGCACGCCGCGCAGGCGCAGCAGGCGGATCTCGGTCAGGTCGCGCAGTGCGACATATCCGCCAAGCCCCTGCCCGGCACCGAAATAGCCGATCTGGCCCTCGTCCACCTCCACAAGGCCGGGGGCCGCGACGGCGCGCGCGAAACGCAGCCTGCGCCAGGCAATGACCAGCCAGCCAGCCCCGGAAACGGCAAGCACGATCCCCATGCCCTGAAGGATGTAGCCGCCAAGCAAGAAAAGCCACAGCCCCGCCGCCAGGGTCGCGGCGGCGGCCGCGACCTCGCGCCAGCGCCACAGGGCCGCGCGCGCCTCGGGGCGGATCATCGCCAATCCCCAAGCGCCGCCTGCCACAGCGTGATGGCCGCGCAGGCCGCCGTGTCGGCACGCAGGATGCGCGGGCCAAGGCTGATCGGTGTCACGCAGGGCAGGCCGCGCAGCCGCGCGCGCTCGGGTTCCGAAAAGCCGCCCTCGGGGCCGATCAGGATGGCCCACGGGCCGGGCGCCAGCCCCGCCAGCGTTTCAGCCGGGCCGGCAAGGCTTTCATCAGCCCACAGGATGCGCCGCCCCGAATCCCAGCCCGACAGCAGCCGCGGCAGCGCCACCAGATCGGCCACCTCGGGCACGAAGGTGCCGCCGCATTGCTCGGCCGCCTCCACCGCGTGGGCCTGAAGGCGGTCCTGCCGGATACGCTCGGAATTGGTGAACTCGGTCTGCACCGGCACGATCCGCGCGGCGCCAAGCTCGGCCGCCTTTTCCACGATGAAATCGGTGCGCGCCTTCTTGATGGGCGCGAAAAGAAGCCACAGGTCGGGCGGGTTCTGCTGCGGCGCGGCCTGCGCAAGACAGCGCAGCGTGCCGCGCTTCTTGCCGGCCTCGGCCACCTCGGCCGTCCATTCCCCGTGCCGGCCGTCAAACAGCGCGACGCGCGCGCCCGGCCCCAGCCGCATCACCCCGAAAAGGTAATGCGCCTGCGCCTCGGTCAGGGGCACCGCTTGCCCCTCCCCCAGGGGGTGCTCTACATGTAGCCGGATCCTTGCTCGTTCCATGAGGCGAAATCTATGACCGGGAAAGCCGAAATGCCAGAGCCTCGGGGCGTGGTCGCCGATGCGCCCCGCGGCAACTGGGTGGACCGGTGGGCGCCCGCCCCCGCCCGGCCCTATCTGCGGCTGAGCCGTGCGGACCGGCCGATCGGAACCTGGCTTTTGCTGCTGCCCTGCTGGTGGGGCATCGCCCTTGCGGCCGCGGCGGACGCCCCCCGGATGTGGGATCTCTGGCTCGCGCTCAGCTGCACGCTTGGCGCGGCGCTGATGCGCGGCGCGGGCTGCACCTGGAACGACATCACCGACCGGCATTTCGACGCGCAGGTGGCGCGCACGCGCTCGCGCCCGATCCCCTCGGGGCAGATCACGGTGCGCGGGGCGGTGATCTGGATGATCGCGCAGGTCGCCGTCTCGGCGCTGATCCTGTTCAGCTATGCGCCCGCCGCGATCGTGCTGGGCATCGTCGCGCTGGTGCCGGTGGCGATCTATCCCTTCGCCAAGCGCTTCACCTGGTGGCCGCAGGTCTTCCTGGGCATCGCCTTCAACTGGGGCGCGCTTCTGGGCTGGACCGCGCATGCCGGCCATCTGTCGGGCGCGGCGGTGGCGCTTTACCTGTCGGGCCTTGTCTGGACGCTGTTCTACGACACGATCTATGCCCATCAGGACAAGGAGGACGACGCCCTCATCGGGATCAAGTCCACCGCACGGCTGTTCGGCACGGCCACGCCGAAATGGCTGGGCGGTTTCCTGATTGGATCGGTGATGCTCATGACACTGGCGGTTCTGGCGGCGCTTTTGCCGCAGGCCGATCCGCTGAAGCTGGCGCTTGCGCTTTGTGCGCCCTGGGCCTTTGGCTGGCATATGCTGTGGCAACTGCGCAGGCTGGACATCGACGATACCGACGCCTGCCTGCGGCTGTTTCGATCGAATCGCGATGCGGGGCTCCTGGCCACGCTGTTTCTTGCCGCTAGCGCAGTCGTGTGATTGAACAGCAAAGGTCCGGCCGCTATTGAAGTGGCCTGTGAAACTGACCGGAAGCTCGTTCCCATGCGCCCAGGCTCAACCATGATGACCACTGCCGCCTTCGTGCTGGCACTGGTGGTGTCGGCGTTCATCGCAGGCGGCTCGGCCACGGTGATCGAAAAGCGCAGCCGCTCGGAGATGCGCGTGGCGCTTGAGACCGCCGGCTACAGCTGGGCCAATGTCGAGGCGGACGGGCTTCAGGTCATCATCCTTGGCACCGCCCCCTCCGAAGCAGAGCGTTTCCGCGCCATGTCGCTTGCCGCCACCGTGGTCGAGGCGACGCGCGTGATCGACGCGACCGATGTGGCCCAGACCGAAGCCCTCGCGCCGCCGGCCTTCTCGCTCGAGATTCTGCGCAATGACGACGGCATCTCGCTGATCGGCCTCGTGCCGGCCGATACCGATCGCGAATCGCTTCTGGCCGATCTGGAAAGGCTCGCTGCGGACGGCAAGGTGACGGACATGCTGGAAACCGCCGACTACCCGGTTCCGGCGGATTGGCAAACCGCTTTCGATTACGGCGTGACCACGCTGCGCTCGTTGCCGCGCTCGAAGATCTCGATCGAGGCGGGCGCGGTTTCGGTGACCGCCATCACGGATTCCCCGGCCGAGAAGGCGCGGGTCGAAACCGGCCTTGTTCGGCGCAAGACCGAGGGGCTGAAGCTGAGCTATGACATCTCGGCCCCGCGCCCGGTCATCGCGCCCTTCACGCTGCGCTTCCTGATCGACGCCGAGGGCGCGCGGTTCGATGCCTGCTCGGCCGATACCGAACGCGCGCGCACCCGCATCCTGGCGGCCGCCCGCGCGGCGGGGGCCACGGGCGATCTGGGCTGCACTATCGGCATGGGCGTCCCCTCACCCGACTGGAGCGAAGCGGTCGGCATGACGCTGGCCGCGATGAAAGAGCTGGGCGAAGGCACCGTGACCTTCTCGGATGCCGATATCGTCCTGGTCGCGGGTGCGAATGTCACGCAGACCGCCTTCGACAAGGCCGTGGGAGAACTGGAATCGAACCTGCCGGAGGTCTTTTCCCTGAAGGCCGAACTGACGCAGAAACCCGATGCCAACCGCCCCGAGACCGCGGAATTCACGGCGATCCTGGCCGAGAACGGGCAGGTCCAGCTGCGCGGCAGGCTGCCTGACGAACGGCAGCGCGAAGCGACCGAAAGCGTCGCCCGCGCCCGGTTCGGCCATGACAGCGTCTATGGCGCGACCCGGATCGACGAGGGCCTGCCCGCCGGCTGGCCGACCCGCGTGATGGCTGCGCTGGAGGCGTTGGACGAGCTGGAGCACGGCTCGGTCACGGTGACGCCCGATCTGGTGCAGGTGGCGGGCGTGACGGGCAATCCGCAGGCCTCGGATGCGGTGGCGCGGATCCTGACCACCCGGCTTGGCGAAGGCGCGCGCATCGACCTGTCGGTGCAATACGAAAAGCGCCTCGACCCGGTGCTGAACCTGCCCACCGGCGCGGAATGCGTGCGCAACCTGAACACCGTGCTGACCACCACCAAGATCAGCTTCGAGCCAGGATCGGCCGTGATCGCCCCCGAAGCCGCGGGCATTCTGGACCGGCTGGCCGAGGCGATGAAGAACTGCTCGGAGTTCAGGATGGAACTGGCGGGGCATACCGACAGCCAGGGTTCGGAAGAGTTCAACCAGCAGCTTTCGCAAGAGCGGGCGGATTCGGTTGTCGCCGCGCTGATGGACCGCCGGGTCCTGGTCGGCAACATCACCACGCGAGGCTATGGCGAGGCACAGCCGATCGCCGATAACGGCACCGAGGAAGGGCGCGAAGCCAATCGCCGGATCGAGTTCGTGCTGCTGGACGGAACTCCGATCGAGGGCGAAAGCGGCACCGATACCGCCCCCCCGGCTCCGGAAGGCGCGGAAGACGCCGCCCCCGAGGGAAGCCCGGACGCGGCCCCCGCGGACAGCCCGGCAGAGACCGCGCCAGATGCCGAAGGCACGGCCCCCTCCACGGATGCCGATGCCGACTATACCGGCAGCGCCCCGAGCGATGACGGGGCAAGTGCGCCCGCCGACCCGGAGGCCGAAGGCGGCACCGATGCGGAAGCCCCCGAAACGCAACAGCCCGAACCGACCATCGAGGCCCAGCCCGCAACCGAAGACACGCTCCGCCCCGCTGCCCGGCCCGAAGGTCTGGGTAACGGCTCCTCGAACTGAAGGCGCAGGAACCAGAATGAACAGAACCGAATTCGTATTCGCCACGGCCACGATCCTTTTCATCGCCTTCTGCCTTGGCTGGTTCGCCTCGTGGCTGATCCACCGGCTGACCCGTGTCACCCGCGCCGATATGGGCGAACTGGAGCAGATGGCCCAGGCCCTGCACGAGGCCGAGGAAACGCGGGACGAGGCCCTGCGCTACATCGAGACCCGCGAGGCAGAGCTGTCGAACCAGATCACGCAATCCGAGGCCGAGCTGCGCGCCGCCATGGAAGGGCTGCGCGATGCCCGCCACGAAACCGAGGAGTTGCGCGCCTATATCGACCGGATGAACGCCACCCGCTGAACCGCGCGGGTCAGCGCATCTCGATCCGCCGCGCATCCGCCAGAAGCGCCTGAAGCGTGGGGGTGTGCGGATCGCGCGCCTCGAGGATCAGCCCCACGGTGTGGCCTGCATCGGGGCTTGTCAGGGGCCGGGCGACGCAACCGGGCGGCAGGGCGAACCCCTCGGTCAGCGCCTCGGCCAGGATCGCGGCCCAGCCCCCCGCCGCGACATGCGACAGGATCGCGATGGTCGAGTTCGACTGAACGCGCGGCATCACCGAAACGCCCGCCTCCGCCAGATGGGCATTGACCAGCCGGCGGTTCTGCATATCTGGCGTCAGAAGGCAAAGCGGCCGGGTGGCCGCATCGGCCCAGGTCACGGGCGCCTCATCCTCGCTCATTTCCACAAGGCGATAGCTTTCGCGCCAAAGC
The DNA here is from genome assembly GCA_937863185.1 of uncultured Paracoccaceae bacterium. Lineage (GTDB taxonomy): Bacteria > Pseudomonadota > Alphaproteobacteria > Rhodobacterales > Rhodobacteraceae > CALMEG01. Next base: position 5,942 of record CALMEG010000121.1, on the reverse strand, counting down.
GGCACGCGGTCCATCCGGCCGATGGGCTCGTTCTCGAGATAGCTGATCCCGGCGTCAAGCTCTTGCGTCTCGATCCCTTCGAGGATCTCGGTCGAGGTGCAGGACAGGATGGTGATCCGCGCCGCGGGGTTGCGCGCCAGGAACGGGCCGGTCAGCCAGGTCACGCGCGGCAGCGCCGTGGGGATGACGCCCAGCCGCAGATGGCCCGCCACGCCATGACGCGCCGCGCGCATCTCTTCGCGCAGCACGCGCGCCTCGGCCACGATCCGCAGCGCGATCTCGAGCACCCTCTGCCCCTCGGGCGTCAGCCCGCGATAGCGCGAGCCGCGCCACACAAGCTGCACGCCCAGCTGATCCTCAAGCGAGCGCAGCGCCGAGGACAGGGTCGGCTGGGTCACGCCGTAAACCTCGGCGGCGCGGCCGAAATGCCCTTCGCGGGCAAGCGCTATGAACATTTCCAGCTTGTCGATCATGCGGTGCAGGCTAGGCGCACGGCGGCGGTCTGGCCAGACCGGTTTCCGACCTTTTCGGCGGGATTCGCGGCGAAAGTCTGCACCCGGTGCCGAATGGCAAAGAAATCCGGGGGCGCGCGCTTGTTCCCCGGCCCGGGGGCGACTACATCCCGACGCATGCGCATCAAACATCTTCTGCCCTTCGTCAGCAAACCCGCGCGGATCGCGGTGATCCGACTGCACGGCCAGATCGGGGCGGCACGTCCCGGCGCCTCGGGCCTGTCGGACGCCTCGCTTGCACCGCTGCTGGAGCGCGCCTTTCGCAGGGGCAGACCCGCCGCCGTGGCGCTTGCGGTCAACTCTCCGGGGGGCTCTCCGGTGCAATCCTCGCTGATCGCGGCGCGGATCCGGCGTCTTTCGGAGGAAACCGAAACCCCGGTACACGCCTTTATCGAGGATGTCGCGGCCTCTGGCGGATACTGGCTTGCCTGCGCGGCCGACGAGATCTGGGCCGACAGCACCTCTGTCATCGGCTCGATCGGGGTGATTTCGGCGGGCTTCGGTTTCGCCGGGCTGATCGACCGCTACGGGATCGAGCGGCGCGTGCATACCGCGGGCGGCGCGAAAAGTTTTCTGGACCCGTTCCGCCCCGAAAAGCCCGAGGACGTGGAGCGGCTGCGCAACCTGCTGGAGCCGATGCACGCGACCTTCCGCGCCCATGTCTTGGCGCGCCGCGGTGCGAAGCTGGCGACCGACCGCGATCTTTTCACCGGCGATGTCTGGACCGGAGAGCAGGCCACCGACCTGGGCCTGATCGACGGCGTGGCGCATATGGTGCCCAAGCTGCGCGAACGTTACGGCAAGGATGCGCTGTTCCTGAACTACGGGCTGAAGCGCCCGCTGTTCCGCCGCTTCGGCCTTGAGGCGGCCGGTGCGGTTCTGGATGCCGCAGAGGAACGCGCGCTTTGGGCGCGCTACGGGTTGTGACGCCATGATCCTGAAGGCGATGACGTTCTTTCTGATCGGGATGGCGGTGCTGGCCATGTTCGGCAAGCTGCGCCTGCCGGGAATGCGCGGCCGGCCGCCACGCCTGTCGGCCACGCGCCGCTGCAAGGCATGCAATCGCCCGATCATCGGCAAGGGGCCATGTCCCTGCCAGGCGGACAGGCAGAGCGGAGTTTAGGTTTTGATCGTCGATCTGGTTTTCGTGGCCGCGGGCCTGGCCTTGCTGGTTGTGGCGGGGGATCTTCTTGTGCGGGGCGCGGTCAACCTGTCGCTCGGGCTTGGGATTCCGGCGCTGATCGTAGGGTTGACGGTCGTCGCCTTCGGCACCTCGGCCCCCGAGATGATGGTATCGGTCGCCGCGGTCCTGGCCGATGCACCGGCGATCGCGCTTGGCAACGTGATCGGCTCGAACACCGCGAACGTGCTTCTGGTGCTGGGCATCCCGGCGCTGATCTCGGTGATCCATACCGACGGGCACGATATCCGCAAAAGCTATGTGATGATGCTTGCCGCCACGCTTCTCTTCATCATGCTCAGCTTTGCCGGGCCGATCCGCTGGCCGCACGCGCTGATCCTGCTGCTTGGCCTTGCGCTGATCCTGACCGACCAGATCCGCGAGGCGCTTTCGCACCGCTCCGCCAGGAATGGCGATGACACCGTGGAACTTGAGGGGGTCAACCCGCACATGCCCTGGGCGCGGATCGGGATCTATATCGCCGCGGGCCTGGTGGGGCTGCCGCTTGGCGCGGATCTTCTGGTGGACGGGGCAACGGATATCGCCCGTTTCTTCGGCATTTCCGAGGCGGTGATCGGCCTGACCCTCGTGGCGATCGGCACCTCCTTGCCCGAGCTTGCGACATCGGTGACCGCCGCGGTCAAGGGGCGGGCGGACGTGGCGCTTGGCAACGTGATCGGCTCCAACATCTTCAACCTTCTTGCCATCATCGGCGTGGCCGGGCTGGTCGGCCCGCTGCCCGTGCCCGAACAGATGCTGCGGCTTGATTTGTGGGTGATGCTGGGCTCTGCGCTGCTGATCGCGCCCTTCGTCTTTTGTCGCTGGCCGTTTCGCAGGGTTGTCGGCGCGGTCTTCGTGGCGCTTTATGCGATCTATGTCATCGTATTGGTTCTGGGGGGCACGGCATGACGGGGCGGCGGGCACTGGTGACCGGGGGCGCGCGGCGCCTTGGCCATGCGATGGCGCTTTACCTTGCCGCGCGCGGCTTCGACATCGCGCTACATTACGCCACATCCGAGACAGAGGCCGAGGCCGCCGCGCAAGAGATCCGCGCCCTTGGCCGAAGCTGCGTGCCCCTGCGGGCCGACCTCTTGCAGGAAGAGGAAACCGCCGGGCTGATCGGCCGCGCATCCGCGGCGCTTGGCGGGCCGCTCACGCTTTTGATCAACAACGCCTCGATCTTCGAATACGACAACTTCCGCACCGCATCGCGCGAAAGCTGGGACCGGCATTTCGAATCCAACCTGCGCGCGCCCTTTGTCCTGACCCAGGGCTTTGCCGCGCAGGCCCCCCGCGCCGACCGCTCCGGCCCCGAGCCGATGGCCCGCGCGATGATCGTGAACATGCTCGATCAAAGGGTTCTGAAGCTTACCCCCGAATTCACCACCTACACCCTGGCGAAGATGGGGCTGTGGGCGCTGACACGCACCGCGGCGCAGGGTCTTGCCCCCGATATCCGCGTGAATGCGATCGGGCCGGGCCCCACCTTGCAGGGCGCGCGCCAGACCGCCGGCCATTTCACCCGCCAACGCGCCGCAACGATCCTGGAGCGCGGCGCCGATACCGCCGATATCTGTGCCGCATTGGGGTATTTTCTGGATGCGCCCGCCGTCACCGGACAGCTTTTGTGCATTGATGGCGGCCAGCATCTTGGCTGGAAAACCCCCGATGTCCTTGGCCCGGAATAACCCGCGCCGCCCTCCCCTGCGTCAACTTGTCCACCAGAGGCGATCCGGTCACGCGGCCGTTACAAAACTCTCATTGTTTTCAGCAACTTGCCAGAAGTCCAAATATTTTCAATTTAATTTCAGACACTTACCAATGCGCCTAAAAAATAGGCAGCTTGGGGAAGCGGGCCGAAAACAAGGAAGATTCCGTGATCGGTAAATCTTTCCAACAGAGTTATCCACAAAAACGGTGGACAGGTTTCCTCTTGATCCGCGTCGCGTAAGATTGCAGCACAGCAGAGAATCGTAAGACCAATGACACCCGACGCATCGCAATCCCCCGACAAGCCACCAAACGCCACGCCAAGCGGCCACGATGTGGTGCAGGGATACCTGAAAACGCTGGACGGATCGCCCGGCGTCTACCGCATGCTGAACGCCCAGAACGAGGTGCTTTATGTCGGCAAGGCGCGCAACCTGCGCGCCCGCGTGTCGAACTATGCCCGGCCCACGGGGCATTCGGCGCGCATCGTGCGGATGATCCGCGAAACCGCCTCGATGATGTTCCTGACCACCCGGACAGAGACCGAAGCGCTGCTCTTGGAACAGAACCTCATCAAGCAGCTCAAGCCGCGCTACAACGTGCTGCTGCGTGACGACAAGAGCTTTCCCAACATCCTTGTGGCAAAATCGCACGACTTTCCCCAGATCAAGAAGCATCGCGGCGCGAAGTCGGAAAAGGGTGACTATTACGGCCCCTTTGCAAGCGCCGGCGCGGTGAACCGCACGCTGAACCATCTGCAACGCGTGTTCCTGTTGCGCAACTGCTCGGACGCGATGTTCGAAAGCCGCACGCGGCCCTGCCTGCTTTACCAGATCAAGCGCTGCGCGGGGCCCTGCGTCGGCCGCATCGACAAGGAGGATTACGCCAATCTCGTGGCCGATGCCGAACGCTTCCTTCGCGGCAAGTCGACCGAGATCCAGAGACATCTGGCCGCCGAAATGGCCGCTGCATCCGACGCGATGGAGTTCGAGCGTGCTGCCGCCCTGCGCGACCGCATCCGCGCGCTGACCAACGTGCAAAGCGCGCAGGGCATCAACCCGCGCGGCGTGGCCGAGGCCGACGTGATCGCGCTGCACATGGAGGGCGGGCAGGCCTGCGTTCAGGTCTTCTTCATCCGCGCCCATCAAAGCTGGGGCAACCGCGATTACTATCCGCGCACCGGCTCGGGCGCCGAAGAGCCCGAGGTGCTCGAGGCTTTCCTGGCGCAGTTCTATGCCGACAAGACCCCGCCGCGGCTGATCCTGCTGTCGCACCCGATCGGGGACGAGGATCTGATGGTCAACCTTCTGTCCGAACGTGCGGGCCGCAAGGTCGAGCTGGCCGTCCCCAAGCGCGGCGAAAAGGCCGAGCTGGTCGAGAATGCCGCCCGCAACGCCCGCGAAAGCCTTGCCCGCAAGATGAGTGAAAGCGCCGCCCAGGCCCGGCTTCTGGACGGGCTGGCCGAGGCGTTCGCGCTTGACGCCCCGCCCCGGCGGATCGAGGTCTATGACAACTCGCACATCCAGGGAACGAATGCGGTGGGCGGCATGATCGTGGCCGGCCCCGACGGGTTCATCAAGTCGCAATACCGCAAGTTCAACATCCGCGGGAAGGATCTGACGCCGGGGGACGATTTCGGCATGATGAAAGAGGTGCTGAGCCGCCGCTTCACGCGCCTTCTGAAAGAAGATCCGAACCGCGAAACCGATGCCTGGCCCGACCTTCTGCTGATCGACGGCGGCGCGGGGCAGGTCTCGGCCGTGCAGGCGATCATGGAAGAGATGGGGGTCGAGGACATCGCGATGGTGGGCGTCGCCAAGGGGGTGGACCGCGACCACGGCAAGGAAGAGTTCCACCGCCCCGGCCAAAGGCCCTTCGCGCTGCGGATGAACGATCCGGTCCTCTATTTCGTCCAGCGGCTTCGGGACGAGGCGCACAGATGGGCGATCGGCGCGCATCGCGCCAGGCGCTCCAAGGCGATCGGCGCAACCCCGCTGGACGAGATCGCGGGCATCGGCGCGGCGCGCAAGCGCGCGCTTCTGACGCATTTCGGCAGCGCCAAGGCCGTCGGGCGTGCCGGGCTGTCCGATCTGCGCGCCGTTCCGGGGATTTCCGAGGCCATGGCGCAGACGATCCACGATTTCTTCAACCCCAGGGGCTAGCCCGCGCGCGCGTCCGGCACGCGGCCGCTCTGCCCCCTTCCCTCTGTGTGAAAGCCCGGCTACGGTGCGCACATGATCTGGAATCTGCCCAACATACTTACCGTTTTACGGCTGATTGCGGCGCCCGGCGTGGCCGTGATGTTTCTGTATTTCCAGCGCCCTTGGGCGGACTGGTTCGCCCTGGCGCTGTTCGTCATCGCCGCGATCACCGACTGGTTCGACGGCTATCTGGCGCGGGCGTGGAAGCAGGAATCGAAGTTCGGCGCGATGCTGGACCCGATCGCGGACAAGGCGATGGTGGTGATCGCGCTGGTGGTGCTGACGGGCTATTCGGGCATGAACCCCTGGCTGATCCTGCCCGCGACGGTGATCCTGTTC
>CALMEG010000120.1 GCA_937863185.1 uncultured Paracoccaceae bacterium | reverse complement strand
ATGGACCGCACGGGGCTGATCGCCGCGCTAGGCGAACTGCCACGCGCCGGGCGGCAGGACGTGCTGACGGGGCCCGGCGACGATGCGGCCGTGCTGCGCCACGGGGCGCAGGGCGGGCTTCAGACCATCACCACCGATCACGTCCGCGCCTTCACCGAAGACCCCTGGCTTCTGGCGCGCATCGTGGCGGTCCATGCGATGGGCGACATCTGGGCCATGGGGGCCAGCCCGCAGGCCGCACTTGCGCAGGTCACGCTGCCGCGCATGTCGCGCGCGCTGCAACAGCGCACCCTGGCCGAGATCCTTGCCGCCGCGACGGCCGAGTTCGCCGCCGCCGGGGCGGAACTGGTGGGCGGCCATACCAGCATCGGCGCGGAACTGACGCTTGGCTTCACTATCACCGGGCTTGCGCAGGACGGGGCCATCCTCACCAATGCAGGCGCGCGGCCGGGCGATGCGCTGATCCTGACCAAGCCGCTTGGCACCGGGGTCGTACTTGCGGCCGAGATGGCGCGGGCCGCACCCGGCGCGGCCGTTGCGCATACCCTGGCCTCGATGGCGCGCGGCAACGCCGCTTCGGCGGCGATTCTGGCGCCGCACGCACATGCCATGACCGATGTGACCGGCTTCGGATTCGCCGGGCACCTGATGGCGATCCTGGAGGCCTCGGGCTGCGCGGCCACGGTCGATCTGAGCGCGATGCGGTTTCTGCCGGGCGCCGAGGCGCTGTCGCTGGCCGGTCACGGCTCCAGCCTGCTGCCGGCGAATACCGAGGCGCTTTCAGGCCTGATCACGGCCCCGGACCATCCGCGCCTTCCGCTTCTGTTCGATCCGCAAACCGCAGGCGGGCTGCTGGCCGCGATTCCTTCCGACGAAGCCGCCGATCTGCTGGCCGCCCTGCGGGAGGCAGGCGAGGATGCGGCCCTTGTCGGGACGCTTTTGGCCGGCCTGCCGCATCTGAACGTCACGGCCTGACCAGTCGCCCTGCCGCGGCCGCCACGCGCGCGGCCAGTTCGGGAAGCGCATCGGCGGCAAGGCTGTCGGCCACGACCCGCAGCCCGGCGCCATCGTCATGACGCGCGCGGTGCTTTTCGTAGCGCGGATCGTAATGCTGCTGCATCAGCTCTTGCGCCAGTTGCGTAACCTCGCCCGCGTGCGCAAGCCCGATCCATCGCCCGATCACCTGCGCGGCATGCATCGGCCGCAGCCGCAGGATCGTCGTTTCCAGCCGCCCGATATCGGCTGCCAGATCGCCATAGGCCCGCACGAGATAGCGCGCGCGCTCCTCGACCGGCAGCGCCAGATGCAGCCGCGGTGCCGCGCACATCGCCTTCCAGAGCCCCCGCGGCACCGATATCGCCCCGATCCGGGAACTTTCGGCCTCGACCAGAACTGGGCGGGCCGGATCGAGCGCGGCAAGCGCAAGCGCCAGGCGGCCTTCGAAGGCCTTCTGGCCGGGCTGCCCCCCGTCCCGCGCGCCGAAAAGAGAGCCGCGATGATTGGCAAGCCCCTCAAGGTCGATGACCTGATGCCCGGCCAGGGCACAATGCTGCAAGATCTCGGTCTTGGCCGAACCGGTATTGCCGTCCAGAACCACAATCGGCGCCGCAACCGGCGCGGCGACCGCCTCGACGACCAGTCGGCGCCAGCTCTTGTAGCCTCCCTCGATCAGTTCGGCGCGCCACCCGACTTGCCGCAGGATGGTTGCGAAAGATCCCGACCGTTGCCCTCCGCGCCAGCAATAGATCAGCGGTCGCCATCCCCCCGGCCGGTCGGCCAGTGGTCCGGTTAGGTGGCGCGCCGCATTCCCGGCCACCAGTGCCGCGCCGATCTTGCGTGCATCGAAGGGCGAAACCTGCTTGTAGATCGTGCCGACCCTGGCGCGCTCGGCATCGTCCAGAACCGGCAGGTTGATCGCGCCGGGCAGATGATCCTCGGCAAACTCGGACGGAGAGCGCACATCGATGATGTCATCAAACCCCAGGGCGGCAAGATCCCCCACCGCCCTCAGAACAAGGCTCATTCAGTAAACCGTGACCTTCGTTCCGATCGGAACCTGATCGAAAAGCGCGATGACGTGATCGTTCACCATGCGGATGCACCCGTTCGAGACCGCATGGCCGATGGATTGCGGCTCGGTCGTGCCGTGGATGCGGATCGCGGTATCGCGGCCGTTCTGGTAAAGATAAAGCGCCCGCGCGCCAAGCGGGTTCTTGGGGCCGCCCGGCATGCCATCGGCATAGCGGGCATAGGCGCCGGGATTGCGCTGGATCATTTCGGGCGTGGGTTTCCAGCTTGGCCATTCGACCTTGCGTCCGACCTCTGCCTCGCCACGAAAGACCAGCTCTGCCCGGCCGACCGCCACGCCATAGCGCATCGCCTTGCGTTTCTCGATGACGTGATAAAGGAAAAAGCGATCCGAAAGGATGATGATCGAGCCGGGCTCGTATTCCGGCCGAACCGTCACTTTCGTCGGATAATACTGGGGCGCGATCGGCCATTTCGGCGCGGTTTCCACCTCGGGCGGCGCAGCGGCAACCGTGCGCACGGTCTGCGCCCGCGAAATGGCGGGAACCCCAAGGATCGGCAAAGCGGCAAAAGAAGCGACAAGCGTGCGGCGGTCCATCAAAATCTCCCAAAGACCCGAGAGTTAAGGCTAGCAAAGCCGGCCTTTTCTCTCAACCCGTCGCGCGCCGGAAGGTTCCTTACTGGAAAGCGCAGCCAGCCTTGACGCCGAACTTGGAAAAGATGCGGGCCGCGGGGCAGAAGCCGGTAAAGGCGGATTGCAGCATGTTGGCCCCGACGAAGACCGTAAACCACATGAAATAAGGCGACACGAACTGCGTCAGCACCACGCTCAGCAACACCATAGCGCCTGCGAAGGCGAACATCACACGGTCAAGCGTCATCGGGGTTCTCCTGATTGAATGGATCTTGGCTTCTACATAGCATCGCCCCAAAACAAATTCAATATATCGAATGTATATCGAGTCGCTGTTGACCCCGCCGCCTCTGGGGACCATTTCCATCTTTCGGAAGGAACGCATCATGACAGCCCAGACGACCTTCATCATCGACGGAATGCATTGCGGCGCCTGCACCGGCCGGGTGGAACGCGCCCTGCTGGCCGAGCCCGGCGTCCGCGCGGCCAATGCCAACCTGATCGCGCGCTCGGCCCATGTCGAATTCGATGCCCCCGCCACGCCCGCCTCGCTGGGGGCGGCGCTTCGGAAGGCGGGCTATCCCGCGGCGACGGCCGACATCCGGCTGACGATCGACGGCATGACCTGCGCCTCCTGCGCCGGGCGGGTCGAGCGCGCGCTTGCGGGCACGCCGGGCGTGTTGTCGGCGGCGGTGAACCTGGCGACGAATTCGGCACAGGTCAGCTATGCGCAGGGGGCGGTCGCGCCTTCGGAACTGGCGCGGATCGTGACCGCTGCGGGCTATCCCGCGCAGGTGGCCGACGACGCAGCCCCCCCCCCCGCCGCGACCGACCGTCAGGCGCACGAGGTCGCGCGGCTGAAACGCGCGACGCTGATCGCGGCGCTGCTGACGCTTCCGGTGTTCGTGCTGGCCATGGGCGGGCACATGATCCCGGCCTTCCATCACTGGATCATGGGCACGCTCGGCACGCCGCTGAACCACGGCATCCAGATGGTGCTGACGGCGGCGGTGCTGGCCGGGCCGGGGCGCGTCTTCCTGCGCCTCGGCATCCCCGCGCTTCTGCGCGGGGCGCCCGAGATGAACTCGCTCGTAGCACTCGGGGCGCTTTCGGCCTTTGCCTATTCGGCGGTGGTGACGCTTGCGCCCGCCCTGCTGCCCCCCTCAGCGCGCGAGGTCTATTTCGAGGCCGCCGCGGTGATCGTGACGCTGATCCTTCTGGGACGCTGGCTTGAGGCACGGGCCCGCGGGCGCGCGGGTCAGGCCATCTCGCGCCTGATCGAGCTGCGCCCGGCAACCGCGCGCGTCGAGCGCGCCAGCGGCGTGGTCGAGCTTCCGGTCGAGGAACTCGCCCCCGGCGACATCGTGCAGCTTCTGCCCGGCGAACGGGTGCCCGTGGACGGGATCGTCACCGAGGGCCACGGCTGGATCGACGAGGCCATGCTGACGGGCGAGCCCGCCCCGGTCGAAAAGACCCAGGGCAGCCCGGTCACCGGGGGCACGGTGAATGGCGCGGCCGCGCTGTCCTTCCGTGTCACCGCGACCGGCGGCGACACGGTCCTGTCGCGCATCATCGCCATGGTCGAGGCCGCGCAGGGCGGCAAGCTGCCGGTGCAGGCGCTGGTCGACAAGGTCACGCGCGTCTTCGTGCCGGTGGTGATGGCGCTGTCGGTTCTGACCTTCATCCTGTGGATGGTCTTCGCGCCCGCCCCCGCGCTGACCCATGCGCTGGTGGCCGCGATCTCGGTGATGATCACCGCGCGCCCCTCCGCGAGGGGGCTGGCCACGCCGGTCTCGATCCTCGTGGGGACGGGGCGCGGGGCGGAACTGGGGCTGCTGTTCCGGCGGGGCGACGCGCTGCAACGGCTGGCCCAGGCGCGGGTCGTGGCCTTCGACAAGACCGGAACCCTGACCGAGGGGCACCCCGCCCTGACCGATCTGATTCCCGCCGAAGGCATCGACGCGGATGAGGCGCTGCGCCTTGCCGCCGGCGCCGAGGCGCGGTCCGAACACCCGCTGGCACAGGCGATCCTGTCGGCCGCGGCCGATCGCGGGCTGACCCCCGCCCGCGCGCGCAAGGTCACCTCGCTGCCCGGCCGCGGGCTGTCGGCCGAGGCCGATGGCCGGGCGCTGTTGCTGGGCAATGCCCGCGCCATGGCCGAGGCGGAGGTCGACATCTCGGCCCTTCAGGCCCGTGCCGCGCAACTGGCGGATGAGGGCAAGACACCGGTCTGGCTGGCGCTTGACGGCACGCTGGCCGCGCTGATGGCGCTTGCCGATCCGGTCAAGGCCGGGGCGCGGCAGGCGGTGCAGGATTTGCAGCATGCGGGGGTCGAGGTTGCGATGATCTCGGGCGATACGCAGGCGACGGCTGCGGCGGTCGGGCGCATGCTGGGCATCTCGCGCGTGGTGGCCGAGGTGCTGCCCGACGGCAAGGTCGCCACGATCGAGGATCTGGGGCGCGACGGCACGGTGGCCTTTGTCGGGGACGGCATCAACGACGCCCCCGCGCTTGCCGCCGCCGATATCGGCCTGGCCCTCGGCACCGGCACCGATGTGGCCATCGAGGCGGCCGAGGTCGTGCTGATGCAGGGCGATCCGCGGGGCGTGGCACGCGCGCTGAACCTTTCGCGCGCGGTGATGCGCAACATCCGGCAGAACCTGTTCTGGGCCTTCGCCTATAACGCGGCGCTGATCCCGGTGGCGATGGGCGTGCTTGTGCCCTTTGGCGGCACCGGCCTGTCGCCCATGCTGGCGGCCGGGGCGATGGCGTTCTCGTCGGTCTTCGTGGTGACGAACGCGCTGCGCCTGCGGCGGGCGGGCAAGGCCGAGGGCTAGCTAGTCCGCCGCCTCCATGATCCCGATCAGCTCGCGCGGACCAAGCGCGACCGGGTTGCCCTTCATCGAACTCGACCCCAGCGCTGCTTCGGCCGCGGCGGCGCGGGCTTCGGGGGCAAGGCCAAGCGCGACCAGCCCCGGCAGCCCCTGATCGCGCGCCCACCGGGCAAGCGTCTCGAAGGCCGCACCCGGCGCCACGCGGAAGACGCGCGCGATCATGCCCCGCACTTCGGCCAGACGCTCGGCCGCGATCCCGGTCGCCCGCGCGCCATTGGCGGCCAGAACCGGGGCCAGCAAGGCCCCGCAGATCGCGCCATGGGGCGCCCCCGTCATGCCGCCGATCGGGCCTGCAAGGCCATGCACCGCCCCCAGCCCGCCATTGGCAAGCGCAAGCCCGCCGCAAAGGCTCGTCCAGGCCAGCTCGTCGCGCGCACGCGGGTCCTCGGCCTGCATCAGGCGCAAAAGCGCGCCCAGCCCCAGCCCGATCGCCGGACGCGCAAGCGCATCGGTGAAGGGCGTGGCCCGGACCGAGACATAAGGCTCGATCACCTGGGTGACCGCATCAAGCCCCGAGGTCAGCGTCACCGCGCGCGGGCAGCGATCGGTCAGGGCCGGGTCGACGATGGCCAGCCGCGCCAGCATCCTGTCATCGCGCAACGACACCTTGCGCGCGTGACCGGGCAGCCCGATCACGGCGTTCTTCGTCACCTCGGCCCCGGTGCCCGCCGTGGTGGGAATGGCGATGAAGGGCAGCGGCGGGGCGACAAGGGGCAGCCCCCTGCCGACCACCTCCAGATGATCCATCGCTCCGCCCGGCGCGGGCACCAGCGCGGCAATGGTCTTGGCCATGTCCATGGCCGCCCCGCCCCCCAGCCCAAGGACGCATTCGGCCCCGAAGGCCCGCGCCTGCGCCACCGCCTGTTCCAGCCCCGGCAGGTCGGGTTCGGCCACGCAGGCAAGCGCCTCGACCTCCACCCCCTGCGCGCGCAGCCCGGCAACCAGCCAGGCGGCCCGCGCGGGATCGGCGCCATGCACCAGAAGGCAGCGCGCGCCGAAGGCGGCGGCAAGGGCGGGGACCTTCGCGGCCTCGCCCCGGCCGAACAGGATGCGGCCGGGCGCGGCGATCGAGAACGGCGTCATACGCCCATCGTGGCCTGAACGGCACGCCCCCAGCGGGCATATTTGTCGCGCCGCGTGTCTTCGTCCATGGCGGGGGCAAAGCGCCGCTCCAGCGCCCAGCCACGGGCGAAGCTGTCGGCATCGGGGTAAAGCCCGACCCGCATCCCCGCCAGCCAGGCCGCGCCAAGCGCGGTCGTTTCGGTGACCTCGGGGCGGTCCACCGGCGCGCCGATGATGTCCGACAGGAACTGCATCGCCCAGTCCGAGGCCGTCATGCCCCCATCCACGCGCAGCACGCCGTCGGCCGCCCGGCCCCAGTCCGCGCGCATCGCCTCGAGCAGGTCGCGCGTCTGATAGGCCACGCTCTCCAGCGCCGCGCGCGCGAATTCTGCCGGGCCGGAATTGCGCGTCAGCCCATAGATCGCGCCGCGGCACTCGGGCCGCCAATAGGGCGCGCCAAGCCCGGTGAAGGCAGGGACCAGAACGACCCCTTGCGCGGGATCGGCGGCCTCGGCCAGGGGCTGGGTCTCGGCCGCGTCGCGGATGATCTTCAGCCCGTCGCGCAGCCATTGCACCACCGCCCCGGCGATGAAGATCGACCCTTCAAGCGCATAGGTAGGCTGGCCGTCGAACTGATAGGCGATGGTCGTCAGCAGCCGGTTCTTCGAGGCGACGAACTGATCGCCCGTGTTCAGTAGCGCGAAACAGCCCGTGCCATAGGTCGATTTCATCATGCCCGGCGCGAAGCAGGCCTGTCCCACCGTCGCGGCCTGCTGGTCGCCCGCCACGCCGGCGATCGCGATCTCATGGCCGAACAGATCGGCGCGGGTCATGCCGAAATCGGCGGCGCAATCCTTCACCTCGGGCAAAAGCGCCATGGGAATATCGAGAAGGGCGCAGATCTCTTCGTCCCAATGCCCCTCGCGGATGTTGTAAAGCATGGTGCGGGCGGCATTGGTGGCATCGGTGGCATGCACCCGCCCGCCGGTCAGCTTCCAGATCAGGAAGCTGTCGACCGTGCCGAAGGCGAGCGCCCCCGCCGCCGCGCGGTCCCTGGCACCGGGGATGGTGTCGAGCAGCCATTTCAGCTTGGTCCCCGAAAAATACGGATCGCATAACAGCCCGGTGCGCGCGGCGATCATCGCCTCGTGCCCCGCCTCGCGCAGCGCCGCGCAGGTATCGGCGGTGCGCCGGTCCTGCCAAACGATGGCATTGTGCAGGGGCTGGCCCGTGGCCCGGTCCCACAGCAGCGTGGTTTCGCGCTGGTTGGTGATGCCGATCGCGGCGATCTCATGCGCGTCGATCCCGGCCTTTTCGATCGCGGCCCGCGCGGTGGCGGCCACCGTGGCCCACAGGTCGGTGGGGTCATGCTCGACCCAGCCGGGCTGCGGATAGATCTGGCGGAACTCTTCCTGCGCGACGGCCACCACGCTCAGCCCCGCATCGAACAGGATCGCGCGCGAGGATGTGGTACCCTGGTCGATGGCAAGGATATGGCTCATTGCGCCCCCCTTCTGCTCTTCTCCATGGGAAGCATATTCGCGCCACGGCGGGACGGGCCGCAAGTATGCTTGCCATGAAAAAGGGGGCGGAGGGATTTCCCCCGCCCCCGGCCGGGCAGCTTACTGCCAGGATTTGATCAGCTCGTCGTAATTCACGGTCATGGGCTGTTCCTTCTCGTTCTCGATCTTCAGCTGCGGCGCGAGTGAGCCCGCATCGGTCGCGACCTTGTTCCAGTAGGCAAGGTCGTGTTCCTCGTTCAGCTTCGGACCGATGTCGCCCATGATGCCGGCGCGCTCAAGACGCTCCAGCACGCGCTCCTGTTCGGCGCACAGGCTGTCCATGGCCTCCTGCGCGGTCTTCGCGCCCGAGGCCGCGTCACCGATCGCCTGCCACCACAGCTGCGCGAGCTTGGGATAGTCCGGCACGTTGGTGCCCGTGGGCGACCACTGAAGCCGCGCGGGCGAGCGGTAGAACTCGACCAGACCGCCAAGCTTCGGCGCGCGCTCGGTGAAGCTGTCGTGCTGAAGGGTGGATTCGCGGATGAAGGTCAGGCCGACATGGCTTTTCTTCACGTCCACCGTCTTCGAGGTGACGAATTGCGCATAAAGCCAGGCCGCCTTGGCGCGATCCACCGGAGTGCTTTCCATCAGCGTCCACGACCCGGCATCCTGATAGCCAAGCTTCATGCCGTCCTTCCAGTAGACGCCATGCGGGCTTGGCGCCATGCGCCATTTCGGGGTGCCGTCCTCGTTCACCACGGGCAGGCCGTCCTTGACCATGTCGGCGGTGAAGGCGGTATACCAGAAGATCTGCTGCGCGATCTCGCCCTGTGCCGGCACCGGACCGGATTCCCCGAAGGTCATACCGGCCGCCGCGGGCGGGGCGTATTTGTTCAGCCAGTCGAGGTATTTCTCGATCGCATAGACCGAGGCCGGGCCGTTCGTATCGCCGCCACGCGCCACGCAGGAACCGACGGGACGGCTGTTCTCGTCCACGCGGATGCCCCATTCGTCCACCGGCACGCCGTTCGGGATGCCCTTGTCACCGTTGCCCGCCATCGACAGCCACGCATCGGTAAAGCGCCACCCAAGCGAGGGGTCTTTCTTGCCGTAGTCCATATGGCCGTAGATCTTCTTGCCGTCGATCTCGCGCCCGGTGAAGAACTCGGCAATATCCTCATAGGCCGACCAGTTCACGGGGACGCCAAGATCGTAGCCGTATTTCTCCTTGAACTCGGCCTGGATCGCGGGGTCGTTGAACCAGTCGTAGCGGAACCAGTAGAGGTTGGCGAATTGCTGGTCGGGAAGCTGATAAAGCTCTCCGTCCGGGGCGGTGGTAAAGCTCTTGCCGATGAAATCGTCGATATCGAGGCCCGGATTGGTGACATCGGCACCTTCGCCCGCCATCCAGTCGGTCAGGCTGCGCGCCTGCTTGTAGCGCCAATGCGTGCCGATCAGATCGCTGTCGTTGATATAGGCGTCATAGATGTTCTCGCCCGATTGCATCTGGGTCTGAAGCTTTTCCACGACATCACCCTCGCCGATCAGGTCGTGGGTGATCTTGATGCCGGTGATCGCGGTGAAGGCCGGGGCCAGCACCTTGGATTCGTATTCATGCGTGGTGATCGTTTCGGACACGACCTTGATGTCCATGCCTGCAAACGGTGCCGCCGCATCGACGAACCACTGCATTTCGGCTTCCTGATCGGCGCGCGACAGCGCCGACATCTCGCCGATCTCGGCATCGAGGAACGCCGTCGCGGCCTCCATGTCGGCCCAGGCGGGCGCGCCGCCGCTGACCATCAGCGCAAGCGCAATGGCGGTTGAGGTTCTGTTCAGTCTCATGTTCTCCTCCCTGAGAATTCAGACCTGGTGGTGGTAGGTTTCCCCGATCAGACCCAGCGGAACACCGCCGCGGCATAGATCAGGCACACGATCAGCGCCGCCCAGAGCGGGGCGCCGAAGACAGCAAGCCAGCCGATACAGATAAAGGCCGAGCCAAGCAGCGAAATGAACAGCCGGTCGCCGCGCGTCGTCTCGATGCGCAGGACACCCGGACGCGGCGTTTCGGGATAGCGGATCGCCAGCACGGTGAAGATCACCAGAAGGCAGGCGATGGTTGCGAAGAAGATCGCGGTCGGAACGGTCCAGGCCATCCATGCCATGTCACACCCTCCCCAGGGCGAAGCCCTTGGCGATATAGTTGCGGACGAAATAGATCACGAGCGCGCCGGGAATGATGGTCAGCACCCCCGCCGCGGCCAGCACGCCCCAGTCCATCCCGCTGGCCGAGACGGTGCGCGTCATCGTCGCCGCGATCGGCTTGGCATTGACCGAGGTCAGCGTGCGCGACAGCAACAGCTCGACCCAGCTGAACATGAAGCAGAAGAACGCCGCCACCCCGATGCCGCTTGCGATGAGCGGCATGAAGATCTTCACGAAGAAGCGGCCGAAACTGTAGCCGTCGATATAGGCGGTCTCGTCGATCTCCTTGGGCACGCCGCGCATGAACCCTTCGAGGATCCAGACCGCCAGCGGCACGTTGAACAGGCAATGCGCAAGCGCCACCGCGATATGCGTGTCAAACAGCCCGACCGAGGAATAAAGCTGGAAGAAGGGCAGCGCGAAGACCGCGGGCGGCGCCATCCGGTTGGTCAGCAGCCAGAAGAACAGGTGCTTGTCGCCCATGAAGCGGTAGCGGCTGAAAGCATAGGCCGCGGGCAGCGCCACGGTGATCGAGATGACCGTGTTCATCACCACATAGATGATCGAGTTGACATAGCCCATATACCAGGCCGGATCGGTCAGGATCGTGCGGTAATTGGCGAAGGTCAGGTTGCGCGGCCATAGCGAGAAGCTCGAGGTAATCTCGATATTCGTCTTCAGGCTCATGTTCACCAGCCAGTAGATCGGCACCAGCAGAAACAGCAGATACAGCGTCATCACGACGGCCGAGGATTTCATGCGCATCACGCGCCCTCCTGTTTGTCGAGATTGGTCATCACCGTGTAGAACACCCAGCTGACCAGCAGGATCACAAGGAAATACATGATCGAGAAGGCCGCCGCGGGGCCAAGGTCGAACTGCCCCACCGCCATCTTCACAAGGTCGATCGACAGGAAGGTGGTGGCGTTGCCCGGCCCGCCGCCGGTCACCACGAAGGGTTCGGTATAGATCATGAAGCTGTCCATGAAGCGCAGCAGGACCGCGATCAGCAGCACGCCCGACATCTTGGGCAATTCGATGAAGCGGAACACCGCCCACCGGCTGGCCTGGTCGATCTTGGCGGCCTGGTAATAGGCCTCGGGGATGGATTGCAGCCCCGCATAGCACAAAAGCGCCACAAGCGAGGTCCAGTGCCAGACATCCATCACGATCACCGTGGCCCAGGCGTCGATCTCGTCGTTGGTGTAGTTGTAGTCAAGGCCAAGCGCGGCCAGCGTATGGCCCAGAAGCCCGATATCGACACGGCCGAAGATCTGCCAGATCGTGCCCACCACGTTGAACGGGATCAGAAGCGGCAGCGCCATCAGCACAAGGCAGAAGCTGGCCCAGAAGCCCCGCTTGGGCATGTTGAGCGCCACGAAGATGCCAAGCGGCACCTCGATCGCCAGAATGATGGCCGAAAAGACCACCTGCCTGCCAAGCGCCGCGTGCAGCCGGTCGGAATGGATCATCTCTTCGAACCATTCGAGCCCGGCCCAGAAGAACTGGTTGTTGCCGAAAGTGTCCTGCACGGAATAGTTCACCACCGTCATCAGCGGGATCACCGCCGAAAAGGCCACCAGCGCCAGGACCGGCAGGACCAGAAACCACGCCTTGTTATTGGTTGTCTTGTCCATCACGCGGCCTCCGCCTTGACGCGCCAGTCGTCGGAATAAACGTTGATCTTCTGCCGGGCAAAGCTGACGCGGGTCATCTCGGGGCCGATCGGCATCCCCTCGGGCGCGATGATGTTGACCGGCTGGCCGAAGGCCTCGGCGCGCACGATGCGGTGGCGGCCGACATCCTCGACACGGCGGATCGTCACCGGCAGCCCCCCCTCGTCGCTGAGCGCGCAGAACTCGGGGCGGATGCCGATCTGGGCGCGGCCCCCTATCGGCCCATAGGCCGCGCCCAGCTGCACCGCATGACCGTTGACCACGGCCTGCGATCCCTTGATCTCTGCCTCGAAGAGGTTCATCCCCGGAGAGCCGATGAAATAGCCCACGAAGGTATGCTGCGGTGTCTCGAACAGTTCTTCGGGCGTGCCCATCTGCACGACGCGCCCGTCATACATAACCACGACCTTGTCGGCGAAGGTCAGCGCCTCGGTCTGGTCATGGGTGACATAGATCATCGTATGGCCGAATTCGCGGTGCAGCTTTTTCAGCTGCGTGCGCAATTCCCATTTCATATGCGGGTCGATCACGGTCAGCGGTTCGTCGAACAGGATCGCGTTCACGTCCTCGCGCACCATGCCGCGGCCAAGGCTGATCTTCTGCTTGGCATCCGCCGTCAGGCCGCGCGCCTTGTGATCCAGCGTCGCCTCCATGCCGATCATCTGCGCGATCTGCCCGACCCGCGCGCGGATATAGGCCGCATCCATGCCGCGGTTCCGCAGCGGGAAGGCCAGGTTGTCGCGCACGCTCATCGTGTCGTAGACGACGGGGAACTGGAACACCTGGGCGATGTTGCGCGCCGCGGTGGGCGCATCGGTCACGTCACGCTCGCCGAACAGCACGCGCCCCTGGCTGGGCCGCAGCAGGCCCGAGATGATGTTGAGAAGCGTGGTCTTACCGCAGCCCGACGATCCCAGAAGCGCATAGGCCCCGCCGTCCTGCCAGACATGATCCATCTGCTTGAGCGCGAAATCCGCCTCGGAACGCGGATCGGCCAAGTAGCTGTGCGCAAGGTTCGAAAGCGTGATCTGTGCCATGGTCCCTTCCCCCCTTCAGGCCGCGACCGCATAGGCGGCGGGCGTCACAAGCCGGCCGGCCTCGTCGAACAGGTAGACATGCGCGGGATCGAGCCAGACCGACAGCGCGGCCCCCGGCGCGATTTCCTGCACGCCATGCACCAGCGCGACCCAGCGTTCGCGGCCGTGATCCACATGCAGGAAGGTTTCCGCGCCGGTGATCTCGGACACGGCCAGCGTGCAGCTGAATTCCACCGCATTGCCGGAATGGCGGTTGATCTCCAGATGATTGGCGCGGAACCCGGCCAGGTAGGGCCCCCCGGGCAGGTCGGCAAAGGCCCCGTCGGCCGGTGCATTGGCGTTCTCGCCGAAATTCAGCCGATGCCCGGTTTTCACCACCGGCACGAAATTCATCGGCGGATCGGAAAAGACCCGCGCGGTGGTGGCATCGACCGGCTGGCGATAGACCTGCGGCGTGGGGCCGAACTGCGCAACCCTGCCCTGCCAGAGTGCCGCGGTATTGCCGCCCAGCAAAAGCGCCTCTTCGGGTTCGGTCGTGGCATAGACGAAGATCGCGCCCGAGGCCTCGAAGATGCGCGGGATCTCTGCGCGCAGCTCTTCGCGCAGCTTGTAGTCGAGGTTCGCAAGCGGCTCGTCCAGAAGCACCAGCCCCGCGCCCTTGACCAGCGCCCGCGCAAGCGCGCAGCGCTGCTGCTGGCCGCCTGAAAGTTCCAGCGGCTTGCGCGCAAGCATCGGCGTCAGCTTCAGCATCTCGGCGGTTTCATGCACTGCACGGTCGATCTCGGTGCGGGACCGGCCCATCAGCCGCAGCGGAGAGGCGATGTTGTCGTAAACGCTCATCGCCGGGTAATTGATGAACTGCTGATAGACCATGGCGACCTGCCGGTCCTGCACGCGCAGGCCCGTCACGTCCTGCCCGTGCCACAGGATGCGCCCGGCCGTGGGCACGTCCAGCCCCGCCATCAGCCGCATCAGGCTGGTCTTGCCCGCCAGCGTGGGGCCCAGAAGCACGTCCACCGTGCCCTTCTCCAGCAAAAGATCGGTGGGGTGCATATGCCCCCGCCCCTCGACCGTTCTGGACACCCCCTTCAACTCCAGAGCCATCGCTCCCCCCTTATTCCGCGGCCGGGCTGACGCAGCGCACAGGCCCCGCCGCCGTTGCCCCGGCCATGTAATCCGCAAGTTCCCCGATCTGGCCGGCATCCAGCCGCAGCCCCAGCTTGGAGCGGCGCCAGACGATATCCTCGGCGGTGCAGGCAAATTCGCGCGCAATCAGCCAACGCACCTCCGCCTCGCTCAGCGTGGCGCCGAAATCGCGCCCCAGATCCTCGGCCACCCGCGCATCGCCCAGGATGGCGCGCGCCTCGGTGCCATAGGCGCGCACCAGACGGCCCGCCCAGTATTCCGTCAGGAAGGGATATTCGGTCCGAAGCGCCGCGATCAGCGCGGCCACGCCGTCCTGCGCGAAATCCCCTCCCGGCAGCGGCACCCGCGCGGTCCAGCGCCCCGTTGCCGCCGGAAAGAACGGCGCAAGCCTGGAAAGCGCGGTTTCGGCCAGCCGCCGGTAGGTGGTGATCTTGCCGCCGAAGACATTGAGCAAGGGCGGCCCGTTGCGATCGAGGCTCAGCACATAGTCGCGCGTGGCCGCCGTGGCCGATTTCGCCCCGTCATTGTAAAGCGGCCGGACGCCCGAATAGGTCCAGACGATCTGGTCGCGCGTCACGGGCTTGCGGAAATAGCGGCTGGCGAAGGCGCACAGATAGTCCTGCTCGGCCTCGGTGCAGGCGGCCGATCCGGGCGGGCCGTCATGGTCCTGGTCGGTGGTGCCGATCAGGGTGAAGTCCTGCTCATAGGGAATGGCAAAGATGATCCGGCCATCCTCGCCCTGGAAGAAATAGCAGCGGTCATGACCGAACAGGCGCCGCGTGACGATATGGCTGCCACGCACCAGCCGCACCCCTTCGGAGGAATCGATATGCAGCGTGTTGCGGATCACGTCCTCGACCCAGGGGCCGCCGGCATTGACCAGTGCCCGCGCGCGATAGGTCGCCCGGCCGCCCGGCCCTTCGGTGGTGATGATCCACAGCGCGCCCTGACGTTCGGCGCTGATCACCCTGGTGCGCACCATGATCTTCGCGCCCCGCGCCTCGGCATCGCGGGCGTTCAGCACGACAAGGCGCGAATCCTCGACCCAGCAGTCGGAATATTCGTAGGCGCGCTGGAATTTCGGCTGCAAGGCTGCCCCCGCCGGATCGGAGTGCAGATCCAGCGTCCGCGTTCCGGGCAGGATCTTTCGCCCGCCCAGATTGTCATACATGAACAACCCCAGTCGGATAAGCCAGAATGGCCGCCGCCCGCGCATCCACGGCATGAAGAAGCCCAGCAACCGCGAGGTCGGCGTGTCGTTTTCGAACCGCATGTCGCGGTGCATGGGCAGCACGAAGCGCATCGGCCAGCTGATATGTGGCATCGCCACCAGAAGCGTCTCGCGCTCTTCCAACGCTTCGCGCACAAGGCGGAACTCGAAATATTCCAGATAGCGCAGCCCGCCGTGGAACAGCTTGGTCGAGGCCGAAGAGGTCGCCTGCGCAAGATCGCCCATCTCGGCAAGGGCAACGGAGATGCCGCGCCCGGCGGCATCACGGGCGATGCCGCAGCCGTTGATCCCGCCTCCGATGATGAACAGATCGAACGGCGTTTCGCCGGTCTGCGCCTTGTCCACGGACTCTCCCCCCAGATACCTGACAAGGTAAGCGCGCCTCGGTGCGCTTTGTCAAAGATTATTTTCCTTTTTTTGCGTTTTTCACAAAAACGAACCTGTTTTCGCAAAAATCGCAAACGCATGCTGGTCTTTCTTCATGACAGGGCTGTGGCGATATGCGAAGAAAGGGCATGTGAGGGGTGGCATGGCGCTCAGCTTCAGACAGTCCGAAATTCTCGACCTCGCCCGCACCGAGGGCCGCGTCGTCGTCGAATCGCTGGCCGAGCGGTTCAATGTCACGCTCCAGACGATCCGCCGCGACCTGAGCGAACTGGCCGATGCGGGCATGCTGGACCGGGTGCATGGCGGCGCGGTGATCCGCACCGGCGTTTCCAATATCGGCTATGGCGAAAGGCGGCGCATGAACGAGGCGGCGAAGGCCGCGATCGGGCGCGCCTGCGCGCAGGCCATCCCGAACAACTGTTCGATCATCCTCAACCTTGGCACCACAACCGAAGCCGTCGCGCGCGAGCTTCTGGGCCATCAGAACATCACCGTGGTGACCAACAACATCAACGTTGCCAATATCCTGCTGACCAATGACAGCTGCGAGATCATGGTGGCGGGCGGGGCGCTGCGCCGCTCCGACGGGGGGCTGGTGGGCGACCTGACGGCCGATTTCATGCAGCAGTTCAAGGTGGATTACGCGATCATCGGCGTCTCGGCGCTGGACCGCGAGGGCGACCTGCTGGATTTCGACCTGGCCGAGGTGCGCGTCAGCCGCACCATCATCCGCCAGTCGCGCCACACCTTCCTTGTGACCGACGCCTCCAAGCTGGAGCGCTCGGCCCCGGTGCGGATGGCCTCGCTTGGCGATCTGGACGCGGTCTTCATCGACCGTCCCCTACCGCCCGAGCTGATGCGCCAATGCGCGGAATGGGACACGCAGGTTCACCTTTGCCCGGCCTGATCGGCAAGGCGCCGCATATCGCCCCCCGCACGCCCTTCACCGCGGGGCGCGAAAACGCTAAGACAGGTCAACCCCAAGGAGGTTTCATGACCCATCTTTCGCGTCGCTTCGTGTTGTTGTCCGGTCTTGGCATGCTCGCCGCCTGTGGCGGAAAGGGCCGCCGTTCGGACAAGGCCCCGCACAACCCGCAGCTTCACGCGGGCGAAACGCCCGAACTGCGCGCGCTGATCAACCGCTATGCCGATCACTACGAGGTGCCGCGCAGCCTTGTGCATCGCGTGGTCCAGCGCGAAAGCGGCTATAATCCGGGGGCGCGCAACGGCCCCTATTACGGGCTGATGCAGATCCTGCCGCAGACCGCGGGCACGATGGGGTTCCGCGGCCAACCCTCGGACCTGCTGGATGCCGAAACCAACCTGAAATACGCGGTGAAATACCTGCGCGGCGCCTGGATGGTGGCCGACGGCTCCCAAGACCGCGCCGTCATGTGGTATGCCAAGGGGTATTACTACGAGGCCAAGCGGCGCGGCCTGCTTTACGAGACCGGCCTGCGCAGCTAAGGCGCGCGGGATCATTCCCGCGCGCGCAACACCTGTGCGGGACGCGCGGCCAGCGGGCGCAGCGCAAAGATCAACCCGGCCAGCAGCGTGGCAAGGATGCCCCCGGCCACGATCAGCACCGCGGGCAGCGGGGCAAAGTGGAACTCGGATTCCATCACCAGAACCAGCACCGCCCAGCCCGCAAGCGCGCCGAACAGGATCGCCACCAGACCCGCCGCCGCGCCCATCAGCGCCGCGCGCAGCGTGAAGGAGGCAAGGATCCGCCCGCGCGTGGCGCCCAGCACCTTCAGCACCGCCGCTTCCCATGCCCGCGCATGTTCGCCCGCCGCCGCCGCGCCGATCAGCACCACGAACCCCGTCAGCAGCGTGACCCCCGCCGCCAGCCCCGTCGCGCGGGCAATCGCGCCCAGGGCCTCGGTCACGCGGTCGATCGCATCGCGCACGCGGATCGCGGTGATATTGGGAAATTCGGTGGCCAGATCGCGCAGGATCGCGGCCTCGGCCTCGGGCGGGGCGTAGATCGTGGCGATATGGCTGTGCGGCGCCCCGGCAAGCGCCGCGGGGTTCAGCGTCAGAACGAAGCCGATCCCCGCGGTCGAGAAATCGACATCGCGCAGCGAGGTGATCTCGGCCTCGATATCGCGGCCAAGAACGTTCACGGTGATCCTGTCGCCCAGTCCAAGGCCAAGCTCTTCGGCCTCTTGCGCGGCGAAGCTGGCCTGCGGCGGGCCGTCATAGCCTTCGGGCCACCAGGTGCCCGCCACGATCTTCGTCCCCTCGGGCGGACGGTCGGCATAGGTCACGCCCCGGTCGCCGCTCAGCACCCAGTGCTCGCCCGCAACCGCGCGCGCCTCCTGCCCGTTGATCTGCGTGATCACCCCGCGCAGCATCGGCGCCGTCTGAATCCGCGAGACATCCGCCATCCCGTCCAACCTCGCCAAGCCGGTGAT
>CALMEG010000119.1 GCA_937863185.1 uncultured Paracoccaceae bacterium | reverse complement strand
GAGAAGATGATGGCGAAGATCCGCGAGGTCTACGAGCTTTACGGCTTCGAGGCGGTCGACCAGCCGATGATCGAATTCACCGACGCGCTGGGAAAATTCCTGCCGGATCAGGACCGCCCGAACGAGGGCGTCTTTGCCTGGCAGGAAGAGGATGGAGACTGGTTGGCGCTGCGCTATGACATGACCGCGCCGCTTGCGCGCGTCGCGGCGCAGTTCCGCAACGATCTGCCCAGCCCCTACCGGCGCTTCACGATGGGCCCGGTCTGGCGCAACGAGAAGCCGGGGCCGGGGCGGTTCCGGCAGTTCTATCAATGCGATGCCGACACGGTCGGTTCGGCCAGCGTGGCCGCGGATGCCGAGATCTGCGGCATGCTGTCGGATGCGCTGGAGGCGGTGGGCATTCCGCGCGGCGACTACATCGTGCGGGAGAACAACCGCAAGGTCCTGAACGGCGTGATGGAGGTGGCGGGCGTGCTGGACCCCGCCGATCCCGAGAAATTCGCGCATGAGCGCGGCATCGTGATGCGCGCCATCGACAAGTTCGACAAGTTCGGCGAACCCGGCGTGCGCGCGCTGATGGGCAAGGGCCGGATGGACGAGTCGGGCGATTTCACCAAGGGCGCGGGGCTTTCGGATGCGCAGGCCGATGTCGTGATGGGCTTCATGGGGGCACTGGGCGAGACGGGGGCCGAAACCGCCGCGCGGCTGCGCGCGCTGGTCGGCGGCTCGGCCCTCGGGCTGGAGGGCGTGGCCGAGCTTGAGCAGATCGCGGCGCTTCTGGAGGCGCAGGGCTACGGCCCCGACCGCATCGTGATCGACCCCTCGGTCGTGCGCGGCCTTGGCTATTACACCGGCCCGGTCTTCGAGGCCGAGCTGACCTTCGAGATCCTCGACGAAAAGGGCCGCAAGCGGCAGTTCGGCTCGGTCGCGGGCGGCGGGCGCTATGACGATCTGGTCAAGCGATTCACCGGGCAGGCGGTGCCGGCCACCGGCGTTTCCATCGGGGTTGACCGGCTGCTGGCCGCGCTGCGCGCCAAGGGCCGGATCGGCGGGCAGGCGCAGGGCCCCGTCGTCGTGACGGTGATGGACCGCGACCGGATGGGCGATTATCTGTCCATGGCCGCCGATCTGCGCCGCGCGGGCATCCGCGCCGAGGTCTATCTGGGCAATCCCAGGAACTTCGGCAACCAGCTCAAATACGCGGACAAACGCGAAAGCCCCGTGGCGATCATCCAGGGCGGGGACGAGGCTGCGCGCGACGTGGTGCAGATCAAGGATCTGGTGCTGGGTGCGAAGATCGCGGCCGAAGCCTCGCTGGAGGAATGGAAATCCCAGCCCGCGCAGGTCGAGGTGCCGCGCGCCGACATGGTTGCCACCGTCAAGAAGATGCTGGGGGTCTGATGGCCACGAAAGCCGCCGCCCGCGCGACCGGCGCGCGCCTTCTGGAAGCCTTCCGCGCGGCGGGGGCAAGCGCCGTCGATCCCGACATCCTGCAACCCGCCAAGGCGCTTCTGGATCTTTACGGCGAGGATATTCGCGCGCGCGCCTTCGTCACCCACGATCCCTCGCGCGGCGAGATGATGCTGCGCCCGGATTTCACCGTGCCGGTGGTGCAGGAACACATGACCGGCGGGGCCGAGCCTGCGCGCTACTGCTATCTGGGCGAGGTGTTCCGCCAGCAGGATCACAGCGGCCCGGCCCGCGCGGCCGAGTATTTTCAGGCCGGGTATGAGGTTTTCGACCGCACCGCCCCCGAAGAGGCCGATGCCGAGGTTTTCGCGCTGTTCGCCGCGCAGCTTGCGCCGCTTGGCCTTGAGGCGACGATCGGGGATATCGGGCTGCTGACGGCGGCGGTTGCGGGGCTTGATACGCTTGCCGTGCGCAAATCGGCGCTTGCGCGGCATATCTGGCGGCCCCGGCGCTTTCATGCGCTGTTGCAGCGCTATGCCGGGCTGACGCCGGTGCCGCCCTCGCGCCAGACGCTTCTGGCGGGCGAGGCGGAAAGCGATGCGCCCTGGATCGGGCTGCGCGCGCCGGACGAGATGCACGAACGCGTGACCCGCCTGCAAGAGGATGCCGCCGCCGCGCCGCTGCCCGCGGCCGAGGTGGCGCGGTTCGATGCGCTCTTCTCGCTTCGCTGCGCAGCGCCCGAGGCGCCGCAGCGGCTGGAGGGTCTGGGGATTTCCGCGCTCGCCCCCGCGATTGCGCGGCTGGCGCGCCGTCTTTCGGCGCTTGAGGCGCGCGGGATCGACCTTGCCACGCTGCGCTTCGATGCCAGTCACGGGCGCACGACGATGGAATATTACGACGGCTTCGTCTTCACCTTCTCGGCCGCCGATCCGGGCCTTCCGCCGGTGGCGACGGGCGGGCGCTACGATGCGCTGACCCGCGTGCTGGGGCAGGGCCGCTCGATCCCGGCGGTGGGCGGGGTGATCCGTCCGGGGCTGGTGGCCGATCTGGAGGTTGCGCCATGAGTGTGAAGCTGGGCGTGCCCTCCAAGGGGCGGCTGATGGAGCAGACCTTCGACTGGTTCGCCGCGCATGGCGTCCGGCTGCACCGCACCGGGTCCGAGCGGGAATATTCCGGCGCCGTCGAGGGTGCGGACGGGGTGGAGCTGGTGCTGCTTTCGGCGGGCGAGATCCCGCGCGAACTGGCCGCGGGGCGCATCCATCTGGGCGTTACCGGATCGGACCTCGTGCGCGAGAAGCTGGCCGATTGGGAAACGCAGGTGGCCGATCTGGCACCGATGGGCTTTGGCCATGCCGATCTGATCATCGCGGTGCCTGCCTGCTGGTCCGATGTCGACATGCTCGAGGATCTGGACGCGGTCGCCCATGCCTTCCGGCGCGAACACGGCTTCCGGCTGCGGATCGCCACGAAATATCACCGCCTCGTGCGGGAATTCCTGACGCGGCAGGGCGTGGCCGATTACCAGCTGGTCGACAGCCAGGGCGCGACCGAGGGCACCGTCAAGAACCTGACCGCCGAGGCGATCGCCGACATCACCTCGTCGGGGGAAACGCTGCGCGCCAATCACCTGAAGATCCTGTCGGACGGGGTGATCCACCAAAGCCAGGCCACGCTGTTTGCCGCGCGCGGCGCCGACTGGACGGGCGGAAGCGGCGCGGCCCTGGCCGCCCTTTGCACGCAATGCGGCATCGCCCTGCCGAAGTTCTGAGCGGCCTCAGCGCAGCCCGATCTCGGACAGCGCGGCCATGAGGTCGCGCGGAAGATGGTCTTCGCGTTCGCGCCCGGCGGGCAGGTCGCGCGGCGCGTCGTTCTGGGCAAGGTAGCGCCAGCCCTGGAACGGGCGGCGGGGCAGGGCCTCGGTGCGCACCACATCGCGGTCAAGCACGATGGCGCAGCGCGTGATGCCGTCGGCGCCCGGCACCTCTTCAAGGCCGATGATCCGCTGGCGGGCCAGCACGACCCCCTTGAACACCCAGTAAAGCGATCCGCCTGCAAGGATCTCGTCGCCCCGCTTGGGCCACATGCGCGTGACATGCCGCGCGGGGCCGTCGCCATAGCGGCCGGCCTGCCAGTCGATCAGGTCCTCGACCTTCTCGGCGCCCACGCAAAGCTTGATCAGATGCACAAGATCGGCCATTCGTCATCCCCTGTGCCGACTATATAGGGGCTTTGGCCGGTCCACAATCAATTGACCATGCCGCCCGCTGGGGGTAGCTTGGTTATCCTTGTCGCATTGCCCATCCCGAGGAACCGCATGACCCGCTTTGCCGCCCCCATCGCCGAACAGATCTGGGATATGAAATACCGGCTGAAAGAGGCGGACGGCACCCCGGTCGATGCCACGGTCGAGGACAGCTGGCGCCGCATCGCGCGGTCCCTGGCCGAGGTCGAGGAAAACCCCGCCGCGTGGGAAGAGCGGTTCTACGCCGCGCTCGAGGATTTCCGTTTCCTGCCCGCGGGCCGCATCACCGCGGGGGCGGGCACCGGCCGGGCGGTGACGCTGTTCAACTGCTTCGTCATGGGCACCATCCCCGACAGCATGG
>CALMEG010000118.1 GCA_937863185.1 uncultured Paracoccaceae bacterium | reverse complement strand
GAGACGAGAAGGAAGTTGTCCATGGCCCCGAAGGCCGAGGCGACCAGAAGGTCGAGCCCGCCGGGGCCGAACATCATATAGGCCGCGCCCATGCCGGAAATCATCAGTGCGAAAGCCAGCGGCGCCCCGAGGATCATCAACACCAGCATCGAGGCGAACATGATCGCGGTGATCGTCATCGGATCAAGATCAGACATATGTGTCTCCTGTCTGGCGCAGGTGCGCCGTCAGGTCAGAAGGGGAAAGGCTCAGTCCTGCGGCGCGAGCATGTCTTCGGATGCCCCCGCCAGGCGCAGAAGCGCGCGCAGGAACTCGGCCAGCACCTGAAGCATCAGCAGGCCGACCGCCACGGGCACCACGGTCTTGAACGGGTAAAGCGGCGGCTGCCAGGTCGAGCGCGACGAGAATTCCCTTGCTGCCCAAGAGGTTGCGGCGAAATCCCAGGCCATGCGCAGGAACACGAACAAGACCAGAAGCGTCAGCCCGAAGACGATCACGTCGCACAGCGCGCGGATGCGCGGCGGAAACAGCGCATAGACCACCTCGGAGCGCACATGCCCCTGATGGCGCAGCGTGTAGCTGCCCGCGAGGATGCAGAAACTGCCGTAAAGCATGGTCGACAGCTCATGCGCCCAGATCGTCGGGGCGTTCAGGAAGTAGCGCGCGCAAATCTCCCAGATGAGAACGCCGACCATCACCAGCGTCAGCCACGAGATGGCCCGCCCGACATGGTCGGACAGGCCATCCTGTGCCACGAAATACCGGGCAAGCCAGCTCACTTCAGGCGGCCCTGCGCCTTGGCGTTCTCGACCAGCAGCCCGATGGCCTGGGCGTTGCGCTCGGACTTGTCGGCCTCTTCCTGCCAGACGGTCTGCGCGGCCTCGGTCAGGCGGGCGGAGTCTTCCGCGGGCAGGGTGGCGAAGGTGAAGATGCCGCCATCGCCCGCATCCTTGATCGCGCCGTTGCCGTCTTCCAGCCAGGCGTGGATGTCGGCGGCATATTGGTCGATCGCCTCTTGCAGGATGGCGCGGTGTTCCTCCGACAGGCCGTCCCAGACGGCAGGGTTGGCGATGATCGTATCGGTCCAGCCGGGGTTGAGCATGTTCAGGAAGGTGTAGTTCTTCGCCACTTCATGCAGCTTGAGCTGTTCGTATTCCACCGGGCCGCCATAGATCGCGCCGTCGATCACGCCGGTCGACAGCCCGATATACAACTCTTGCGCGGGCAGGTAGACGGTAGGGATGTCAAAGGCTTGCAGGACCTTCGCAACCTGGCCGGTGGCGCGGATCTTCATGGATTTCAGGTCGTCCAGGCCGGTGACCGGCGCCTTGGTCAGCAGGTCGTAATCCGAGCCGTAGCCGCGCCCGATGAACTTCGCGCCCTTTTCGGCATAGGCTGCGTCAAGCATGCTCAGGAAGGCGTCGCTTTCGAGGATCGCCGCCGCCTCGTCCTTCGAGGTCCAGAAGCCCGGAAGCCCGGCCTCGATATTGCCGATGTCGATCATGCCGGGCCAGTAGCTGCCCACGCCATAGGCCACGTCGATCGAGCCCTTGGCGATCGCGTCCACGAACTGGTCCGAGGCAACCAGCTCGCCCCCGCGGAAATACTGGATGCGCAGCGTGCCGCCGGATTTCTCTTTCACGGTTTCCTTGAACTTCTCGGCGATATCGTCGATTTCGGTGCCGTAGAAGGTGTGAAAGCGGATGCGCGTGGTGTCGGCCTGCGCGGCCGTGCCCAGCATCAGCGCGGCCGCAAGGCCGGTGGCGATGCGCCCGAATGTGCGTTTGGTGATCATGATCTCTCTCCCCTTCAGACATGAGGGGGCCGTGGCCCGGCAACGCCGTGCCGGGCTTGCCCGCCCATGCGATCAAGCAGCGCAATGTGAAGTGCTGCGCAAATTGTCGAACACAGCATCGAAAGGGGCGAGGCCCCATCGAAACCCGTCGAAAACCTCCTCGATTTCCGTAACGTCTTCGTAGTTGCGCTTTGAATATTGCGCAACATGATTCGGTATTGTTGTGCAATATTTTGCGCAAAATGAGTGGAATTCACGAATCCATCGGGCGAATCCCTGCGCAGATCACAGGTATGGTGGAGAGCAGGCCGAGACCACCGTCGCCTCGCGGTCGCTGATATTGCGGAAGCGGTGCGGTTGGGTCGAGTTGAACAGGTAGCTGTCGCCGGCCTTCAGGATCGCGGTCTGATCGCCCACCGTCACCTCGATCTCGCCCGCGATCACGATGCCGCCTTCGCTGGCGACATGCTCCAGCATGGTTTCGCCGGTATCGGCGCCGGGCTCGTAGCGTTCATAGAGGATTTGCAGGTTGTGCGCCTTGGCGTCGCCCACCTGTTGCAGGGTCATGCGCCCCTGCGGCCCTTCAAGCGCGCTGTAAATCCTTGAAGTCAGGTCGCGCAGGTCGCCCGGCTTGAAGAACACGGCCGAGTTGGCGGGGCTGTCGGGCTCGAAGAACTCCGACATGGTGACGTTCAGCCCGCCAAGGATCTTGCGCAGCGAGGCCACCGAGGGGCTGGAGCGATTCGTCTCGATCATCGAGATCTGGCCGTGCGGCACATCCGAAAGCTCGGCCAGGCGGCGCTGTGACAGGCCTGCCTCGATGCGCATCGTCTTCAGTCGTGTGCCTACGTCGAAATCCTGCATGGTGCCTCCTGCGATCCTGCCAAAGATAGAGTCGCTTGCATGTTTGCGCAACGATCAGGAATCACTTGCTCAAAATATTGAGCGCGGTTAGAGGTGGAATATCCATGCAGGAGCCGCACCATGACAAAGAATGCCGATCTGTCCGCCCGTAAATCCGCCGCCGTCGCGCGCGGTGTCGCCACGCGCGGGATCTATGCCACCCGCGCCGAGAATGCCGAACTGTGGGATGCCGACGGGCGCCGGTTCCTCGATTTCGCCGCCGGGATCGCCGTGAACAATACCGGCCATCGCCATCCCCGCCTGATGGCCGCGATCGCCGAACAGGCGCAGGCCTTCACCCATACCTGCTTTCACGTCGCGCCCTATGAAAGCTATGTCGCGCTTGCCGAACGGCTGAATGCCGCGACGCCCGGCGATTTCGCCAAGAAGACCATGCTGGTCACCACCGGCGCCGAGGCGGTCGAGAATGCGATCAAGATGGCGCGCGCGCATACCGGGCGTTCGGGGATCGTGGCGTTTTCGGGGGCGTTCCACGGCCGCACGCTTCTGGGCATGGCGCTGACCGGCAAGGTCGCGCCCTACAAGAAGGGCTTTGGCGCCATGCCGCCCGAGATCGCCCATGCGCCCTTCCCGAACCCGCTGCACGGAATCACGGAAGAAGAGGCGCTGCGCCATCTTGACCGCATCTTCGCCTCGTCGGTCGACCCCGAGCGCGTGGCCGCGATGATCATCGAGCCGGTGCAGGGCGAGGGCGGCTTCACCATCGCGCCCAAGGGCTTTTTGCAGCGGCTGCGCGAGATCTGCGACCAGCACGGCATTGTCATGATCCTGGACGAGGTGCAGGCCGGGATGGCGCGCACCGGGCGCATGTTCGGCTGCGAACATGCCGGCGTGGTGCCCGACCTGATCACGATGGCCAAGGGTCTGGCCGGGGGCTTTCCGCTCTCGGCCGTCACGGGCCGCGCCGAGATCGTCGATGCGCCCAATCCCGGCGGCGTGGGCGGCACCTATGCCGGCAACCCGCTGGCGGTTGCGGCGGCCCATGCCGTTCTTGACGTGATCGCAGAGGAAAAGCTGTGTGCGCGCGCCGATGAGATCGGCGAGAAGATCCGCGCCCGGCTGAACGCGATCGCCGCGCGGCAGGGGATGGAGTGCATCGGTGAGGTGCGCGGCCTTGGCGCGATGAACGCGTTCGAGCTGGTCACCGACCGGGCCGGAAATGCCCCCGACGCGGCCCTGACCACCGCCATCGTGGCCGAGGCCGAGGCGCGCGGGCTGATCCTTCTGTCCTGCGGCACGCGCTACAACGTCATCCGGCTGCTGCCGCCGCTGACCATCCCGATGGACCAGCTGG
>CALMEG010000117.1 GCA_937863185.1 uncultured Paracoccaceae bacterium | reverse complement strand
TTGCTCGCGGAAGGCGACATGGGGCTGCGGCAGGACGAACTTGTAGACGCCGCGGCGCTTGAACTCTTCCCAGCTTATCTCGACATGCTGGTGGTCCTGCACACGGTGCCACCAGTCGACCAGATAGGCCTCGTCCACCGCGTCGGGATTGTCGAAATACGAGGCATCGGCCTTGGGATTGTATCCCGGCCCGAACCCCAGCCGCCAGGCAAGCGCGGTATAGATCTGGAAGTCGGTCTTGCTTTCGCCCAGGGGCTCGATCACCTTCGGGCGGTGGATGTAGTAATGCCCCTTGTACCAGGGCAGGGCCACGTCGTGGCGCTCGAAATGGGTGGCGACGGGCAGCAGGTAATCGGCCCAGATGCCGGTGGGCGTGATGGTGCTGTCGGAACAGACGAACAGGCTTTCGCTCTCGCCCTCGGCATCGAGCTTGCGGATCGCCTCGATCTCCTTGTTGATGTTGGTGAGCTGGTTGAACCAGTCCGAGCCCTGCCAGAAGATGCCGCGGATATTCGGCACCACCCCGTCCCACTGGTCCGAGCGGGGCCAGAGGCCGATCTCCTCGCGCCTCACATCGGGATAGTTGAGCACCGCATGCGCCCAACGGTCCGACTTGATCGAGGCGAACCAGACATTGGCGAACTGGTCGTAGGGATAGGCCACCGCCTCGGCATGCCAGCCCTTGCCCACGCCCTCGGCGCAGCCGCCCAGGATGCCGATATTGCCGGTCATCGCCTGAAGGGCGGCGGCCATGCGGTTGTATTGCTCGCCATAGGCGTTGCGGCCGGGCGCCCAGCTTGCCTTCAGCGCGGCGGGCTTGGTGGTGGCATACATCTCGGCCAGCTTGCGGATGTCATCGGCGGGAACGCCGCAGATCGCGGCGGCCCAGTCGGGGGTCTTGGGCACCCCGTCATTGGTCCCCTCGATATATTCTCGGAAGCTTTCGTGCCCGCGCTGATAGGCCCAGTCGGGCGTGGTGCCGGGGTCCATGCCCTGCACGAAGCGGTCGATGAAGCCCTGGTCGTGCCAGCCGTTGGCCCAGATGTGATGGGCCATGCCCGCCATCATGGCGGCATCGGTGTTGGGTTTGATCGGGATCCACCAGGCATCGTAGGCGGCGGCCGAGTCGGTATATTGCGGATCGACCAGCACGAATTTGCAGCCGCGCTGCTTGGCCATGCGCAGGTAATAGAAAGTATTGCCGCCGTGGAAGGTGTAGGCCGGGTTCCAGCCCCACATGATCATCAGTCTGGAATGGGCATAGGCATCGTCTTCGTTGCCGTCCTCGATCGTGCCGAAGGTCATGCGGCTGGAGAATGTCGTGGCCTGATACGAGGGCACCGACCAGCTTGAGGTGCGGCAGCCGAACATGCCCAGAAAGCGGCCCAGAAGCCCCTCGATCTGGTCGGACTTGTGCAAGACGCCATAGGAGGCGCCGGCATAGCTTTGATCGAGCAGGGCCTGGGGGCCGTATTTGTCGCGCAGATAGACCATCCGCTCGGCGATCTCGGTCAGGGCCTGATCCCAGCCGATGCGCTTGAACTTGCCCTCGCCGCGCCGGCCGACGCGCTTCATCGGATACAGCAGCCGCTCGGGGCTGTAGAGACGCGAGCGGTAGCTGCGTCCGCGCAGGCAGGCCCGTAGCTGCGGCTTTTCCTCGGTATCGGTGCCATAGGCATCGCCCTGATAGCTGCCGTTATCGGTGGACAGGCGCACGATCACGTCGCCCTTCTTGTGCGCGACCAGCATGTGCCGCGAGCCGCAGTTATGCGCGCAAGAGGTGACGACCGTCTCGAGATCGTCGTCGCGGGGATAGGGCTCGTAGGCGAAGGCCCCGGCCCGGCGCGCGGTGGCGGGCAGCACCAGCGTCGTGGCCGCCACGGCGGCCGAGCTGCGCAGGAACTCGCGCCGCGTGGGGGTAAAGAGCCGCGCCCAGGCCGAGGGGTTGAAGCTGTTCATGGCGCTCTCCTGTTACTGGCCGGCTGCGGTAGGCAGGCGATAGGCTTCGTCGGATTGGGTGGGGCGGCCGGCGACCCATTCGGGCGGCTCGGGGTCCATGCCGGGCCAGGCGTGGCGCGGATAGGGATAGGCCGTGCGATACCATTGCCGCCCGCCGTGGCAGCCGTGGCAGGTGTCCGAGGAGACCTCTTTCGCAAGCGCCTCGATATTGGCGGCCCTGAGATAGGTGACGTTGTGGCGGATGGCTCGGGACAGGTCGGCCTGGGAACGCCCGGCGCCCTTCGTCATGTTGGGGGCTTCGGGGTTCCCCCCGGCCCGCCGCGCCTCGTGCCAGGGACCCGGCAGGCCCATGATCCCGACCGGATCGGGCATCGCGCCATGGCAGCGCAGGCAGGTGGTTTCGGGGTTCACCATCTTGCGGTTGGTAAATTCGGGCTGCGGCCCGGCCGAGAAGGCCGCGCGCAAGGGCATCATGTCGGGGCTTTCCTCGCGCGGGTCATTGCCGCGGTGGCAGAAGTTGCATTTCAGATCCATCACCTCTTGCGCGAAGTCGCTTTGCAGGTGGCGGAAGTGAAAGCTTTCCTGATCGCCCATGTAGGTATCGAGCGTCTGATACCAGGCCAGGCTGTCGGCGGCCTTCACGCCCGCGGGGCTTTCGTCGCGGGGCTTCGCGGTCATGATCTCCTGGTGGCAGACAAGGCATTCCGCGTTCGAGGCGCTGTCGATCGCGGGCGGGAAATGCAGCGGGTGATGGCGCGCGCGCTCATAGTCGAGGCCGGGCAGTTCCCCGGTCAGCGCGGCGACCTTCGCGGCAATCGCGGCCAGCTCTTCGGCGGTCGGGTCGGGCGGGTTCGCATAGGCGATCTGGGCGATCGGGTCTTCCTCGGGTTCGGTGGGGGCTTCGGCGTTGTCCGCAACCTGCGTTGCCCCGCCGAAGGGCAGGGCGTCGGGGGCTACCGGCGTGTCGGATTGCGCGCCGAGCCAGGCGATCAGGTTGTGCCGGTCGGCGGATTTGGGCAGGCCCGCAAAGGCCATGCTGGTGCCGGGCACGATATCCTTGGGTTTGCTCAGGTAGATGTCCAGACGCTCGGCGCTCCAGCTTTCGCCGGATTGGGCGGCCATCGCCTCGGAATAGGCAAAGCCCGCATGCGCGGCCACGGGGCGGTTCAGGATCCCCCAGAGATTGGGGCCGGTGCGGTTCGCGCCGTCCTTTCCGGCAGTGTGGCATGCCGCGCATTTCTTGAAGACCTTCTCGCCTGCGGCAAGGTCGATCCCGGCCGCAGAGGGTGCCGGGGGTTCGGCCGCGGCGACCGTTCCCGGGGCGGGTTCCCCTGTTTCTTCTGCGCCCTGGTCTTGCGCGTCTTGCCCGGCCGGTTGCGCCAGTTCCGCCTTTGGTCCATCGCCGGTCGAGACCCGGTAGATCAGGTTCGCGGCCGCGTTGAGCGAAAGAAGGACCGTTCCGGCGAAGCCGATACCGGCAAGAAGTCCGAGAAGGTGTTCTAGCTTTTTCATGGCGAGATTCCAGACAGGGGGGTGCCAGAGGCGGCAAGCCGCCTCTGGCTGTTTTTGACGGGCGATCCGGGGCTTACTGCGCCCAGCTGGTGCAGACCCAGCCATCGCCCATACCGGACATCCCCGACATGCCGCCCATGCCGGATATACCGCCCATGCCGGACATCCCCGACATACCGCCCATGCCGGACATGCCACCCATGCCGGACATTCCCGACATGCCGCCCATGCCGGACATGCCCGACATGCCGTCCATGCCGGACATCCCCGACATGCCGCCCATGCCGGACATACCGCCCATGCCGGACATCCCCGACATGCCGCCCATGCCGGACATGCCACCCATACCGGACATTCCCGACATGCCGCTCATGCCTTGCATGGCGGGGGCGTAGGTCCATTGCACGCAGGTGCCGCTGCCGGACATCCCCGACATGCCGCCCATACCCGACATGCCGGCCATGCCGGACATTCCCGACATACCGCCCATGCCCGACATGCCATCCATGCCCGACATCCCGGACATGCTGTCGGCATGGCCGGCCGTGGCCAGAGCAGCGGCGCTCACGGCGACGGCAACGGCTCCCTTGATCGCTTTCATCATGTCTCTCGACTCCTTGTTGATGTTGCGTGGCCGGGGCTCCGGCCCACGCCTGTTTCCCGGGTCTCTCCGGATCTCTGCTCCTTTGGTGGCTGCGGGGGGGCCGGGCCTCGGTCACACGCTTGTTCCCCGGCTCTCCCCGGATTTCTGCCGCGGGGGGGTGCGGCGAGGCACGGCCCCGCCTATTGCGGGCTGTGCCAGCCGCGAATGTCGTAAGGCCCGGTCATGCCGGGATGGATGAACGGGGTGAACCAGGCCCCCTGATCGTCCAGCCAGGACAGGCTGGGCGGATAGGGCTGCGCGACGCCGTGCAGCGCCTGCGCGCGCCATTCCGGCGCGGGCGTGAAAACCGTGATCTGCGGCGCCTCTGCGGGGCGGGCCGAGGGGGCCGTCCCGGCAATGAAGCTCGTCTTTTCCGCCGCGGCGCTCGTTACGCAAAGTGCCATCGCAATTACTGCGGCGGTCCCTTTCAAAGCGAATTCACGGATCACGTTCGGCCCCCTCTTTGATCGGCTCCGATGTGGAGGCGGAGCAAGCAAACAATAGCATCCGATGTGCGACGATGTTAAAAAATTATTTAATAACAGTATGTTGCTGGGTATTTTGGCAGGATTTCAACCTGCCAAATTGGCACGCCGCGATGCGGCAAGCGGAAAAATCCTTTCCGTCGACATGTCGCCGGCTGCCAAATTGGCAGTCGGTGAGTCAGGAAACCGGCATGCGACAAACCGCCGCATATCCTTTGCGGATGCGGGAAATCGCGTCCTGCGCGGACCAGAGGGCCGCGCGGGAGGGGGGAATCGCTGCCCCGAAGCTTCAGTGGAAGTCGCGCGATTTCGGGATGATCCGAACATTGCGGGGATGGCGATGCGCGGGGGGCTGTGCCGAACGGGCAAGGTGGTCGGCGCGGGCGGTCTGGACGGGCAACGGATCATCGGCCAGCCGCCACAGCGCATCGCTGCGATCGCAAAGCGCGCGCACCACCACATGGATCACATCGCCGTCACGCTGGACATAGCCCCGCACATCCATCAGCCGTGCGGTCATGATCGTCTTGCGAAACCGTGCCATCACCTTGGGCCAGACCACCAGATTGGCGATGCCGGTTTCGTCCTCGAGTGTGATGAAGCACACGCCCTTGGCGCTGCCGGGACGCTGGCGGATCAGCACAATCCCGGCCAGCCGCACATGCGCGTGGTTGCGCAGGCTGACCAGATCACGGGCCGGGCGGTAGCCCTGCCGTGTCATGCTGGCACGCAGGAAGGATATCGGATGTGCCTTCAGCGACAGGCGGAGCGTCTGGTAATCGGCCACCACCTGCTCGCAGACCGGCATGGCGGGCAGGAGGGCCGGCGGTTCGTCGCCCTCGTCCTGCGTTTTGCGGAACAGCGGCAGGTCGGGCGTGTCCCTGAGCGCATGCGCCTGCCACAGCGCGGCGCGCCGATCGAGCGATAGCGAACGGCAGGCATCTGCCGCGGCAAGCCGGTGAAGAGAACCCGCATCCACCCCGGCCCGTGTCCGGATATCCTGAAGGTCGCGGTAGGGCCGATCCCGCGCGGCGATGATGGCATGGGCACGCGCGGCCTGCATCCCGTCGACCTGACGCAGCCCCAACCGCAGCGCCCATCCGGTGCCTGCCGGTTCAAGCGTATTGTCCCATTCGCTGAAGTTCACATCGGGCGCGCGCACCTCGACCCCATGTTCGCGCGCATCGCGCACGATCTGGGCGGGCGCATAGAACCCCATCGGCTGGGAATTCAGAAGCGCCGCGGCGAAGGCCGCCGGATAATGGCATTTTAGCCAGCTTGAGACATAGACCAGAAGCGCAAAGCTGGCGGCGTGGCTTTCGGGAAACCCGTATTCCCCGAAACCCTTGATCTGGTTGAAGCAGCGTGCCGCGAATTCGGGGTCGTAGCCGCGCTCGACCATGCGCCCGACCATCTTCTCCTCCAGCTTGTGGATCGTGCCGCGCGAGCGGAAGGTGGCCATCGCCTTGCGCAACTCGTTGGCTTCGGCGGGACTGAAGCGGGCGGCCTCGATCGCGATCTTCATGGCCTGTTCCTGAAAGATCGGAACGCCCTTGGTGCGGCCAAGGATGTTGCGCAACTCGTCCGGATCATGCGGGGGCGCAGGGGCGGGATAATCCTCGGGTTCCTGCCCGTTGCGGCGGCGCAGATAGGGGTGGACCATGTCGCCCTGGATCGGGCCGGGCCGGACGATGGCGACCTCGATCACCAGATCGTAGAACACGCGCGGCTTCAGGCGCGGCAGCATGTTCATCTGTGCGCGGCTTTCCACCTGAAAGACCCCCACGCTATCGCCCCGGCAAAGCATGTCGTAGACCGCCTCATCCCCCTGCGGGATCGAGGCCAGATCGTGCTTGATCCCGTGATGCACGCGCAAGAGTGCAAGGCATTTTCGGATGCAGGTCAGCATACCAAGCGCCAGCACATCGACCTTGAGGATGCGCAGCTCGTCTATGTCGTCCTTGTCCCATTCGATGAAGCTGCGCTCGGGCATGGCGCCGTTGCCGATCGGCACGCTTTCGCTCAGATGCCCTTCGGTCAGAATGAAGCCGCCGACATGCTGGGACAGGTGCCGCGGCATGCCGATCATCTGTTCGGCCAACACGATCGCGCGTTTCAGCACCGGATCGGACAGGTCCAGCCCGGCCTCGTTCACATTGGCCTGCCCCATCTCGCGGCCATGGCTTCCCCAGACGGTCCTGGCCAGGGCCGAGGTCACGTCCTCGGACAGGCCCATGGCCTTTCCGACCTCGCGGATGGCCGAGCGGGGGCGGTAATGGATCACGGTGGCACACAGGCCCGCGCGATGGCGGCCGTATTTGCGATAGATGTGCTGGATCACCTCTTCGCGCCGTTCGTGCTCGAAATCCACGTCGATATCGGGCGGTTCATCGCGTTCTTCGCTGATGAACCGTTCGAACAAAAGCTCGTGTTGCGCGGGGTCGACCGAGGTGATCCCCAGCACATAGCACACCGCCGAATTGGCGGCCGAGCCGCGCCCCTGACACAGGATGCCCGCGCCGCGTGCGAACTGGACGATTTCGTGGATGGTCAGGAAATATTGCGGGATCTTCTTCTGCGCGATCATCGCAAGCTCTTTGACAAGCGTGGCGCGCACCTTTTCGGGCAGGCCTTCGGGATAGCGCGTGGCCGCGCCGGCCCATGTCAACTTTTCCAGCTGGCTTTGCGGGGTTTCGCCCGGCGGGATGGTCTCGTTCGGGTAGTGATAGGCCAGTTCGCGCAGGTCAAAGCGGCACATGTCGGCCACCGCGCGGGTGGCGGTGATCGCATGGGGCCAGTCCGCGAACAGGCGGCACATCTCTTCGGGCGATTTCAGGTGCCGTTCGGCATTGGCATGCAGCAGGAACCCGGCCTTGGCGATGGTTGTCTTTTGGCGGATGCAGGTCATCACATCCTGCAAGGGGCGACGTTCGGGGGCATGGTAATGCACGTCGTTCGTGGCGAGGATGCCGATCCCGTGGGTGCGCGCCAGCCGGTCCAGCCGGTTGATCCGCGCCCGGTCGTCCCCCCGATAGAGATAACTTGCCGCGATATGGCGCAGCGTGGGCAGGCGGCGCAGCAGGCCGGGCAGGCGGTGGGGCAGATCATCGCCGGGTAGCACGATCAGCTCCACCCCCTCGGCATGGGCGGCCAGATCCTCCAGCGAGATGTCGCAGCGCCCCTTGGCTTGCCATGTGCCCTGCGCGTCATGCATCTTACCCTTGGTCAGCAGCGCGCAAAGCCGGCCATAGGCCGCCCGGTCGCGCGGATAGGCCAGGAACTCCTCGCCGCTTTGCAATTGCAGGCGGCAGCCGATCACCGGGCGCAACCCGGCCTTCAGGGCTTCGCAATGCAGCCGCACGACGCCCGCCATCGTGTTCAGGTCGGCAATGCCGAGCGTGTCATACCCGTGGGCGTGGGCCTCGGATGCCAGATCCACGGCATCCGAGGCCCCCCGCAGAAAGGAAAAGCAACTGCTGACGCCCAGCTCTACGAAAGGCGCGCGCGGATTGGGGGGCAGCGTTTCGGTCAGGCTGCGGCGGGGGCGGTGGTTGTCCATCTCGGGCATCAGAAGAACATCCCGTGCAGGAACCAGCGCGGAGGGCCGCCGCGCCCGTCGGCAGGCAACCCCTCTCGGTAAAGCCACAGCCGCCGACCGTCATGATCCTCGACCATGAAGTAATCGCGCAGGCGGGTGCCGGGGCGGTCCTGCCACCATTCCGGTGCGATCCGTTCGGGGCCCTGATAGCGCGCCACCCGGTGGGTCTGTCTGCGCCAGACGAATTGCGCCGGCGGCCCTTCGGGAACCGCGTATAGCACGCGGATTTCCTCGGGATGATCCAGCAGCCGTGCGGGGCGGTTCGGTAGGGGCGGGCTATCCTGGGGGGGGGCCAGCAGCGGGGCCGTGACCTCTGCCCGTTCGGGGATGTGGCTTTGCCGGGCTGCAGGGCGCGAAAGTGCGCGTGCGCCGAAACGGGCGGTCAGCCGGTCGATCAGGCGCGGCAGTTCCAGCGCGGCATCCTTCCGTCCACCCAGCATGGGCTGCGTCCGGTCCAGTAGCTCTGCCCCCGGCGCCTCGAGCGTGATCAGGTCGAAGCCAAAGCCGGGGTCGATCCGTTCCAGCCGGTCGCGGAAAAGGCTGTGCAAATGTGCGGGGTCACGGCTTGGTGCGGCGGTCGAGACCTCGATCCGGCGCCGTTCTCCGTCTGTGCGGTAGACGCAAAGTGACAGGCGCCTTGCGCCCTGTCCGGCGGCTTCAAGCCGGGCGCAGAGGTCGTGGCACAGGGCGGGCAGGTGGTGCGCGGGGTCCATGATCGGCTCGGCCAGCCGGGCAATGGCGCGAAACGAGGGGGGCGCATCGGGCGGGGCCAGCGGTTCGCCCATGCGTCCCGTCGCCTGATCGAGACGCAGCAGCGGATTTGCGTCCAGCTTCGCGCGCGAGAACCGTCGCGCCAGCGACAGGCGCGGCATCGCGGCCAGGTCGCCCACGCATTTCAGGCCCAACCGGTGCAGCAGCAACGCGGTGTCCCCGTGCAGGCGCAGCGCGGCGACGGGCAGGGGGGCCAGGTCGGCCGTGTCATGGCAGATGGCGCGCACCGGACCAAACCGCGCGAGCGCCCATGCTGCGCCCCAAGTGGGCGCGAGGGCAAGCTGCGCCGAAAATCCAAGGCGGGACAGGCGGGTTTCCATATCCACCAGCATCGCGGCCTCGCCCCCCCACAGATGGTCGGCGCCGGTCGTGTCCAGAACCAGCCCGTTCGTGCCGTCGACCGCGCTCCAGGGGCACCAGCGCCGCATCCACAGGTTCAGCCGCGCAAGCAGCCGGGAATCGCCCTCTGGGTCGGCGTGTTCGACCCGCAATCCGGGGCAAAGCGCCTGCATGTCCGTCACGCGCGCGCCTTCGCGCACGCCCGCCAGCCGGGCGGCCCTGTTCGTGGCATGGATGACGGGGCCGTGCGGGCCTTCGGTACGCAGCGCCACGGGCACCTCTTGGGGGGGCGGATCACCCGCCTGCGTGGCCTGCTTTTGCCAAAGCTCCATCGGCAAATGGGGCAGAAAGATCGACACGATCCGTCGCCGGGTCATAACACATTACCCATGTTCCGGGACGCCTGTCGCGGGCGCGGAACAGTTCCGCCCGCCAGCGTGGTGCGCCCGGTGCGGCCGGATCGTCGGGATGGGGCGCCGATGGCAGGGAGACCACGCGCCAGCGTTCGCGCGCCGCGCTGAGATCGGGGCTGGCGCCGCGCCGGATCAGCCAGCAGGGCAGGCCGGATGCCTCGGCGCGCAGCGCCAGGCGCTTGCTGGCGGTGAAGCTCAGTGCCGGGGGATCGCCCCAGATTTCGGCCACCACGGCCGAAAGCGCGGTGCAGTGCAGCCCGTCTTCGGCCGCGCTGAGTACATCGGCCGCGCGCGCCACATCCACCCGCAGGATGGGGCCCGGCAGACCGAGGCCGGGCAGATAGGGCCGCCCTGCCTCCTGCCGCGACACGCGGTCCTGCACCCATAAAAGCGGCGCGGGACCGCGTGGAAGTTGTGCCAGAACAAAGCCCGAGGCGGCCCCGTCGCCGGGCGTGAGCGCAAAGACCTCTGAAAGCATCGCGCGCCCGGGCATTACCGCGTAACGGCCAGCCCTGGCGGGCAGGGCGACGTTTCGAAGGCGGTATATCCGGGGCATGGGGCACAGAATCTCCGACTCGCATGTTCATGAAATGTTCTCATTGTTACCGCACCGTTCCCTGTCCCGCAAGGTCGCACCTTCATGGTACGGGCATGCGGGGCAGGGGTGTCGATGTCAGGGGGCGATGCCGAATGCCGCGTGATGCGCGATCTCGCCCTGTGGCGGGCGGCCGTGAAAGACAAGGGCCTGCACGGCCTCATCGGGCACGCCCGAAAGGGTCAGGCCGGGCAGGGCGCGGAACCCGAAGCGGCCGTAATAGGCCGGGTCGCCCACCAGAACCACGCCGCGAAACGCCCCGCGCAACTGCCCGAGTGCTGCCCGCATCAGCGCCGAGCCGACCCCCTGGCGTTGCCTGTCGGGCAGAACCGCAAGCGGGCCGATCAGTGCCCAGCCCGCCTCTCCGCCCACCTCGGCCGATGAGGCGGCGACATGGCCGAGGATCCGCCCTTCCCCCTGCGCCACCAGCGACAGCGTCAGCGCATCGGCGGCGCGCAACGCCGCAACGATGCGCGCCTCGTTCCCGCCGGAATGGGGTGCGGTGCGGAATGCCGTGTCGACGACATCGGCGATCGCGCCATGGTCGGCCGCGGTTTCAGGTCGGATCGTCAGCATTTCGTTCCCCCTTGATTGTCAAGCTGTGCCCGGACCGAGCGCCGCCCGCGATAGGAAATCGTGTAAGGCGCGCCGTTGCGGGATTCGATCAGCCGTTTTCGGCGAAGGCTTTGAAATGTCCTCAGGTCGCAATCGTCAAGGATCATCCCTTCGCGCGTCACGCAGGTGACATCGACGATTTTGCGGCCTGCGCCGCGTTCATGCAGGATGCGGCCC
Organism: uncultured Paracoccaceae bacterium; assembly: GCA_937863185.1. GTDB lineage: Bacteria > Pseudomonadota > Alphaproteobacteria > Rhodobacterales > Rhodobacteraceae > CALMEG01. The sequence continues at coordinate 29,711 of CALMEG010000117.1, read as the reverse complement.
CCCAGGGCCAGAACGTGCAGCGCACGTTGTTCGCTTCGGGAAATATTCATGGAAGTCTCGTGTGATTGTATGAAAAACAAGGCCAGCCGCCGTGCGGCCCGCCGTTTCCGGATCACCTGGCTCTCTGATCTTCAGAGAACCCGATCACACAAGCTCTGACATCCAGTCTCCATCATTGCGCAACAAGGGCGCGGGGACATCATATGCCGGTGCGTCCGAGAATCAATGCCCGGCGCCGGATCCCCGTTCTCAAGCGGGGATTGCGTCCGTTCCGCCACGTTTCGTCGGGCCGCCGTCACCGATCCACGGGGCCGGATGTGGGTCTCGAAGGCGCAAAGTGCTGATTTTCAACGGTAGTTGTACCGTATCTGTAGGGGGAAAATGATGCTTGACGTATCTTATACATAACATGTTACATGTTTTGCGGGAGGAGATGGCATGTATGATGCAGCACCGGATTGCGGGGCGATCGGATGACGATGTCGGCAAAACGATTCCGGCAGCGGCTGTCTGATCCGCGTATTCTTGCGGCGCCTGGCGCGATTGACGCGCTTGGAGCACGGCTGGTCGCGCAGGCAGGGTTCGAGGCGGTCTACATGACCGGGCTTGGCGCGACGGCAAGCCGGATCGGCATGCCCGATCTTGGCCTCATGACCCAGACCGAAATGGCCGAGCATGCCCGCGCGATGTGCCGTGTGGCCGGGGTTCCGGTGATTGCCGATGCCGATACCGGCTATGGCGGGCCACTTAACATTCGCCGTGCCGTGGCCGATTACATCCAGGCCGGGGTTGCTGCCCTGCATCTCGAAGACCAAGTCTCGCCCAAACGCTGCGGCCAGCTGGCCGGCGTGAGGGTGGTGCCCGTCTCTGAGGCCGAGGCCCGGCTTAAGGCCGCGTTGGCCGCGCGCGAAGAGTTTGGCGACATCGTCGTGATCGCGCGCACCGATGCACTGCCCGGGCAGGGGCTTGACGCCGCGCTCGAACGGGCGAAGCGCTATGCAGGCCTGGGCGTCGATCTGGTTTTTGTCGACGGGGTGAAAACCCGAGCCGAGGTAGAAGGCATCGCGCGCGGCCTTGCCGGGCGCAAGGTCATCAGCATTGTCGATGGCACCGATGCGGCACAACTGTCTCTGCAAGGCCTTGAGGAGATGGGGTTTTCTATTTGCCTCATGGCGGTGCACGGGCTTTTTGCATCGTTTGGCGCGCAAGCCGCAAGCCTTGCCGAACTGCCCGGCAGTGGCCGCCTGCCGCAAACGGGTTATGACTATGCCCGCTTCTGCGACCTGATCGGTCTTGGCCCCCATCAGGACTTTGCCCACCGCTTCGAGGTGGATGAGGAAGTCGGGGGGGCTTGATGATGCAGGATGCGGTCGTTCTGATTACTGGCGGAGCAAAGGGGATCGGCCTGGCGATTGCCGAGCGCGTGATCGCGCGGGGGGCGCGGGCAATCCTTTGGGATGTCGACCCTGCGGCCCTGGACCATGCGGCGGGGCATCTTGGCGCGCGCGCGCTTGTCCAGCAGGTCGATATTTCCGACCCCGAGGCGGTTTCGCGTGCCGAACTCGCCCTGACTGTCGCTCCCACGCATCTGGTGAACAATGCCGGCATCATCGGACGGAAGATGGATCTTGCCGCACTGGATGTGGCCGAGGTCGACCGGGTGCTCGGCATCAATCTGCGCGGCACGCTTCTGGCGACGGCGGCGTTTCTGCGGGCCCGCAGCGCACATCCGGCTGCCGGCATCGTCAATATGGCCTCGATCGCAGGGATGAACGGCGGCGCGCCCGGCCACGCGATCTACGGGGCGACCAAGGGCGCGCTTCTGGCGCTAACGGCGGCCATGGCGCGCGATCTGGCGCCTGGTCTGCGTGTCAATGCCCTGGCGCCGGGCATCATAGATACCGAGATCCAGACTCAGCTTTTTGCCAGCCGCACCGCGCTCGAGGCGACAACCGCGGGCATTCCTGCCGCACGGCTTGGCACTGTGCAAGAGGTGGCCGAGGCGGCCGAATGGCTGCTGTTCGGCGCGGCCTACGTCTCGGGCGAGGTGATCCGCGTTGCAGGAGGCCGCAAATGAAACAGATCGAGATCCTGTTCTTTCGCCTTGTCGACATTGCGCTGGTGGGGCTCTTGGCGGCGATGACCGTGATGGTCTTCGTCAATGTCGTGCTGCGCTACGGCTTCGGTTCAGGCATCGATATCTCGGAAGAGATGTCGCGCTTTTGCTTCGTCTGGCTAATCTTCCTGGGGGCGATGACGGCCAGCAGGCGCAACCTGCACATGGGGTTTGACCTGCTTGTCACCACCGCCTCGCCGGGGATGCGGCGGGTGCTTCTGACCATCGCGAATGCGCTGGTGCTTGGGGTTTGCCTGCTGATCCTGGTCGGCACGATCCAGCAATGGCATGTCAACGCCACCAACACCGCGCCTGTTACCAAGCTTCCGATGATCTGGGTCTTTGGCGTGGCGCTTCCCATGAGCTTCGTGATCGGGCTGATCGCGGCAGCGCGGATGCTGGGCTATGCGACCGGACGGCTGGTCGATCCGCCGCGCCCCCTGGGAGAGTTGCACCAATGAGCCTGATTATCTTCATCGCAACCCTCGGGGCGACGCTTGCGACGGGTGTGCCGGTCGCCTTCGCGCTGGTGATCTGCGCGGTCACGATGGGGCTTGAGCTGGATCTGTTCGATCCGCAGATCATCACGCAGCGGCTTGTCGTGGGGGCCAACAACTTCTCGCTGCTGGCAATTCCCTTCTTCCTGCTGGCGGGCGAGTTGATGAATGCAGGCGGCATGTCCAAGCGCATCATCGCCTTTGCCATGGCCTTCGTGGGCCATCTGCGAGGTGGGCTTGGCGTGGTGGCGATCTTTGCCGCGATTATCCTGGCCTCGCTGTCGGGCTCGGCCGCGGCCGATACGGCGGCGCTGATCTCGATTCTGGTGCCGATGATGCGCGCCGCAGGTCATGACGAGGCGCGCTCGGTCGGCCTGATGGCTTCGGGGGGTATCATCGCCCCGATCATTCCGCCGTCCATCGCCTATATCATCTTCGGTGTGGCCACCAACCTGTCGATCAGCCAGCTGTTCATGGCAGGGATCGTGCCCGGCGCGATGATGGGGATCTCGGCGCTTGCGGTGTGGATTTTCGTCGCCCGGCGCGAGAATGTGAAACCGCTGCCGCGCCAGCCCTGGTCCGCGCGCCTCAGGGCCACGCGAGAGGCGGTCTGGGCGCTTGGCCTGCCTGCGATCATTCTTGGCGGTATTCGCTTTGGTATCGTGACCCCGACCGAAGCGGCGGTCATCGCGGCAGTCTATGCGCTGTTCGTCGGCCTCGTGATCCACCGCGAGCTGAAGATCGCCGAATTGTTCATGGTGTTCCGCAATGCCGCGCTGACCACTTCGGTGGTGATGATGCTTGCGGCGGCGGCCCTGGCGACATCGTGGTTCATCGCCATTGCGGATCTGTCGGGGATCGTTCTCGATCTGGTCGCGCCGCTGGTCGATCACCCCCGGATTCTGCTGCTGGCGATCATGGCGCTGATCCTTGTCATCGGGACCATGCTCGACATGGGGCCGACGATCCTGATCCTGGCGCCGGTACTTTTGCCGGTGGTGGAGGAAGCCGGGATCGACCCGATCTACTTTGGGGTGATCTTCGTGATCAACACGGCCATCGGCCTTGTGACGCCGCCCGTCGGCATCGTGCTTTCAGTTTCCGCCGGAGTTTCGGGTGTGCCGATGCACAAGGTTGCGCATGGCTCGCTGCCGTTTCTTGCCGCGCAGGTCGGTGTGCTTCTGCTTCTGGTCATGTTTCCGCAACTCGTGCTCACCCCGCTTGGGTGGCTGCGATAACTGCCGCTTCCCGCGGCCTTTCACACGACATATCCATGGGAGGAAAGTCGATGAACACCAAGATCACCAAAGGGCTTCTGGCCGTTGCCCTGACCTGTTCGGTTGCGTTCCCGGCCTCGGCTGAGATTGGCAGCCATACGTTCAAGGTCTCTAACGGCGCGTCCGAGGATCATCCGGTTTCGGCCGGGATCGATGGCATGTCGGCCTGCCTTGAGGCGGGCTCCGAGGGCAAGATGAAGCTCAAGGGTTTCTATAACGGCCAGCTTGGCGACGATGCCGAGGCGACGCAGTCCGTGCGCTCGGGCTCGATCGAGATGGTGGTGACGGGCGCGGCGGCGATCGGCGGGATCGAGCCTGCGATGTCAGCCTTCGAGTTGCCTTTCATGTTCGCCTCGGACGAAGAGGTCGATGCGATCATGACCGGCCCATATTACGACCATGTCGCCGCCAAGATGCCGGCGCATGACCTGATCTTGCTGTCGATCTGGGAAAACGGCTTCCGCAATGCCACCAACTCCAAGCATCCGATTGACGAGGTCGGGGGGTTCAGCGGGCTGAACTTCCGCGTGATGCAAAACCCGATCTTCCTGGATACCTTCCGCCGGCTTGGCGCAAACCCGGTGCCGATGGCCTTTGGCGAGGTCTTCACCGCGCTGGAAACGGGCGCCGTGGACGGGCAGGAAAACCCGCTGCCCCTCATCCTCGCGACCAAGTTCTTCGAGGTTCAGAAATATCTGACGCTGACCCGTCATGCCTATTCTCCGACACCGGTACTGATGTCCCGGCAAGTCTGGGAAGGGCTGAATGCCGACGAGCAGGCGCTGGTGCAGCAATGCGCCGACGAAGGGCGCGATGCGCAGATCGCCCGATCGCGTGCGGCCACGGGCGAGGCGCTCGAGGAACTCAAGGCGCATGGCATGGAAGTGTCCGAGCTGTCGGCCGAGGAAATGACGAAGCTGCGCGAACTGGTCGCCCCGGTCTATGAAGCCAGCCTCGAAAGTGTCGGCAAGGAGAACTTCGACCTGCTGATGGCAGAGCTTGCCAAGCTGCGCGGGCAGTAAACCCGATCACATGTCCGGCGCCGCCTTCCGATGCGGCGCCGGACCATTCTTTGATGGATCTCCGGATGACCCAGATGCCCCCTCTGTCTTCTTCGCGCGGCGACGCCTGCCTGGCCGCATTGCGTGCCACGTTCGACGCGCGCGCGCTGCTGTGCGGCGATGCGATCCCGGCGCGCAACCTTCAGGACACCAGCTACCTGGCGCCGGTGCGTCCGCTTGCGGTGGTGCGCCCCGACAGCGCCGAGGGTGTGGCCGAAGCCATGCGTATCTGCGCCGCGCACGGTGTGGTCGTGGTGCCGCAGGGCGGGCTGACCGGTCTGGCCGGCGGCGGGCATCCGATCGCCGGTGCGGTCATGCTCTCGCTCGAACGTTTTGCCGGCGTGGAAGAGATCGACCCGGCTTCGGCCACGATCACGGTGCGAGCCGGCACGCCGCTTGAGGTGATCCAGAAGGCGGCGGACGAGGCCGGGTTTTTCATCGCGCTCGATCTGGGCGCGCGCGGTTCGTGCCAGATCGGGGGGAATCTGTCGACCAATGCCGGCGGCAACCGCGTTATCCGCTATGGCATGGCCCGCGAGATGGTGCTCGGGCTGCAATATGTGCTGGCAGATGGCACGCTGGTCACCAGTCTCAACAAGATGCTCAAGAACAACGCGGGCTATGATCTCAAGCAGCTGATGCTGGGATCCGAAGGCACGCTTGGCATCATCACGCGCGCGGTGCTGCGGCTGCATCCGAAGCCCGGCTCGACCCATGCGGCGCTGTGCGGGGTGGAAAGCTATGACGATGTCATGGCGCTGCTTGCGGCGGCCCGGCGCGGCCTTGGCCCGATGCTGTCGGCCTTCGAGGTGATGTGGCCCGATTACTGGCACGAGGCCACGGTCACCGTGAAGGGCGTTCGCCGCCCGGTCGAGGGGGCGCATGCGTTCTATGTGCTGGTGGAGATGCAGGGGTTGGGCGGCGAGGTGGACGCGCACCGCTTCATGGGCTGGATCGAGGGGCTGTTCGAGCAGGGCGTGATTGCCGATGCCGCGATTTCGCAAAGCGTGGCCGATGTGGCCGCATTTTGGCGCACCCGTGATGCGGCCGCGGAATTCGGCACCGTACTTGGGCCGCATTGCGCCTTCGACATCGGCTTGCCGGTCACCGCCATGGACGCCTTTGCCCGGGCTTGCCGTGCACGGCTTGCGGCGGAGATCCCGCAGGCGCTGTCGGTTTATTACGGGCATATCGGCGACGGCAACCTGCATATCGTGGCGTTGTCGCGCGGTGCTGCACAACAGCCGATGGCTGCGATTGCGGGCATCGTCTACAGCACCGTGCGCGAATTCGGCGGCACCGTTTCAGCCGAGCATGGAATTGGACTGCTCAAGAAGCCTTATCTGGGCTATACCCGATCTTCCGAGGAGCTTGCCCTGATGCGCCGCCTCAAGGCTGCGCTGGATCCCGCGGGGGTGCTCAATCCGGGCAAGGTTTTTGACATGACAACAGGTGACGTATGAGAAACCGTCTTAAATCCCGCATGCAGGCAGGAGGGATGATTCCCGCCTGCTGGATCGAACTGATCAACCCGGACGTGGCCGAGATTCTGGTCCGCCACGGCTGGGACGTGATGGTGATCGACGGCGAGCATGGCCGCGGAGAGCTGGAAGACTGGGTCGCCTGTGCCCGCGCCATCGAGGCCGCCGGGGGCGAAGTCGTGCTGCGCCTGCCCGATGGGTCGGATACGCTGATCAAGCGCGCACTCGACCGGGGATTCCGGTCCTTCATCGTGCCGATGGTCAATACCCGCACGCAGGCCGAACATATCATCTCGGCCTTCCGCTATCCGCCGCGCGGCCATCGCGGCTATGCCGCGCCGATCGTGCGCGGCTCGGACTGGGGGGCGCGGCCGGAATATGCGCGCGATCAGGCGCATGACGAACTGGTGCTGATGTTGCAATGCGAGCATGTCGAGGCGGTCCGCAACCTCGAAGAGATCGTCACGGTGCCGGGCATCGACGCGATCTTCATCGGCCCGAACGATCTTGCCGCATCGGCCGGTCATCTGGAGCGGATGGAGCATCTCGAAGTGCAGGCGCTTCTGGCGCGGATCGAAGAGATCGCCGCACGTCACGACATGCCGCTGGCGACCGTGCGCGGGGCGGGGCGCGACTGGGCCGATCTGGAGCGTCTGGGCTATCGGCTGGTTGCCGGGATCAACGAGGTTTCGCTGCTGATCGAAGGTGCGCGCCGCGCGCATGACGAGTTGACGGGCCAAAGCCCCAAGGTCGCGCTGCGGAGCTACTGAGCGGGCCCTTGTAAAGTGCGTCGCGCGAGTTTTGCATAATTGACGTCGGCCCCGCTGCGCGTCGTGTCATGAATAACAAGGGAGAGCTGCGAAAGCCGAGGCTTCGCCACGAGACCACCATGCCGCTCAAACGTATCGAACCCCAGCCGTCTCTGGCCCAGATCGTCGCCTCGCAGGTCCGCGAGGCGATCATCACCGGCGCGTTGCATATGGGCGAGAACATCTCGGAGGACCGTCTGGTGGCGCAGTTCGGCGTTTCGCGCACGCCCATCCGGGATGCGATGGCGGCGCTGTCGAAAGAAGGGCTGGTCGTGGTGCTGCCCAAGCGCGGCAGCTTCGTGTTCCAGACCTCGCCCGAGGATATCGCGCAGATCTGCGACTATCGCCAGATGCTTGAGGCCCAGGCCGTGCGCGCCGCGCTGTGCCATGCACGCACAGCCTATCTCGACGACATGTCCGGGGTTCTGACGAAAATGGACGAAGCCCTCGGGCGCGGTGACGATTGCGGCTATAGCCTGCTGGATGACCGCTTTCATGCGCTTGCCTTCGAACATTGCGGAAATAGCTACCTGCGCGACGCCTTCAGCCTGATTTCGGGGCGTATTTCGGCATTGCGGGCCAACGTCACCGCGCCCTATGCCGAACGGCGCGCGGAATCTCTGCGCGAGCATCACGCGTTGCACGGGATGCTTGTCGACGGGCGTCTTGAGCAGTTCGATGCGGCGCTTGCGGTCCATGTCCAGCGCACGGGCGAGGTCTATCTCCAGGCGCTCAGGGACGGGCATCTGCGGCAGGCGGATGTCATGGCCGCGGCCGGAGGGACGGCCGCACCGCGGGGCTACTGACTCAGGCCCTCGCCCGGTCTTCGGCGGCCTTCGCATCGAAACCGAAACGGGCGTGAAAACGGGCCAGTTCGCGCGCGTCCGGCGGCTGGCCGGAATAGGTTTTCACATAGGCGGGGATGCGCGCCATGCGCGTGGCAAGGCTTTCGCGGGTTTGCAGCGCGATATAGCCGATCTGCACCAGATAGACGGTGCGGGCGCGCACATCGGCCTCGTCCGGGTCAAAGCCGAAACGTTGGAACATGGCGCGGATCGCATCCAGCCGCGCCTCGTCGGCGGCGGTGACACGGGCCATGACGGCATCGGACCGATGCGCCCATCCGCGCACCGCGAAATCGAAGCGCGGCTCGAAGCGGGTTTCGTCCAGAAACACCCCGATCACGTTCAGGACGGCCTCGGCGATCGTGTCGGCATAGGCCTCGCAGGCGGCGATCAGCGCGCGGGTATTGGTGGCCTCCCAATCCTCGAGAAGCGCATCGAGAATGGCCGCCCGATCCTTGAAGAACCAATAGAAACTGGTGCGCGACAGGTTCAGCCGGCTGGCCAGGGGCTGGATCTTCACCGCGTCGATCCCGCTTTCCAGAAGCGCCGCGCGCGCCGCCGCCAGCCACCCCTCGCGCGAGCCGCGCCAGCCCGAGGGCCTTGCCGCCTCATCATCGGTTTTCTGCTTGTCCATGGGGGCACTCTAGGGCCGCGGCGCGGTGGGCTCAAGGAAAATGGTCATCACTGAACAAAAACTTGACGTATGTGAACAGTTTTGCAAATCTCCGCTGGAACCGCACGGAGAGCCCCATGTCCGCCGATCCGCTTTTCCAGCCCTATGCGCTGAAGCACCTGACGCTGAAGAACCGGCTGATGATCACCAGCCACGAACCCGCCTATCCCGAAGACGGCATGCCGAAGGAACGCTACCGCGCCTATCATGCCGAGCGTGCGCGGGCGGGGGTTGCGCTGACGATGACGGCGGGGTCGGCCTCGGTCTCGCGCGATAGTCCGCCGGTCTTCAACAACATCCTGGCCTGGAAGGACGAGGTGGTGGGCTGGATGCGGCAACTGACCGACGAATGCCACGATCACGGCTGCGCCGTGATGATCCAGTTGACCCATCTGGGCCGCCGCACCCGCTGGGACAAGGCCGACTGGTTGCCCGTCGTCTCGGCCAGCCACGCGCGCGAGGTCGCGCATCGCGCCTTCCCCAAGAAGGCCGAGGACTGGGACATCGCGCGCATCATCCGCGACTATGCCGACGCGGCCGAGCGGATGAAGGAAGCCGGTCTCGACGGGATCGAGCTTCAGGCCTATGGCCACCTGATGGATCAGTTCTGGTCGCCGCTGACCAACGATCTTGACGGACCTTATGGCGGCCCGCTGGACAACCGGCTGCGCTTTACCTTCGATGTGCTGCGCGCGATCCGCGAACGGGTCGGGCCGGATTTCATCGTGGGCGTGCGCTATACCGGGGACGAGGATCTGCCCGGCGGGCTGACGCGCGCGGACGGGCTTGAAATCTCGCGCCGGCTGAAGGCCTGCGGGATGGTCGATTTCCTCAATGTGGTGAAGGGGCATATCGACACCGATGCGGGGCTGACCGATGTGATCCCGGTGCAGGGCATGCGCAGCGCGCCGCATCTGGACTTTGCCGCCGAGATCCGCGCGGCGACCGCCTTTCCCACCTTTCACGCCGCCAAGATCCAGGACGTGGCCACCGCGCGCCACGCCATCGCCAGCGGCAAGCTGGACATGGTGGGCATGACCCGCGCGCATATGGCCGATCCGCATATCGTCGCCAAGATCCTGCGCGGCCAAGAGGACCGCATCCGCCCCTGCGTCGGCGCGAATTACTGTCTCGACCGGATCTATCAGGGCGGCATGGCGCTGTGCCTGCACAACCCCTCGACCGGGCGTGAACTGGAACAGCCGCATGAGGTTGCCCCGGCGGGCCGTGCCGCCCGCGTCGTGATCGTGGGCGCCGGTCCCGCGGGCCTTGAGGCGGCGCGCGTGGCCGCCCTGCGCGGGCATGAGGTCATCGTCCACGAGGCCGCGAACGATCCCGGCGGGCAGGTCCGCCTGACCGCGCAGACGCCGCGCCGGGCCGAGATGATCCAGCTGATCCAGTGGCGCTTCGAGGAATGCCGGCGGATGGGCGTGCCCTTCCGTTTCAACAGCTTTGCCGATGCCGAAACCGTCCAGGCCGAGGCGCCCGATGTGGTGATCGTGGCCACCGGCGGGCTGCCGCATACCGAAGTGCTGGCCGAGGGCAACGATCTGGTCGCATCGGCCTGGGACATCCTGGCAGGCGATGTGGCGCCGGGGGCCAATGTGCTGATCTATGACGATGCGGGCGATTACGCCGCCCTTCAGGCCGCCGAGAAGATCGCGGCGACCGGCGCGCGGCTTGAAATCGTGGCGCGGGACCGCATCTTCGCGCCCGAGGTCATGGCGATGTCGCTGACCCCGGCGATGCGCGCGCTGCAAAAGCATGATGTGACCTTCACCGTGACATGGCGCCTTGATGCGGTGCGGCGCGAGGGGAACGGGCTGATCGCCACCCTTGGCAGCGACTATGGCGGCGTCGCTCAGGAAAGGCGGGTCGATCAGGTGGTGATCAATCACGGCACGCGGCCGCTGGATGACCTGTATTTCGATCTGCGTGCGGCCTCGGTCAACCTGGGCGAGGTGGATTACGACGCCCTGATCGCCGGGCATCCGCAGACGGTTTGCCGCAATCCTGCGGGCCGGTATCGGCTGTTCCGGATCGGGGATGCCGTCGCCGCCCGCAACACCCACGCGGCGATCTATGATGCCCTGCGGCTGGTGCGTGGTCTTTAGCGCCCGAAGCCTGTCACAAAGGTTAACAGAATGCTGGTCAAGCCGATTCGGGCATGCTAGATATTGCGTGGAACGGGCCGAAAAGGTTCGAAATATACAAGAAGCGGCGGGACAGGCGGCATGAGAACGGGCTATCAAGGCACGTTTGTCATATCTTGGGGGCAGACCGATCTTGACGGTGTCTTGGCGCCGCCGATCGAGGCATTGACGATTGGTGCCTCCTGGCGCTGGACGGGCGAAGCGGTGCGTGTCGACGGACCGCAAGACGTTCTGATCCTGACCGGGGCCGAGGGCGAGGCCGAGATGCGCCGCCGCGCGGCCAGAACCGTGCGTCGGCTTCTGGGGGCCGCGATGGAGGGTCGCGCCTTTTCAGACCTCGAGGATGATCCCGGTCTTCCCGAACAGGGCTTTACCGTGACCGACGGCCATCAGGCCTGGGTGGTGGGGGTGGTGGAAACGCCCGATCTTGCCGCGCGGCTTCTGGTCTTTACCGGTCAGGTGCCGCCGGTGAACGCCGATCTGTGGGTCGTTGACCGGATGGTCGAGCTGCGCCCCGCCCCGGCGGGGCCCGAAGGGGCCGGCGTCATCTGCTTCACCCCCGGCACGCTGATCGACACGCCCGAGGGGCGCCGCCCGGTCGAGGCGCTGCGGCCCGGCGACCGGGTGCAGACCCGTGACGACGGCGCGCAGGACATCCTGTGGGTCGGATCGCGGCGCATGACCGGCGCGCGGCTTTACGCGCTGCCGCATCTGCGGCCCGTTCGCATCCGCTCGGGCGCGCTTGGCCTTGGCCGCCCCGAGGGCGACCTGCTGGTGTCGCCGCAGCACCGCATGCTGATCCGGGGCCCCGCCGCCCGCGCATTGTTTAACGAGCCCGAGGTTCTGGTTCAGGCCATGGACCTGGTGAACGGCGCCTCGGTCCGCATCGAGCAGGGCCTGCCCGAGGTGACCTATATCCACCTTCTGTTCGCGCGCCATCAGGTGCTTTGCGCCAACGGGCTCGATTCGGAGAGCTTTCACCCGGCCGGTACCGCGCTTGGGATGGTGGCCGAGGATCAGCGCGCGGGCCTTTTGTCGATCTTCCCCGATCTGGCGCGCGACCCGCTGTCCTACGGCGCATTCGCCCGGCGCGCGCTGCAACCGGCCGAAGCCGCGATCCTGCGCCACGATCTGGTGGCATGACCGGCCGCCGAGGCTGTTGACACCCCCGTCCGTGCCTGTATAAGCCCGCCATCCCGGGCCGCAGCCGCGTCCCGGGGCTTTCATTGGTGTTGGTGGACCCCGCAAGGGGAAGCCTGTCGCCCAAAACCCTCGCGGATGGGGGTGCGGGAAAGGACAACGCCCTTCTGAAGACTGAAGAAGGAGATCAGCCGTGACCAAACGCACGTCTGCCAAGTACAAGATCGACCGCCGCATGGGCGAAAACATCTGGGGCCGCGCCAAGTCGCCGGTCAACAAGCGCGAATACGGCCCCGGCCAGCACGGTCAGCGCCGCAAGAACAAGCTGTCGGACTTCGGCACCCAGCTGCGCGCCAAGCAGAAACTCAAGGGCTATTACGGCGACCTGACCGAAAAGCAGTTCCGCCGCATCTATGGCGAAGCCGAGCGTGTGAAGGGCGACACCGGCGAGAACCTCGTGGGTCTGCTGGAGCGCCGCCTGGACGCGGTTGTCTACCGCGCCAAGTTCGTGCCGACCATCTTCGCCGCGCGCCAATTCGTGAACCATGGCCATGTCACCGTGAACGGCAAGCGCGTCAACATCGCGTCCTACCGTGTCAAGGAAGGCGACGTGATCGCCGTGCGCGACCGCTCCAAGCAGCTTGCCATCGTGCTCGAGGCCGTGCAGCTGGCCGAGCGTGACGTGCCCGATTACCTGGAAGTCGACCATTCGAAAATGACCGTGACCTTCGTGCGCACCCCGGCACTGTCGGACGTGCCCTATCCGGTCGTGATGGAACCGAACCTGGTCGTCGAATTCTACGCGAAGAACTGATCCCTTACAGTTCACCGAAATTCGAGAAGGGTCGGGTTTTCCCGGCCCTTTTGCTTTGCGCCTTTCCGGCTGCGGTTTGGAATATGCCGCTGGAAATGTGACCGCCCGCCCGCTAGAAAGCCCTCACATCCTGGAGACCGCCATGAACGATCACATCCGCCCGCAGCCCGGCATCATGGAAATCGCGCTTTACGAAGGCGGGGCCGCCCATGTCTCGGGGCTGTCGGATGCGGTCAAGCTGTCGTCCAACGAAAACCCGTTCGGCCCTTCAGACAAGGCGAAAGAGGCGTTCCAGCGCGCCGCGCACAAGCTGCACCGCTATCCCAATACCGACCATGCCGCGCTGCGCCAGGCGATCGCAGAGGTGCACGGGCTGGACCCGGACCGCATCATCTGCGGCGTCGGCTCGGACGAGATCATCCATTTCATGTGCCAGGCCTATGCCGGCCCGCGCGACGAGGTCGTGTTCACCGAGCACGGCTTCCTGATGTATCGCATCTCGGCCCATGCGGCGGGCGCGAGCCCCGTTCAGGTCCGCGAGCGCGAGCGGACGACCGATGTCGACGCGATCCTTGCCGCCTGCACCAAGCGCACGCGGCTGGTCTTCGTGGCCAACCCCAACAATCCCACCGGCACGATGATCGGCCTGGCCGAGCTGGAGCGGCTGGCGCGTGGCCTGCCGAAACAGGCGATCCTGGTGCTTGACGGGGCCTATGCCGAATATGTCGAGGGCTATGATGGCGGCGCCGAACTTGCCACGCACCTGCCCAATGTCTTCATGACGCGGACCTTCTCCAAGATCTACGGGCTGGGCGGGTTGCGGATCGGCTGGGGCTATGGTCCGCGCCAGATCATCGACGTGCTCAACCGTATCCGCGGGCCTTTCAACCTGTCGAACGCGCAGCTTGACGCCGCCGAGGCCGCGGTGCGCGATCAGGACTGGGTCACCCGCTGCCGCGATGACAATACGCGGCTGCGCGCGTGGCTGGCCGAGGCCCTGGCGGAGAAGGGCGTGCCGTCCGACACGTCGACGGCAAACTTCATCCTTGCGCGCTTCGCCTCGGAAGCCGAGGCCGGGGCCTGCGACGAATTTCTCAAATCCGAGGGGCTGATCGTGCGCCGGGTTGCGGGCTATGGGCTGCCCAACTGCCTGCGCATCACGGTGGGCGACGAGGCGTCGTGCCGCCGCGTTGCCTATGCGATCGGTCAGTTCAAGGCCGCAGGCGCGCAATCATGAGCGCGCCGGTCTACAACCGGGTGGCGCTGGTCGGGCTTGGGCTGATCGCCTCGTCCATGGCCCATGCCATCCGCTGGAAAGGGCTGGCGGCCGAAATCGTGGGCCATGCCAAATCGCCCGAAAGCCGCGCCACGGCGCTGGAAATCGGGCTGTGCGACCGTGTCTGCGACACCGCGGCCGAGGCCGTGAAGGGCGCCGATCTTGTGGTGCTTGCGGTTCCGGTGGGCGCGATGGGCGACATCGCGGCCGAGATCGCGCCGCATCTGGCCGCGGGGGCGACGGTGACCGATGTCGGCTCGGTCAAGCAGGCGGTGATCGAGGCGGTTGCCCCGCATATCCCCGAAGGCGTGCATTTCATCCCCGGCCACCCGCTTGCGGGGACCGAGCATTCGGGCCCGCGCTCGGGCTTTGCCACGCTCTTCGTGAACCGCTGGTGGCTTCTGACCCCGCCCGAGGGCTGTGACGATGCGGCGCTGTCGCGCCTGATCGCGCTGTGTCAGGGCATGGGCGCCAATGTCGAGACGATGGAGGCCGGGCATCACGATCTGGTGCTGGCCGTCACATCGCACACGCCGCACCTGATCGCCTATACGATGGTCGGCGTGGCCGATCACCTGCGCCGCGTGACGCAATCCGAAGTCATCAAGTATTCCGCAGCGGGCTTTCGGGATTTCACCCGGATCGCGGCCTCGGACCCGACGATGTGGCGCGACGTGTTCCTGACCAACCGCGAGGCGACGCTGGATATCCTGGGCCGCTTCACCGAAGAGCTGTTCGTGCTGCAACGCGCGATCCGCATGGGCGACGGGCCCTTGCTGCACGACTATTTCACGCGCACCCGCGCGATCCGCCGCGGTATCATCGAGGCGGGCCAGGACACGGCCGCCCCGGATTTCGGCCGTGGTGCTCCGATCTCCGCCGGGGAAACGCCGTGATCGCCGCCGCCCTGCGCGGGGCCGCGCTTGCGGCCATGCTGGGCTCGGGGGCGATGGCGTTCGCGCCGGCGGATTCGCCCCGCCCCGTCCCGCGCCCGCACGGCGCGGTGGTCGCGGATGCGGTGCAGGAAACGGCGCCGGCCGCCACGATCCCGGTGTTGCGCCCGCTTGCCAAGCCGCGCGGCGGGGCCGTCAGGCTTGCCGCCGCCGCGGTGGCGGCCAAGCCCGGCAAGCCGGGCCGCAAGGGCGCGGTGTGCGGCGTGCCGGGCATTGTCGGGGTGCCGGTCGCGGCCATTCCGGGCAAGGCGAAGGGCTGCGGATTGCAGGACGGCGTCAAGATCACCTCGGTCGCGGGCGTGCCGCTTTCGCAACCCGCCACGATCGATTGCACCACGGCGCGCGCGTTGCATGACTGGGTCGAGAAGGGGATCCGCCCCGCCATCGGCAAGACCGGCGGCGGGCTGGCGGGCCTTGAGATCGCGGCCAGCTACAACTGCCGGCCGCGCAACAACCAGAAAGGCGCCAAGATCTCGGAGCATGGCCGGGGCCGCGCGGTCGATCTGTCGGGCGTGCGGTTGGCCAATGGCGAGGTGATCTCGGTCATTAAGGGCTGGAGCGCGCGCCCCAAGATCGTGAAGGCGATCCACCGTTCGGCCTGCGGCACCTTCGGCACGGTCCTGGGCCCCAATTCAGACCGCTTCCACAAGGACCACATCCACGTCGACACCGCGCGCTATCGCAGCGGCTCCTATTGCAGATAGGGCGCGGGCCCCAGGGGAAGGGGGCCAAGCGACGTCATCCCGTTGTGAAAGCTCAGCGGCAGTTCGACCGCCCCGTCATCGGTCTGCGCGGCCATCTGCCCGGCGATCGCCCCGAACATGATCATCCGCTCGGGCGGCACGAGGCCCGCCTGCAAGGCCAGTTGCAGCATCTTCTGCCAGTCATGGGTGCGCAGCATGATCCGGCCCTCGGGCTGGCCGGTGGCGGCGATCTCGACCTGGCCATGGGCCAGAACCGACAGGCCGGCCCAGTCCAGCCGCGCCTCGGCCAGATCGAAGGCGGTCATGCGGGGCAGGGCGGCCCATTGCACATGACGGTCAAGCGGGGCCGAAAGGCGCATGCGCCCGTCCAGATGCAGCCGCGCGATCCGCCCCGACAGGCCGGTCTCCCGGCCAAGGGCGGCAAGGACGGCGGGCGGCAGGTCGAGGTCAAGAACCTCTAGGCCGATCTCATACGCGTTCGGGGTCTCGACGGCGCGGATCGCGGCGCGCAACTCGCGCGCGGCAAGGGTCTGGGCGGGATCGCCGCCATCCGCGGGCGCAAGGCGCGGGGCGGTGACGATGGCGGTGGCGCGGTCCAGGGGCAGATCGCCGCCGATGCGCAGCGCGGCCGAGGCGCGCATGTCCTCGTTCAGCAGCCGGAACTCCCCCGCGCCGATGCGCAGGCTCTGCTCGGCCGGGGCATAAAGGATCACCTCGTTCGGCCGGTAGGACAGCGCGAAGACCTGCGCGAAAGGGGCGGACCAGGCGATCGCGCCATCGCCCGATTGCAGGCGCGGGGCCTCGAATGTCAGGTCGAAGCGCGAGGGGAAACCCGCAAGCGATACCCCCGCCGCATCGGCCCGCCCATCGCCGCGCGCCAGCTCCAGCGCCCCTTCCGCGCCGCGCTCCACCGCCCGCGCGCCCACGAACCAGTAGCCGCTGTAAAGCGCCATCAGGGCAATCACCAACCAGATCAGACGCCGCATGGCTTCCCTTTCCATCCATCCGGATTGCGTGTTTATCTTGACCCGGACAGGAGGGCCAGTGCCATGGCGGACACATTATGGGTATTCGGCTACGGCTCGCTGATCTGGCATCCGGGGTTCGAGCCGGCCGAACGCGTGCTTGCGCGGGCCGAGGGCTGGCACCGTTCGTTCTGCATGCTGTCGGTGCATTACCGCGGAACGTCCGAGCGGCCGGGCCTTGTGCTTGCGCTGGATGCGGCCGAGGCGGCGGCCTGCGCGGGGGTGGCCTTCGCCGTGCGCCACGGCGAAGAGGCGCGGGTGCTGGAAGATCTGCGCGCGCGCGAGCTGATCTCGTCGGCCTATCTGGAACAGACCCTGCCCTTGCAGCTTGCTGACGGGCGGCGGGTGACGGCGGTGACCTATGTGATCGACCCCGCGCATGCGCAATATTGCGGCGGGCTCGATCTTGAACGGCAGGCCCGGATGATCGCCGCGGCCCATGGAGGGCGCGGCCCGAACGCCGAATACCTGTTCAACACGGCCGAGCATCTGCACGCGCTCGGCATCGCCGATCCCGATATCGACTGGCTGGCCGAAAGGGTGCGGGCCTTGCGCGCTTAGCTCTTGGCACGGGCTTCGGCCCCGCCTATCCTCGCAACCAAACAGGCATGTGAAGGGGCAGTCATGCGTGCGCCGGTCCGGCAAGCAGAGCCGCAATTTTCTCAGCCCGTCCGTCAGGTTACGCTGATGATGGTGGTCTTGGGGCTGGTCGGCATGGGGGGCTGGTTCGCCTATGCCCGCATCTATCCGATCTTTCTGGCAAATCCCTATCTGAACGGGCTGATCCTTGCGGTCTTCGTTCTGGGGGTGCTGTCGTGTTTCTGGCAGGTGGTGCAACTGGTCAAGTCGGTCAGCTGGATCGAAAGCTTCGCCGCTGACCGGCCGGGCCGGCCGCAGATCGCCGCGCCCTCGCTGCTGGCGCCGCTGGCGGCCCTTCTGGGCAGCCGGGGCGCGCGCCACCAGATCGCCAACTCGTCCGCGCGCTCGATCCTCGAATCCGTCGCAACCCGGATCGACGAGGGGCGCGACATCACGCGCTATGTCTCCAACCTGCTGATTTTCCTTGGCCTTCTGGGCACGTTCTACGGGCTTGCGACGACCGTCCCGGCGGTGGTCGAAACGATCCGCGCGCTTGCCCCGCAGGAAGGCGACAGCGGCATCGCGGTGTTCGACAAGCTGATGACGGGGCTGGAGGCACAGCTTGGCGGCATGGGCACGGCGTTTTCCTCATCGCTGCTGGGGCTTGCGGGCTCGCTGGTGGTGGGGCTGCTGGAGCTGTTCGCAAGCCACGGCCAGAACCGCTTCTACCGTGAGCTGGAGGAATGGATCTCTTCGATCACGCGGCTGTCCTTTGCCGCCGGCGATGCCGAGGGCGAGGCGAACATGGCCGTGGCCGTCCTGGACCACATGTCCGAGCAGATGGAGGGGCTGCGCGACATGTTCGCCCATTCCGATGCCGGCAACCGGGCGCTTGGCGAACGGGTCGGCCATCTGATGACGGGGGTCGAACGCCTGACCCACCGCCTCGAGGCCGATACCGGCCTTGGCGAGCAGATGACGCGGCTGGCCGACGGGCAGGAGCGCCTGATCGCCGCCTTCGGCGTGCTGGCCGAGCGGCTTGATACAAGTTCCGAGACCGAGGCAGAGATGCGCATGCGCCTGCGGTCGATCGACGTGCAGCTTCTGCGCCTTCTGGAAGAGGTCTCGGCCGGGCGGCAGGAAAGCATGGCCGAGCTGCGCCATGACTTCGCCGGGCTGACCCGCGCGATCCTGTCGCGGCGCAACGACCCGGGCCAGGAGGGCTGAGGCGATGGCCCTTGCACGGCGCGGCGGGCAGCAACGCTTCTCGGCCACGATCTGGCCGGGCTTCGTCGATGCGATGACGGCGCTTCTGCTGGTGCTGATGTTCGTGCTGACCATCTTCATGGTCGTGCAATCGGTGCTGCGCGAGACGATTTCGTCGAAAGAGGACGAACTTTCCGCGCTGTCGGCGCAGGTGGCGGGGCTGGCGCAGGCGCTTGCGCTGGAACAGACACGGGTGTCCGATCTCCAAGGCGATCTGGCGAACATGCGCACCGAGGCCGCGGCCCAGACCGCGCTGATCGCAACCCTGAGTTCGCAGCTGGAAACGCGCGAGGCCGAGCTGGCCGAGGCGGGGCAGAAGATCACCGCCTTCGAGGCGCAGGTCGCCACGCTTCTGGCCGCGCGCGCCGCCGCTGAGGACGCGGCCCGCAGCACCGCCGAGGAATTGCGGCTGGACCGCGAAACCATTGCCGAGCTGCGCGCCAAGCTGCAATCCTCGGGCGACGAGCTGGCGGCGATGACGCTTGCGCTGGAGGAAAGCCGCCGCAAGGCCGAAGAGACGCTGACCCTTCTGGCCGCCGCCGAAGCCGCGCGCGACAAGTTGCAGCTTGATCTGGAAAGCGGCACTTCCGAGGCCGAACGCGAAGCCGCCCTGCGCGCCGTGGCGGAACGGGCGCTTGCGAACGAGCAGGAAATCTCTGCCGAAGCCGCGCGCCGGGTGGCGCTTCTGAACGAACAGATCGCCGCGCTGCGCGGCCAGCTGGCCGAGTTGCAGGGCATTCTGGATGCCGCCGAGGCGCGCGATTCCGAAGCGCAGGTTCAGGTCGAGGCCCTGGGAACGCAACTGAACGCGGCACTTGCACAGGTGGCGGCCGAACAAAAACGCCGCGCGGCGCTGGAAGAGGCCGCCCGCCTCAAGGCCGAGGAAGAGGCCCGCGATCTGGCGCGCTACCGTTCCGAGTTCTTCGGCCGGCTCTCGGCGCTTCTGGAGGGGCGCGAGGGCGTGCGCGTGGTGGGCGACCGTTTCGTCTTTTCCTCGGAGGTGCTGTTCGAGCCCGGCTCGGCCGATCTTGCCCCCGAGGGGCGCGCCCAGATCGCGCAGGTGACCGCGATGCTTCAGGATCTGGCCGACCAGATCCCGCCCGAGATCGACTGGATCATCCGCGTCGATGGCCATACCGACGATGTGCCCCTGTCGGGCGCCGGCGCGTTCGCGGATAACTGGGAGCTGAGCCAGGCGCGCGCGCTGTCGGTGGTGCGCTACATGATCGGCCAGCTTGGCTTTGCGCCGCAGCGCCTTGCCGCGACCGGGTTCGGCGAATTCCGCCCTGCGGTCGAGGGCACCTCGGCCGCCGCGCGCGCGGCGAACCGACGGATCGAACTCAAACTGACCGAACGATAGGCGCGCCGGGCGCACGTTGCGGCACGATGAAAAAGGCCCGCCGGAATGGCGGGCCTTTCGTGTCTGCGCTTACTCGGCCGTCAGAAGGGGTGGCTTCGATCCGGTCAGGCGCGGTTTTTGAGGCTCTTCCACGTTCAGAACGATCGCGCCGTCCTTCACCGCCACCTTCACCACGCCGCCCTTGGTCAGCTGGCCGAACAGAAGCTCTTCGGCCAGCGGCTTCTTGATGTGCTCCTGGATGACGCGGCCAAGGGGGCGGGCGCCCATCTTGTCGTCATAGCCCTTTTCGGCCAGCCAGTCGGCGGCTTCCGGGGTCAGTTCGATATGCACGTTGCGGTCGATCAGCTGCGCCTCGAGCTGAAGGACGAATTTGTCGACCACCTGAAGGATGACCTCACGCGACAGGGGCGCGAAGCTGACCACCGCATCCAGACGGTTGCGGAATTCGGGCGTGAAGGTGCGCTCGATCGCGGCCGTATCCTCGCCCTCGCGCCGGTCGCGGCCAAAGCCGATCGCGGCCTTCTGCATGTCCGAGGCGCCCGCGTTGGTGGTCATGATCAGGATCACGTTGCGGAAATCCACCTGCCGGCCGTTATGGTCGGTCAGCTTGCCGTGATCCATCACCTGCAACAGGATGTTGTAGACATCCGGGTGCGCCTTCTCGATCTCGTCCAGAAGCAGCACGCAATGGGGGTGCTGGTCGACGCCATCGGTCAGCATGCCGCCTTGATCGAAACCGACATAGCCCGGAGGCGCGCCGATCAGGCGGCTGACCGCGTGTTTCTCCATGTATTCCGACATGTCGAAGCGCAGAAGCTCCACCCCCAGCGTATCGGCCAGTTGCTTGGCGACCTCGGTCTTGCCGACGCCGGTGGGGCCTGCAAAGAGGTAGTTTCCGATCGGCTTTTCGGGTTCGCGCAGGCCCGCGCGGGCCAGCTTGATCGCCGAGGACAGCGCCTCGATCGCCTTGTCCTGGCCGAAGACCACGCGCTTGAGCGTCTTTTCCAGATCGCGCAGCACCTCGGCATCGTCCTTCGAGACGTTCTTGGGCGGAATGCGGGCGATCTTGGCCACCACGGCCTCGATCTCTTTGGCGCCAAGGGTCTTGCGCCGCTTGCTTTCGGGCAGCAGGTGCTGCGCCGCGCCGGCCTCGTCGATCACGTCGATCGCCTTGTCCGGCAGCTTGCGGTCATGGATGTAGCGCGCCGACAGCTCGACCGCCGTCTTGATCGCGTCATTGGTATAGCGGATGTCGTGATGCTGTTCGAAATAGGGCTTCAGCCCCATCAGGATCTTGATCGAATCCGCCGTCGACGGCTCGTTCACGTCGATCTTCTGGAACCGGCGGCTGAGCGCGCGGTCCTTCTCGAAATGCTGGCGGAACTCCTTGTAGGTGGTAGAGCCCATGCAACGCAGCTTGCCGCCCTGCAACGCGGGCTTGAGCAGGTTCGAGGCATCCATCGCCCCGCCCGAGGTCGCGCCCGCACCGATCACGGTGTGGATCTCGTCGATGAAGAGGATCGCGTCGGGATGGTCTTCCAGCTCCTTGACCACGGCCTTAAGGCGTTCCTCGAAATCGCCGCGATAGCGGGTGCCGGCCAGAAGCGCGCCCATGTCGAGCGAGTAGATCGTGGCATCCTTCAGGATCTCGGGCGTTTCGCCGCGCGTGATCTTGAGCGCGAGCCCCTCGGCGATGGCGGTCTTGCCCACGCCGGGATCGCCCACCAGAAGCGGGTTGTTCTTGCGCCGGCGGCACAGCACCTGGATGCAGCGCTCTACCTCGTCCCCGCGGCCGATCAGCGGATCGACATCGCCTTTCATGGATTTTGCGTTCAGATCCACGCAATACTTGGCAAGCGCGGATTCCTTGGCTTCGCCCGGCGGGGTTTCGGCCTTGGTTTCCTCTTCGGTGCCGCTGACCTGCCGGAAATCGCCGAACTCGGGGTCCTTGGCCACGCCATGGGCGATGAAATTCACCGCGTCATAGCGCGTCATGTCCTGTTCTTGCAGGAAGAAGGCGGCATTCGATTCGCGTTCGGCGAAGATTGCCACAAGGACGTTCGCGCCCGTCACCTCGCTGCGCCCCGAGCTTTGGACATGGATCGCCGCGCGTTGGATTACGCGCTGGAAGGCGGCGGTGGGTACGGCTTCCGAACCCTCGACCTCGGTGATGAGCGTCGAGAGATCGTCGTCGATGAATTCGGTCAGCGTCTGGCGCAATTCCTCAAGATCGACCGAGCAGGCCTGCATGACGCGCGCGGCGTCGGGCTCGTCGATCAGGGCCAGAAGCAGGTGTTCCAGCGTGGCAAGTTCATGGCGGCGTGCATTTGCAAGCGCGAGTGCACCATGAATGGCTTGTTCGAGTGTGGTCGAGAACGAAGGCATCTGGTGCTCCTTTCCTTCGGGGCAGGTGCGATCCGGGGAAGCCCCGGGTTTTTCCTGGCCTCATACAGTTAAACTTCGGTGGAAATTGCCGGGCTTCAAGTCCTTTCTCACGCAAAATTCGGGTTCGAACAGGTTGTTGCGTGAAAAGTGAACAATCGGGCCGGGAAATGCGGGCGGATTGGGTCGGGTTTGCGCCATTCAGATAGGTGCGTCCCCGGAACTTTCAATGGGCGCCCCACCCCGATCAAGCAGAAGCCGGATCAGATCGGTGCGGGTAATGATGCCGATCAGCCGGCCCGCTTCGGTCACGGGAACGACGCGCGCGCGGCGCATCGCAAGGCGTTCCAGAAGCGCGCCCACCGTGGTTCCCCGTTCGACCGGCGCGATGCCGGACACCATGATGGAGGCCGCCTCGGCCTCGGTCGGGGAGGCGCGCAGGCCGGCAAAGCGGCGCCGTTGCGCGGTAAGGTCCTGCGCAAGGCGGACCATTACCGCCTCCTGGTCGACAAGGCCCAGATAGGTGCCCTCGCTGTCGGTCACGGGCAGGCTTTTCGTGCCAAGATCGGCCAGCCTGCGCACGATCTCCGAGATGGGGGTGTCCGGGCCGATGGCCACGGGGGCGGGGGTCATCACCTCTTCGACCAGGGTGCCGGTGAACAGGATCGCCTCAGCGCGCGCTTCGGCGGCTTCGAGCAGGCGCGCAAGATCGGCCGGGCCGAGGTTTGCGGACTGGTTGAATTCCAGTAGCAGCGCTTCAAGCGTATCGCGCGGCAGCGCGCTTGCCCTTGCGCGCGTGCCGGGGCTGGTCCTGGGGGCGTCGGGGGCCGCCGCCTTCAGCCGCCGCAGCGGATAGACCCGGCCCGTTGCCGCATGCCACAGCGTCCCGAGCAGCACGAGAAATACCGTGATGGCGGCCACGGGGGTGAAGGCAAAGCCGAAGCCCAGTTGCCGGCCGGCCTCGAATTCCAGCACGGCCAGCAGCGCGATCCCCGCCGCCGGCGGGTGCAGCGCGCGCAACGCCATCATGGCCACGATCGCAAGCGCGACGGCCAGCCCGTCGGCATAGGGCGGGGGCACGACATATAGCACCGCCACCGAGACCAGCGCCGAGACGGTATTCCCGACAAGCGCCGACCAGGGCTGCGACAGAGGGCTGTTTGGCAGCACGAAGATCAGCACCGCCGTCGAGGCCAGCGACGACACGAGGTAGATCCCCGTCACCCGCGATCCGGGCATCGCATAGACCAGAACCGCGGCGGCCAGCAGCCCCAGCCCGGTGCCCGCCGCGGTGCGCAGGATGTCCACCATCGGCCGGCGCCCCATCGCGGGGGCGAAGCCGCGGGAAAGGCGCGCAAGACGGGCAAGGATTTGGCGGCGATGGGCGATCTGCGGGGCGCTCCGTTGCGGATTGGCCTTTGGGGGGGCGGTCTTCGGACCGGGGGTCAGAAACGGTCCTTGCGGGCGCGGGCCTCGGTAAAGACCGCGAGGTCGGTGGCGGTCTCCATCCCCAGGGCGCGGCGCAGGCCGGGATCGGCGGCGCGCAGGAAGGGGTTCGTCGCCTTTTCCAGTGCAAGCGGCACCGGAACCGTCGGCGCGTTGCGCGCGCGGCGGGCGCGCGTGTCGGCCATGCGCGCCTGAAGGGCGGGGTTGTCGGGCTCCAGGCTGAGGGCGAAGCGGCCGTTCGCCTCGGTATATTCATGGCCCGAACAGATCAGCGTGTCGTCGGGCAGCGCGGCCAGGCGCGAGAGCGTATCGAACATCTGCGCGGGGCTGCCCTCGAACAGGCGCCCGCAGCCCCAGCTCATCAGGCTGTCACCGGTGAAGGCCAGCCCCGCATTGGGGAAATAATAGGCCAGATGCCCGACGGTATGACCCGAGGCCTCGATCACGCGCACGGCCTCCATGCCGATATGAAGATCTTTACCGGGCTCTGCGTCTTCGGTCAGGCGCGGCAGGCGCGGCGCATCCGCCGCGGCCCCGATCACCCGTGCCCCGGTTGCGGCGGCAAGGGCCCGGACGCCGTCGATATGGTCATGATGGTGGTGGGTCAGCAGGATATGGCTCAGTTTCCAGCCACGCTCCGACAATTCACGGAGCACCGGGACGGCATCGGGCACGTCGACGGCGGTCGTGGTGTCGGTGGCGGGGTCATGCACGATATAGCAGTAGTTGTCCGCAAGACAGGGGACGATGGCCAGGTCAAGGGGCATGGTGTTTCGTGTCCGTTTCCGTATTCTGGGCACAGCTTCGCCCAAGGGACGGCCGCGTGCAATGCATCTTGATGTACTTGACCTGCGTAATTTCTACTATCGCACGCAACTCGGCCGTGCCGCGCAAAAGGCGGTGCGCGACCGGATGCTTGGCCTCTGGCCGGCCTCGGCTTCGGAAAGCGCGGGCCAGACCTATGTCGGCTACGGATTCGCGGTGCCGCTGCTGCGGCCCTATCTGGAACATGCGCGCCGGGTGATCGGGCTGATGCCGGGCGAACAGGGGGTGATGCCCTGGCCGGCCGGCATGCCCAATGTCTCGGTCCTGTGCGACGAGATTCGCTGGCCGATCGAAACCGGCATGGTGGACCGCCTGGTGCTTCTGCACGGGCTTGAGACCTCGGATCATCCGGGCGCGCTGATGGAGGAATGCTGGCGCGTCCTCGGCCCCGGAGGGCGCGCGCTTTTCATCGTGCCGAACCGGGCGGGCCTGTGGGCCCCGCGCGAAACGACGCCCTTCGGCTTTGGCCGCCCTTATACGCCGGGGCAGCTGGATGCACAGGCGCGCCGCGCCGGGTTCGTGCCCGAACGCCACGCGGCGGCGCTTTACATTCCGCCCTCGGACCGCCGCTTCTGGCTGCGCTCGGCCCCGATGTGGGAACGGATGGGGCAGAAGGTGTCGGGCTTCCTGGCGGCGGGCGTCATCATGCTCGAGGTTTCCAAGCAGGTGCATGCGCCGCGCCGCCCCGGTCTTCCCGCCGCCGTTCGCAAGCCGCTGTCGATTCTCGAAGGGGCCGCAAAACCCGCCGCGGACCCGGTCTGAGCGGGCGCGAGGCGACTCGGGCGGCGCCACTTTTGCGTGCATCGGGCGGCCGCTTGCCGCCGTTAGCGCCGCAACCTTTCGGACGAAACCGGAACGGGCCGGGATCCGCCCCAAATAAGCGCATCTCGCATTCACATTCTGTTGTCCAAGACGGTTGCGAGGGGGGGATTGCTCTGCTACATGCGAGGCCGATTGAGGCGTGCGGAGCACTGCACGCCACTGGGGGCCTCTGGCCCGGCGCCATCCGGGCCGGGAGCATGGGGCGAAGTCATCGGAAGGGTGGACGTGTCCGAACCAGCTTCGATTTCCGCAGCCATCGCCGAGCGTTATGCTACGGCTGTTTTTGAACTCGCACGCGAAGCCAAGGGCCTCAAGGCGCTCGAGGCCGATGTGGAGGCGCTTGGCGCCGCCATCGACGCCTCGGCCGACCTGCGCGATCTGATCGGCTCTCCGATCTATCCGCGTGAGGCGCAGGAAAAGGCGATCGGGGCCCTTGCGGCCAAGATGGGCCTGTCGGCGCCGGTGGCCAATGGCCTGGCGCTGATGGCGCAGAAGCGCCGGCTGTTTGCGTTGCCGCAACTGCTGAATGCGCTTGCCGCGCAGATCGCAGAAGAAAAGGGCGAGGTGACGGCCGTCGTCACCGCCGCCACCGCGCTGAGCAAGGCACAGGCCGACAAGCTGGCCGCTGCCCTCAAGGCGCAGACGGGAAAAACCGTCAAACTCGCCATGTCCGTCGATGAAAGCCTTATCGGCGGGATGATCGTCAAGCTGGGCTCGAAAATGATCGACACGTCGGTCAAATCGAAACTCGCATCTCTCCAGAATGCCATGAAAGAGGTCGGATAATGGGAATCCAAGCCGCAGAGATCTCTGCTATCCTCAAAGAGCAGATCAAGAATTTCGGGCAGGACGCCCAGGTTGCCGAAGTCGGCCGCGTGCTGTCGGTCGGTGACGGTATCGCCCGTGTGCACGGGCTCGACAACGTCCAGGCGGGCGAGATGGTCGAATTCCCCGGCGGTATCCGCGGGATGGCACTGAACCTCGAGATCGACAACGTCGGTGTCGTCATCTTCGGTTCGGACCGTGACATCAAGGAAGGTGACACCGTCAAGCGCACCCAGTCCATCGTGGACGTGCCGGTGGGCGAGGGCCTTCTGGGCCGCGTCGTGGACGGCCTTGGCAACCCGATCGACGGCAAGGGCCCGATCAAGGCTGAAAAGCGCCTTGTGGCCGACGTCAAGGCGCCCGGCATCATCCCGCGCAAATCGGTGCACGAGCCGATGGCGACGGGCCTGAAATCGGTCGACGCCATGATCCCGATCGGCCGCGGCCAGCGGGAGCTGATCATCGGCGACCGTCAGACCGGCAAGACCGCGATCGCGCTCGACACGATCCTGAACCAGAAATCGTATAACGACGCCGATCCCAAGAACAAGCTGCACTGCTTCTACGTCGCCATCGGCCAGAAGCGTTCGACCGTGGCGCAGCTGGTCAAGAAGCTCGAAGAATCCGGCGCGATGGAATACACCACCATCATCGCCGCGACCGCATCCGACCCCGCGCCGATGCAGTTCCTCGCGCCCTATTCGGCGACCGCCATGGCCGAGTATTTCCGTGACTCGGGCCGCCATGCGCTGATCATCTACGATGACCTGTCGAAACAGGCCGTGGCCTACCGCCAGATGTCGCTGCTGCTGCGCCGCCCGCCGGGCCGCGAAGCCTATCCGGGCGACGTTTTCTACCTGCATTCGCGTCTGCTGGAACGTTCGGCGAAGCTGAACGAGGATTTCGGCGCCGGCTCGCTGACCGCGCTGCCGGTCATCGAAACCCAGGGCGGCGACGTGTCGGCCTTCATCCCGACCAACGTGATCTCGATCACCGATGGCCAGATCTTCCTTGAAACCGAACTGTTCTACCAGGGCATCCGCCCGGCCGTGAACACCGGTCTGTCGGTGTCGCGCGTGGGGTCCTCGGCGCAAACCAACTCGATGAAGTCGGTGGCCGGCCCGGTGAAACTCGAACTCGCCCAATACCGCGAGATGGCCGCCTTCGCGCAGTTCGGCTCGGACCTCGACGCCGCCACGCAGAAGCTGCTGAACCGCGGCGCGCGCCTGACCGAGCTGATGAAGCAGCCGCAATATTCGCCGCTGACCAACGCGGAAATCGTGGCCGTCATCTTCGCGGGCACCACCGGCTTCCTCGACAATGTCGCGGTGCGGGATGTGGGCCGTTGGGAAAAGGGGATGCTCACGCATCTGCGCACCAACCGCAAGGACATCCTCGAGTGGCTGACCAACGACGATCCGAAGATCAAGGGTGAGGCTGCGGACAAGCTGAAGGCCGCGATCGAAGAATTCGCCAAGACCTTCGCGTAAGCGCCTGAAAGGACAGGGAAATGCCCAGCCTTAAGGACCTTAAGAACCGGATCCAGAGCGTCAAGAACACGCGAAAGATCACGAAGGCGATGCAGATGGTCGCGGCCGCAAAACTGCGCCGCGCCCAGGAAGCCGCCGAGAACGCCCGGCCCTTCGCCGAGCGGATGAATGCCGTCATGTCGGGGCTTGCCGCCTCGGTCGGCGGCTCTGACAGCGCGCCCCGGCTTCTGGCCGGGACGGGCTCGGATCAGACCCATCTTCTGGTGGTGATGACCGCCGAGCGCGGCCTTTGCGGCGGCTTCAACGCCAACATCGCAAAGCTGGCCCGCGTTCGCGCCAACGAATTGCTGGCCAAGGGCAAGACGGTGAAGATCATCACCGTCGGCAAGAAGGGCCGCGACGCGCTGCGCCGCGACCTGGGGCAGTATTTCGTGGCGCATGTCGACCTCTCCGAGGTCAAGCGCATCGGCTATGCCAATGCCCAGGACATCGCGCGCGACATCCTCGGCCGCTTCGAGGCCGGCGAGTTCGACATCGCGACGATCTTCTACTCGGAGTTCGAAAGCGTGATCAGCCAGGTGCCGACCGCGAAACAGATCATCCCCGCTTCGTTCGAAGCCGGCGGCGAGGCCGGTGCCTCGGCCGTCTACGACTACGAGCCGAGCGAGGAAGAGATCCTGGCAGACCTTCTGCCGCGCGGTGTTGCAACTGCGATCTTTGCCGCCCTTCTGGAAAACAACGCCTCGTTCAACGGCGCCCAGATGTCGGCAATGGACAACGCGACCCGCAACGCTGGCGAGATGATCGACAAGCTGACGATCGAGTTCAACCGCTCGCGTCAGGCCGTGATCACGAACGAGCTCATCGAAATCATTTCGGGCGCCGAGGCGCTCTGACGGAATCGGAGATAGGAAAATGGCAATCAAAGGCAAAGTGACCCAGGTCATCGGCGCCGTCGTCGACGTGCAGTTCGAAGACGGTCTCCCCGCGATTCTCAACGCGCTGGACACGACCAACAACGGCAAGAAGCTGGTGCTCGAAGTGGCGCAGCACCTGGGCGAGAACACCGTCCGCACCATCGCCATGGACGCGACCGAAGGTCTCGTGCGGGGCGAGACTGTGGTCGATACCGGCGCGCCGATCACCGTTCCGGTGGGCAACGCGACGCTGGGGCGCATCCTGAACGTCATCGGCGAGCCGGTGGACGAAAAAGGCCCGGTCGCCAAGAAAGAGGCCCGCGCCATCCACCAGCCGGCCCCGGAATTCGCCGAACAGTCGACCGAGTCGGAAATTCTGGTCACCGGCATCAAGGTCATCGACCTTCTTGCGCCCTATTCGAAGGGCGGCAAGATCGGCCTGTTCGGCGGCGCCGGCGTGGGCAAGACGGTTCTGATCATGGAACTGATCAACAACATTGCCAAGGTGCACTCGGGCTTCTCGGTCTTCGCCGGTGTGGGCGAACGGACCCGTGAGGGCAACGACCTTTACCACGAGATGATCGAATCGGGCGTCATCAACACCGACAACCTCGAGGAATCGCAGGTGGCGCTGGTCTATGGCCAGATGAACGAACCTCCGGGCGCGCGGGCGCGCGTCGCGCTGACCGGCCTGACGCTGGCCGAGCAGTTCCGCGACCAGTCGGGCACCGACGTTCTGTTCTTCGTGGACAACATCTTCCGCTTCACCCAGGCGGGCTCCGAGGTGTCGGCGCTTCTGGGCCGTATCCCTTCGGCCGTGGGTTATCAGCCGACGCTGGCCACCGACATGGGCGCGATGCAGGAACGCATCACCTCGACCAAGGCGGGCTCGATCACCTCGGTGCAGGCCATCTACGTTCCGGCCGACGACCTGACCGACCCGGCGCCGGCGACCTCGTTCGCGCACCTCGACGC
>CALMEG010000116.1 GCA_937863185.1 uncultured Paracoccaceae bacterium | reverse complement strand
TTCCTTGGGGCGGCCCTTGGCGCAAGCCCCGTACCGATGGCCTTCGGCGAGGTTTATACCGGCCTTCAGACCGGTGCGATCGACGGGCAGGACAACCCGCTGCCGACCGTCGTCGATTCCAAGTTCTACGAGGTGACCAAGCAGATCGTGCTGACCTCGCACCTGGTTGACCTGAACTATGTCGCCTTCTCGAAATCGGTCTTCGATTCGCTGACCCCCGAGCAGCAGGCCACCGTGGTGCAGGCCGCCGAAGAGGCCGCCGAAATCGCCCGTCAGGTGCAGCTCAAGAAGGAAGAAGATCTGGTCAGCTTCCTGACCGATCAGGGCCTGAAGATCTACGAACCCGATGTGGCCGCCTTCCGCGACCATGTGCAGGCAGAGTATCTGGCCTCGGATTACGCCAAGGACTGGCCCGAGGGCATGCTGGAGCGCATCAACGAGCTTGGGAACTGAGCCCATGCGCCGTATCGCGCGGCTGCTGGGCGCGGGTGCGGATGCGATGGCGGCGGCTATGCTTGCCGCCATCTTCATCGTGTTCCTGCTTCAGATCGGGGCCCGCTACATCGCCCCCGCCTTCGGCGTGCAGATGACCCTTGGCTGGACGATCGAGGTGAACCTGACACTCTGGCTCTGGCTGGTTCTGTTTTCCTGCGCCTTCGTCCTGCAAGAGCGCGATCATGTGAAGTTCGACCTGCTTTACAGCCATGTCGGACCGGGCGCGAAACGGGTCTTCGCGGTGTTTTCGGCCCTGGCAATCGTCGCGGCCCTTGTGGTCGCCATGCCCGACAGCTGGGATTATGTCAGCTTCTACAAGATCAAGAAATCCGCGACGCTGAGGATCCCGCTCAGCTATGTCTTCTCGATCTATATGGTCTTCGCCGTCGTCATCGTGGCACGCTACGCCTGGCGCGTGATCGACGTGTTGCGTGGGCGCGATCTGTCTCGGGACGAACGCGACATTCTGGCGGATTAGACCCCTATTTAAGCGGACAACACCATGAGCCTTTCCTTCATGACCTGCCTTGCGG
The DNA here is from genome assembly GCA_937863185.1 of uncultured Paracoccaceae bacterium. Taxonomy (GTDB): domain Bacteria; phylum Pseudomonadota; class Alphaproteobacteria; order Rhodobacterales; family Rhodobacteraceae; genus CALMEG01. The sequence continues at coordinate 5,440 of CALMEG010000116.1, read as the reverse complement.
TGCTGTTCGGCATCGCGGCACTGGGCGCCCCGATCGGCTATGCCATGCTGGTCGCCGCGATCTCGTATCTTCTTGTCTCGGGGGCCGATCTGTCGCTGGCGGCCGAGCAACTGATCCAGTCGATCTATGACGGCTATATCCTGCTTGCGGTGCCGCTGTTCATCATCGCGGCCAACATCATGAACGCGGGCTCGATCTCGGACCGGCTGCTGGCCTTCTGCGTCGCGCTTGTGGGGCGGTTCCGGGGCGGGCTCGGCTATGTGAACATCACCGTCTCGCTCATTTTCGCGGGCATGTCGGGTTCGGCCGTGGCCGATGCCGCGGGTCCAGGCAAGATGATCATCGGCATGATGACGAAGGGGGGGCGCTATGCGCGTGGCTACGCGGCGGGGATCACCGCGGCCTCGGCCACCATCGGACCGATCGTTCCGCCCTCGATTCCGATGGTGATGTATGCGCTGATCTCGGACCAGTCGATCGGCTACCTGTTCCTTGCCGGCATCCTGCCCGGCCTGCTCATGGCGCTTGCGCTTGCGGTGATGAACTACTTTCTGGCCAATCGGGCCGAGCGCGTCCGCGATGAGCCGGTCCCGCTGCGCGAACTGCCCGGGTTGACCTTCCGCGCCTTTCCCGCGCTGCTGATGCCGGTCATCCTGCTGGGCGGGATCTATGGCGGCGCCACCACCCCGACCGAGGCGGCCTCGATCGCGGCGCTTTACGCGCTGCTGCTGGCGATGGTCTTCTACCGGCAGCTCACGATCCGTGCGCTTGCCAGCGTCTTCTCGGACAGCGCGCGCCAGGCGGCGACGGTGGGTATCGTCATTGGCTCGGCGCTGATCTTCAACTACATCGTCGCAGCCGAGCGCATCCCCGATGCGATGGCGCAATGGATGGCCGGACGCGACATCACGCCGATCCAGTTTCTGATCGGCGTCAATATCGCACTTCTGGTTCTGGGAATGCTGCTGGATGGCGGCACCATCATCCTTGTCATCCTTCCGCTTTTCGTGCCCTCGGCGCGGGCGCTCGGGATCGACCTCATCCATTTCGGCGTGGTGGCCGTGGTCAACACGATGATCGGCCTGATCACCCCTCCCTATGGCATGCTCATCTTCGTCATCAACGCGGTCACGGGCATTCCCATCCGCGAAATCATACGCGGCGTGCTGCCGTTCCTTTTCGCGTTGCTCGCAGCACTTGTGATGCTTGCGGCAAGCCCGGACCTGGTTCTCTTCCTTCCCCGTCTTTTCGGATATAACGGATGACCCTGCAAACCCGACCCGCCCAGACAGCCGAGCGAACCTTCCGCCTTGGCCTCATCGGCGGCAACATCACGGCAACCCGCTCGCCCGTTCTGCATCTGACCTGCGGCCTTTCGCTGGGGCGCAACGTCACCTACGACCTCATCATCCCCGCCGAACGCGGCGCAAGCTTCGCCGATCTTCTGAGCCAATGCGCCAAGGCAGGGTTCGACGGCGTGAATGTCACCTACCCGTTCAAGGAAGAGGCCCTGGCCCATGTGCCGGCCGGGAACGCCGTGGTGACGGCGATGGGCTCGGCCAATACGGTCCGTTTCACGGCCGAGGGGCCAAGGGCCTATAACACCGATCATTCCGGCTTTGTCGCGGCCTATCGCAAACGGTTCGGGACCATGGCACCCGGCCGCGTGCTGATCCTCGGCACAGGGGGGGTTGGCCGCGCCGTGGCCTTCGGGCTGGCCGATCTTGGCGCATCCGAGATCGTGCTTTTCGACACCGATCCGGCAAAGGTGGAAAGTCTGGGGGCGGCATTGCACGCCCATGCGCCCACCGGCATCACAATCCGATCGGGCGCCGATCCGGCCGATATTCGCGGATTCGACGGCGTCGTAAACTGCACACCCCTTGGCATGGTCGGGCGGCCGGGTTCTCCGCTGCCGCCCGATGCGAAGGGGGCGCCACGCTGGTCATTCGATGCCGTCTATACCCCCGTGGATACCGTTTTCCGTGCCCAGACCGAGGCGATGGGCGCCGACTTCCTGGAAGGCTATGAACTTTACTTCCACCAGGGCATCGACGCGTTCCAGATCTTCACCGGGCTGACCGTCACCGATCCCGACTGGGTGCGCGGGATCATAACCCATCGGCCCTGAGGCATGCCTCAGCCATCCTGCGCCACTTGCGCGCCAGCCTGCCCGGCATGGGCCTTCAACGCATGGGTCACGCCTGCGCTGATATGACGTTCAAGCACCGCCTGGGCCTTGCCCACCTCGCGCGCAAGGGCGAAATCCATCATCGCGCGATGTTCCTCGCCCGAGATCGCGCCGCGGAAGGTCAGATACAGCATCTGGTAGCGCAGGTATTTGTCGAATACCTGCTTGTGAACGGCCAGCAACTCGGCCGAACCGCAAGCCAGGATCAGGGTGTGGTGGAACTCGCTGTCATAGCGGCGCCATTCATCCAGCGCACCGGTATCGCCCGCCATCATCCGCGCCTCGACACGGGCCAGCTTGTGGTGGGCCGCCACGACACAGGTTTCCCAGCCGACATCGCCCGCCCGGATCGAGCGCTCCAGCGCATCCATCTCGATCAGCATGCGCAGCGCAGCAAGTTCCTCAAGGTTCTCCGCCGAAATCGGTGCGACGGCAAAACCGCGCTGGTCTTCGGCCACGACGAAACCATCCGCCGCCAGCCGGTTCAACACCTCGCGCAACGTGGGAACCGACACACCATAGGCCTGCCGCAGATCGTCCAGCCGCAACCGGGCCGCTGGCGCAAGCCTGCCGAAAATGATATCGGCACGCATCCGGTCATATGTGGTCTGGGCCAGGGAAAGGCTCACGATTATCCTCTTTCGTCGCTGGATGAAATATAAGCCCTCGGGCAAAGCATTGCCAGATATTACGGCTGATAAACGATTTTTCCCGTAATCGTTGTTTTAACTGCCATCCTCATTTAAGTTCACAGCATCGCTTCCCGGGTTCTCCATGCAAGACGCCTCCTCTCCGGCCCGCAAGGCCACATTGTCCTCACGCATCTGTGCCGATCTGCGCGCCGCCATCCTGCGCGGCGACCTGGCGCCTGCAGAAAAGATCAATCTCGACCGCTTGCGCGAAACCTACCAGATCTCGATCAGCCCGTTGCGCGAGGCTGTCTCGCGGCTTATCGCCGAAGGTCTGGTCAACTTCGAGGATCAGCGCGGCTACTCGGTCTCTCCCGTCTCCCTGGCCGATCTGGCCGAGGTGACACGGTTGCGCGGCGAACTCGAAACCATCGCGCTAGGCGAGGCCGTGAACAACGGCGATCTGGAATGGGAAAGCGCGGTGATGGGGGCCCTCTACCGGCTGTCACGCACCGCGAAGGAGACGCCCGACGCCTGGGAAGAAGCCCATAGCGCCTTCCACATGGCGCTTATCTCGGGCTGCGGGGCACCCCGTCTGCTCCAGATCTGCACCATGCTGCGCACCCTGCAGGATCGATATCGCAGGCTCTGGCCCATGTCACCGAAGGACGGCACAGCGCGCCAGATCGCCGAGGAACACCGCGCCATCGCCGAAGCCGCGACCAGCCGCGAGGCCGCGCGCGCCACCGCCCTCTTGCGCGCCCATATCGAAGCCACCGGAACAGAACTGCGCGCCCGCATGCAGGCGCACTCCCCGGCCACACCCTGATCCCCGCTTCTTCAGAGCTGAAATATCCCCGCCGGAGGCTTCCGCACCATCCGCAGCGCAAGGCCCGGAACCGGGCGCTAGATCCAGACCATCCCCGCCAGAAGCGCCGCCATCGCAAACATCGCTCGCCCGTAAAGCGCAAGACCCCGCCCGATATCGCCCGGCACCGGATCGGGGCAGGCGGCATTGACATACGGCTCCTGCGCGATCCGGTCACCATAGACGCGCGGGCCGGAAAGCCGCACCCGCAAGGCACCCGCCATGGCCGCCTCGGGCCAGCCTGCATTGGGCGAACGGTGGTGGCGCGCATCGCGTAACATGCAGCCCAGCGCCGCACGCGGCTGCCCCGAGACAAGCACAAACAAAAGCCCCGTCAGACGCGCCGGGATCAGGTTCGCCAGATCATCGATCCGCGCCGCGGCCCAGCCAAAAGCCTCATGGCGCGGCGTGCGATGACCGATCATCGAATCAAGCGTGTTGATCGCCTTGTAGGCCGCAATCCCGGGCAGCCCGGCCACGGCCCCCCAGAACAGCGGCGCCACCACCCCGTCCGAGCTGTTCTCGGCCAGACTCTCCAGCGCCGCCCGGGCAACGCCGGCGGTATCGAGCCGGGCGGGATCGCGCCCGACGATCCTGCCCACCGCCCCCCGCGCAGCCGCCAGATCGCCCGCAACCAGCGGCCGAGCCACCGCCGCAACATGCGCGTGCATCGAACGCAGCGCCACCAGCGGCCAGGCCAGAACGCCGCCGATCACCACCCCGACCCAGCCCGGAGGCAGCGCCGCCTGAACCAGCGCACCGACCCCGGCGGCAAGCGCGATGACCAGCCCAGCCGCCGCGACACCCCGCAGCCGCCGCGCCCGCCCCGCGCGGTTCCAGCCCCGGTCAAGCGCCCCGATCAGCGCGCCCAGCCATGTCACCGGATGTCCGATCCGTGCGAAAAGCCAGCCGGGCCAGCCGAACGCCAGATCGCACAGCATCGCCACAAGCATCATCGCCGCAAAGCTCATCCCGCGATCCTGTTCACATCCAGAACCGTGCAGTGCCCCGCCGCGCCGACCCGGATCCGCGTCAGCGACAGGGGCGCCACATGAAAGGCCAGCGCCGCCGGAACCGAGCCGAGCGCGAAGGCCAGCCCCGCCCGCACCACCCCGGCATGTACGACCACCGCGATGCGGCCGCCCCGGCCGGCAAGTTCGTGAAAAACAGGCTCTGTTCTGGCACAAACGGCGGCAAAACTCTCACCCTCCGGGGGGGAATGGACGGCCAGATCGGCCAGGCTCAGCGCGCCCAGATCGGGAAGCCGGTCGAAGGCGCATCCCTCCCATGTGCCGAAATCCTGCTCCCACAGGCGCGGATCGGCAGGCGGCGCGGCACCCGGCCAAAGCGCAGCCGCAGTCTGGCGGCACCGCAAGGCCGGGCTTGTCACCCGGCTTTCCACCCCCGCAAGCACCCCCCGCAGCGCCCCGATCGCCGCCTGGTCCGAGCCGGACATGACCGGGATCGCCGCCAGCGGCATCGCGCAAGGGACAAGGGGCACCATGAGCAGGATCATTCTCATCACCGGCGGGGCCAGATCGGGCAAAAGCGCCATCGCCGAGGCGCGGACGCTCGCCCTTGGGCCGCGTGCGGTCTATATCGCCACCGCGCAGGCCTTCGATCCGGAAATGGCCGCCCGCATCAAGGCGCATCAGGACCGGCGCGGCGCCGAATGGACGACCCATGCCGAACCGCGCGACCTTGTGGCGGCGCTTGACGCCACCGATGGCCAGCCCCGGCTGGTGGATTGCC
>CALMEG010000115.1 GCA_937863185.1 uncultured Paracoccaceae bacterium | reverse complement strand
CCCGAAATCATGCCCGAAGAGGCCCGCGAAGCCGCGCCGGGCGCGCTGATCGCTACGGGCCGGTCGGACTATCCGAACCAGGTCAACAACGTCCTGTGCTTCCCCTTCATCTTCCGCGGTGCGCTGGATGCCGGCGCGACCGAGATCAACGACGCCATGAAGCTGGCCTGCGTCGAGGCCATCGCGGCCCTCGCGCGTGAGACGACCTCGGCCGAGGTCGGGCAGGCCTATAGTGGCGAAAAGCTGACCTTCGGGCCGGATTACCTGATCCCCAAACCGTTCGATCCGCGCCTTCTGCCCACCATCGCCTATGCCGTCGCCAAGGCAGCGATTGAATCCGGGGTGGCCACGCGGGCGCTGGACCTTGAGGCCTACAAGGGGCAGTTGCAGGCCAAGGTCTTCAAGTCACACGCGATTATGCGACGGGTGTTCGACGCGGCGCGGACCGCCAACCGCCGCATCGCTTTCGCCGAGGGCGAGGACGAGCGCGTGCTGCGCACCGCCCAGGCCATGGTCGAGGAAAAGCACGACACCCCGATCCTGATCGGCCGCCCCGATGTCATCCTTGCCCGGCTGGAGCGCGAGGGCCTGAAGATCCGCATCGGCGAGGATTTCGAGGTCGTCAATCCCGAGGACGATCCGCGCTACCGCGACTATTGGGGGACGTATCACACGATCATGGAGCGCGATGGCGTCACCCCGGATCTGGCAAAGGCGATCCTGCGCACGAACACCACCGCGATCGCCGCCGTGATGGTGCATCGGGGCGAGGCCGACAGCATGATCTGCGGCACCTTCGGGCAGTATCGCTGGCATCTGAACTACGCCACCCAGGTGCTGAGCAATTCCGAGCTGCACCCGATCGGTGCGCTGTCGCTTCTGATCCTGGATGACGGGCCGCTTTTCGTGGCCGACACGCATGTGAACCTTGTCCCGACCGCCACGCAGATGGCCGAAACCGTGATCGCGGCGGCGCGCCATGTCCGCCGTTTCGGGGTTGAGCCGCGGATCGCGCTTTGCTCGGGCTCGCAGTTCGGGAACCTGGATTACGAGCCGGGCCGCATCATGCGCAGCGCGCTGGAGATCCTGCGGGGCATGGATCTGAACTTCGAGTATGAGGGCGAGATGCACACCGATGCGGCGCTTGATCCCGATCTGCGGGCGCGGCTGTTCCCCAACGGGCGGCTGACCGGCAAGGCCAATGTGCTGATCTATTCCAATACCGATGCGGCGGGCGCGACCCGCAACATCCTGAAATCCGTGGCGGGCGGCATCGAGGTCGGCCCGATCCTCATGGGTATGGGCAACCGCGTCCATATCGTCACTCCGTCCATCACCGTGCGCGGGCTGCTGAACACCGCCGCCCTCGCCGGATCGGAGGTGTCCAGCTACGGATAGATCCCGAAACCACAGGCCGCGGTCCTCCCCAAAACAAGAAAGCCGCGCCCAACAGGAAGGAATATCAGAAAGATGGCGTCCCAGACCCACCCGGATGCAGTGAACGAAATGCTGCCCCCGCCAAAGCTGTTTACCCTTGGGTTGCAGCATGTCCTTGTCATGTATGCCGGGGCCATCGCGGTCCCGCTCATCATCGGCCGCGTGCTCAAGCTCGACCCCGAGCAGGTGGCCTTCCTCATCTCGGCCGATCTGTTCGTCTGCGGCATCGTGTCGATCATCCAGTCGCTTGGCATGTCGCCCTATTTCGGCATCCGCCTGCCGGTGATGATGGGCGTGACCTTCGCGGCCGTCGGGCCGATGGTGGCGATCGGCGCCGCCAATCCCGGTGTCGACGGCGCGCGGATGATCTTTGGCGCGATCATCGGCGCGGGCATCATCTCGATGCTGATCGCGCCATTGATCAGCCGGATGCTGCGCTTCTTCCCGCCCGTCGTGACCGGCACGATCATCCTTGTGATCGGGGTGACGCTGATGCGGATCGGCATCAACTGGATCTTCGGCCTGCCGGTCGGCCCGACGGCGCCGAAGCTGGTCAGCCCGGAACATGCCGAATGGCTGAACGCAGTGAAGGATCTTGCCGGCAGCGGCGCGGTTCCCGAATTGCCGCAGGGCCTGTCGCTTGCGGCCTCGTCGCCCAACCCGGCCTATGCCAGCCCGACGAATATCACGGTCTCGGCGCTGGTGCTGGTCGTGGTGCTGCTGGTGGCGCGCTATGCCAAGGGGTTCCTGGCCAATATCGCGGTGCTTGTGGGCATCGTGGCGGGCGGCCTTGCCGCGGCGCTGATGGGCATGATGCATTTCGACAAGGTGGCCGATGCCGGCTGGTTCGCGCTGATCACGCCGTTCCGCTTCGGCATGCCGATCTTCGATCCGGTAATGATCTTTACCATGGTGCTTGTGATGATCGTGGTGATGATCGAGTCGACGGGCATGTTCCTGGCCCTGGGCGAGATGTGCAACCGCAAGATCACCCGCCCGATGCTGACCGCCGGGCTGCGCACCGATGGTCTGGGCACGCTGATCGGCGGGGTCTTCAACACCTTCCCCTATACCTCGTTCTCGCAGAACGTGGGGCTTGTGGGGGTGACGGGGATCCGGTCGCGCTATGTCTGCGTGGCGGGGGGCATCATCATGATCGTCCTTGGGCTGATCCCGAAGATGGGCGCGCTGGTGGAATCCTTGCCGACGGCGGTTCTGGGCGGTGCGGGCCTTGTGATGTTCGGCATGGTGGCCGCAACCGGGGTGCGCATCCTGTCGGGCGTGGATTTCAAGACGAACCGCTTCAACCTCTTCGTGGTGGCCGTCTCGCTCGGGTTCGGGATGATCCCGCTGGTCGCGCCCGATTTCAAGATGTGGATGCCCCATGCGATCCACCCGCTGATCGAATCCGGCATCCTTCTGGCTTCGATCGCGGCGGTGGCGCTGAACTGGTTCTTCAACGGCGCGGTCGAGATCGGCGAGGATGAGGCGAAAGAGGCGGCACTCGCGGCCGATGGCGGCCACTGACGCACGCTGAGCGAACCGAAAGACGAAGGCCCCGGTGGTGCAACCGGGGCCTTTTCATCTGACTGCGGGGAGGGGTCAGAAGGTAACGGGGATCGGGGTCTCGAACCAGTATTCCTCGAGGTTGTTGCCCGCCCCGATGCGGTCGACCACGGCGTAAAGCCCCTGCGCGCCGATCGGGGCCAGGACCCCGTGCCATGTGCCGCGCAGCAGGTTGACCGATTGCCCCCGCGCGGTCAGGAAGGCGCGCGGGTTGACGGGGGTGCCGTTGTCATCCTCGGCCACGACCACGAGGAAGGGCACCTGATTGAGCGGGATGAAGGCCTGGCTGCCAAGCGGGTGACGCTCGACCATCTGGATGTTGAACGGCTGCGCGGCGGGTTGGGAATCGAACAGGCTGATCCCGGCCTGCCCGTCCCCGAAATCAAGCCGCGCCAGATCGTGGTGGCGGCCGCAAAGCCCCTGGTTGATCATCTTGTCGGGCGCTCCCGAGATCTCGATCACGTCCCCGAAGGGGGCGAAGGCCCGGGCGGTCAGCGGCTCGGCGTGCAGGCTCATGGCAGAAGATCCTTCAGGCGCAGCTCGGCGATCCGCTCCACCTGGCGGCAGGCCTCGGCGAATTCGGTCTCGTTGTCATTGGCGATGCGCCGCCCGAAGGCCGCAAGGATGCTGGCCTTGGTATTGTCCCGCACCGCGATGATGAACGGAAAGCCGTGGCGGGCGACATAATCGGCGTTGAGCCTTTCGAAGGTGGCGCGTTCCTGATCGGTCAGCGCGTCAAGCCCGGCCCCGGCCTGTTCCGAGGTGGACTCCGCCGTCAGCCGCCTGGCCTGCGCCAGCTTGCCCGCAAGGTCGGGATGCGCGTTCAGCACGCCAAGGCGTTCGTCATGGCTTGCACTGCGGAAGGCGCGGGCAAGGGCGTTGTGGACGCCCGCCGCGCAATCATGCGCGGGGCCAAGCTCCAGATCCCATGCGCGTTCGGCGATCCAGGGCGAATGCTCGAAGATCCCGCCGAACCGGGCGACGAAACCGGCCTTGTCCATCCGGCTTGGCCGTTCGTGCCGGGCCGGCGGGTGGGTGCTGGCCCAATGTTCGGCAATGTCGATCCGCCGTGGAAACCAGACCCCGGAATGCGACCGGGCATAGTCGAGAAACCGCTTCAGCCCCGCGATCTTGCCGGGGCGGCCGATCAGGCGGCAATGCAGGCCGACCGACATCATCTTGGCGGCGCCGGCCTCGCCCTCGGCGTAAAGCACGTCGAAGGCATCCTTGAGATACTGGAAGAACTGCTCGCCGGTGATGTAGCCGGGGGCGGTGGCGAAGCGCATGTCATTGGCTTCCAGCGTGTAGGGGATGATGAGCTGATCCCGGTCCCCGACCCCAAGCCAGTAGGGCAGGTCGTCGTCATAGGTGTCGGAGACATAGGCGAAGCCGCCCTCTTCCGCGACGAGCCGCACCGTGTTGGCCGAACAGCGCCCGGTATACCAGCCGCGCGGCCGCTCTCCGACGACCTCGGTGTGCAGCCGGATCGCCTCGGCGATGGCGGCGCGCTCCTGGTCTTCGGGCATGTCCTTGTGTTCGACCCATTTCAGCCCGTGCGAGGCGATCTCCCAGCCGGCGGATTTCATCGCCGCAACCTGCGCGGGGCTGCGTGCAAGGGCCGTGGCCACACCATAGATCGTCAGCGGCACCCCGGCCCCGGTGAACAGCCGGTGCAGCCGCCAGAACCCGGCGCGCGCGCCGTATTCATAGATCGACTCCATGTTCCAGTGGCGTTGGCCGGGCCATGGCGCCGCGCCCGCTATATCGGACAGGAAGGCCTCCGAGGCGGCATCGCCGTGCAGGACGCAGTTTTCCCCGCCCTCTTCGTAGTTCAGCACGAATTGCACCGCGATCCGGGCGCCGCCCGGCCATTCCGCATCCGGCGCCTGCGCGCCATATCCAAGCATGTCGCGGGAATATCGGTTCATCGGAGCCCCCTTCTCTTGTGCGATCCCTTGTAAATCACGGCAATGAAAATGACTTTCAGGTTCTTTTTGAAGAAGCTGTCGGAAAGTTTGCACTGTATCCTGTGCGATAACGCGCCAATATGGCGGCCGACGCAAGTGACAGGGGATGGAGATGGCCGGTTATCTGACGACGCATGTTCTGGACACGGCCCGCGGCTGCCCTGCGGAAGGATTGCAGATCGACCTTTACCGCATCGAGGCCGAGGCGCGTATCCACCTGTGCAGCCTTGTGACCAATGCCGACGGGCGCACCGACCGCCACATCCTTCCGGCGGAGGAATTCGCCGTCGGCTGCTATGAGCTGGTCTTCCATGCCGGCGATTACCTTGATGCCAGCGGCACGCCGCCCGAAGATCCGCGGTTCCTCAATATCGTGCCGATCCGCTTCGGCATGTCCGAGGCCGCGCATTACCATGTGCCGCTTTTGCTGTCGCCGTTCGGCTATTCCACCTATCGCGGAAGCTGATCGGGGCTTGTGGCAACCGCGTTCTGGATGTGGCGGGCCATGAAGTCGATGAACAGCCGCGTCTTGGGGTCCTGCCTGCGGCGGTGGGTGAACAGGCACGCCATCTGGATCGGCACCGGCGGCTCGTCCGGCAGCACCCGGACAAGGCGCCCGGCGCGCAGATGCTCGGCCACCTCGAAAAGCGGCTTCAGCACGATGCCGTGCCCGCCAAGCGCCCATTGCGTCAGCACATCCCCGTCATCCGATTCCAGCGGCCCCGAGACCGCAACGCGCCGCACCCCTTCGGGCCCCTGCAACGGCCACTGGAATTCCGGCGCGCCCGGATAGCGCAGGTTAAGGCAATCATGCCCGTCCTTCAGCGCGGCACTGTCGCGCGGCATGCCCTTGCGCGCGATATAGGCGGAGGAGGCGCACAGGACGCGCGGGCAATCGGTGATCTTGCGGATGCGCAGCGTCGAATCCTCGGGCACGCCCAGGAAGAAGGCCGCATCCAGCCCCTCGGCCGCCAGGTCCAGCCGCCGGTCCGACAGGCGCAGGCGCACGGTGATCAGCGGATAGGCCTCGCGGAAGGCGGGCACCATCGGCGCGATCAGCCGCCGGCCCACGCCAAGCGGGGCCGCGACATAAAGCGATCCGCGCGGCGTCTGGGTGACGTTGCTGATATCCGCCTCGGCCTCGTCCACGGCATCGAGGATCTTGCACGCGCCCTGGTAGAACAGCTCTCCCTGTTCGGTCGGGTTCAGCTTGCGGGTGGTGCGCTGGAACAGCCGGACATTGAGATGTTCCTCCAGCTGCGAGATCCGCGCCGAGGCGACCGCCGCGGAAATGCGCTGATCGCGGGCGGCGGCGGACATGCTGCCCAATTCATAGACACGGATGAAGGTTCTGATGTTGTCCAGATAGGCCATGGCACATTTTGCGGTTTTTTTTGAAGCAGCTTGGAGTATTTGCTGGATACAGCAATAACCGGAACTTCGCTAGCGTTCCCTGAAATCCTGAGGGAGGGGGTTGTGATGTTTGAATTGGCCATCGCCTGGGACTGGATCGGATTCGCGGTTCGCTGGCTGCATGTCATCACCGCGATCGCCTGGATCGGGTCGTCGTTCTACTTCATCGCGCTGGATCTGGGGCTGCGCAAGGTGCCGGACCTGCCCGTCGGCGCCCATGGCGAGGAATGGCAGGTCCATGGCGGCGGCTTCTACCATATCCAGAAATATCTGGTTGCGCCCGAGCGCATGCCCGAGCATCTGACATGGTTCAAATGGGAAAGCTATGCCACATGGCTTTCGGGGGCCGCGCTTCTGATGATCGTCTACTGGGCGGGGGCCGAGCTTTACCTGATCGACACGGCGAAGGCGGATCTGAGCGTCTGGCAGGGCATCGCCATCTCGGCCGCCTCGCTGACCGTCGGCTGGCTGGTCTACGATTTCCTGTGCAAATCCGGACTGGGGGAGAAGCCCACGTTCCTGATGGTGCTGCTGTTCGTGCTGCTGGTGGCGATGGCGTGGGGCTATAACCAGATCTTCACCGGGCGCGCGGCGCTTCTGCATCTGGGGGCCTTCACCGCCACGATCATGACGGCCAACGTCTTCCTGATCATCATGCCAAACCAGCGCATCGTGGTGAAAGACCTGCAAGAGGGCCGCACCCCCGATCCCAAATACGGCAAGATCGCCAAGCTGCGCTCGACCCATAACAACTACCTGACGCTGCCGGTCGTGTTCCTGATGCTGTCGAACCACTATCCGCTGGCCTTCGCGACGCAATACAACTGGCTTATCGCGGCGCTGGTCTTCCTGATGGGGGTGACGATCCGGCACTGGTTCAACACCCGCCACGCGCGCAAGGGCAATCCGCACTGGACCTGGGCGGTGACGGTGATCCTGTTCATCTGCATCATGTGGCTGTCGACCGCGCCCCTGATGCAAGAGGATCTGGAGACCGCCGAGGCGCGCGCGCTGACCCCCGCCGAGCAGCGCTTTGCCGAGGCCGAGGGTTTCGACGCGGTCCAGGACATCGTTCTGGGCCGGTGCTCGATGTGCCACGCGCGTGAGCCGGGCTATGACGGGATCCATCGCGCGCCCAAGAACGTGCTTCTGGAAACCCGCGGCGAAATCGCCCGCGCCGCGCGCGCGATCTATATCCAGGCCGGGGTCAGCGTGGCCATGCCACCCGCGAACGTGTCGTGGATGGAACCCGAGGAGAGGGCGCAGATCGTGCGCTGGTATCGCGCCGCGACGAACGGGGGCAGGGTCGCCGCCGCGAACTGATCCGCCGCCGAAGGGCCGCACAGCGAAAAGCCCGCGCCGTCAGGGCGCGGGCTTTCCGTTTCCGCCGAATGAGGCGACTCAGCCTTTAGGCGCGGCTTCCAGCGTATCCTCGAAGGTGCGCAGGCCGGTGCGCGGGGCCTGCACCAGAACGGCCATGTTGCCGGGCTTGTGCTGGTTCTTCCACATCTTGGTATGCGCCTTGGGGATGTCCGCCCAGGGGAAGACCTCGGACATGCAGGGATCAAGGCGCCGCTCCAGCATCAGCTTGTTGGCGGCCGATGCCTGCTTGAGATGGGCGAAGTGGCTGCCCTGAAGGCGCTTCTGGTGCATCCACATGTAGCGCACGTCGAAGGTGCAGTTGAACCCGCTGGTGCCGGCGCAGATCACCACCATGCCGCCCTTCTTCACGACCAGAGTCGAGACCGGGAAGGTCGCCTCGCCGGGGTGCTCGAACACCATGTCCACGCTGACGCCCTTGCCGGTGATGTCCCAGATCGCCTTGCCGAACTTGCGCGCCTCTTTCAGCCACTCGTTATATTCCGGGGTGTTGACCTTCGGCAGTTGCCCCCAGCAGTTGAAGTCCTTGCGGTTGATGACGCCCTTGGCGCCCAGCCCCATGACGAACTCGCGCTTGTCCTCTTCCGAGATTACGCCGATCGCGTTCGCGCCGGCCGCGTTGATCAACTGGATCGCGAAGGAACCAAGCCCCCCCGAGGCGCCCCAGACCAGCACGTTCTGGCCGGGCTTCAGGTCATGCGGTTCATGCCCGAAAAGCATCCGGTAGGCGGTGGCCAGCGTCAGCGTATAGCAGGCGCTTTCCTCCCAGGTCAGGTGGCGCGGGCGGGGCATGAGCTGCTGCGCCTGCACGCGGGTGAACTGCGCGAAGGAGCCGTCATTCGTCTCGTAGCCCCAGATCCGCTGGCTGGGCGAGAACATCGGATCGCCGCCGTTGCACTCCTCGTCGTCGCCATCGTCCTGGTTGCAGTGGATCACGACCTCGTCGCCCACCTTCCAGCGTTTTACCTTGTCGCCGACTTTCCAGATGATCCCCGAGGCATCCGAACCCGCGATGTGATAGGGCTGCTTGTGGCCGTCGAACGGGCTGATCGGCACGCCAAGGCCGGCCCAGACCCCGTTATAGTTCACGCCCGCAGCCATCACGAGGACCAGCACCTCGTGGCTGTCGACCTCCCATGTGTCGACCACCTCGACCTCGAAGGATTTCTCGGGTTCGCCATGACGGTCGCGCCGGATCGCCCACGCATACATCTTCTTAGGAACATAGCCGAGGGGCGGCATTTCGCCGATCTCGTAGAGGTCTTTTTCCGGCGCATCGTAAGGCGCGATCGGGCTTTGCACGTCAAGGGCCATTGGCGTCTCCTGTCAGCAGTTGCCGCGCCGCAGAATCGGGGCGGTCTTGTGCTTCGGATACCGATTGGCGCGCAACATTGCAATGCCTGACCTTACGTTTTTGTAATTTTATGTCCCTCGCATGCGCAGAAAAACAGCATGCGGGCGCAGCAATGCCGCAGATTGTCAATTCCGGCGCAAAGCCGGCTCTGCCGCAGCGCGGCGAATTGACAGGGATACAATATTTCGCCTAATTCGGGTTCAGTCGCAATTTTGTTGCGAACCCAGGATTCGGAGGCCGCCATGACCGATACGCCAAAACCCGCCAAGGACAAGCCCTGGCTGTTCCGCACCTATGCCGGCCATTCCACCGCCGAGAAATCCAACGCGCTTTACCGCACGAACCTGTCCAAGGGGCAGACCGGCCTTT
>CALMEG010000114.1 GCA_937863185.1 uncultured Paracoccaceae bacterium | reverse complement strand
CTCGAACGGGGGACCCCCAGATCCACAATCTGGTGCTCTAACCAACTGAGCTAAGGCGGCACTGCGCGCGGATTTAGCCCCTGTGCCGCACGATTGCAAGAGCACATTCGCGCCCCGCTTTCATATCGCCGTGGCCCTTGCCCGGCGCGCGGGGACGCGCTAACCCCGGATCTGCAACCATCTTGTCCCGCACGGAGGCCGGATCATGGGTATCGACAAGCAAAGCGACATCGCGGCGAATCTGCAGATCGGGCCGACATCCGTTGGCATGGTGCGGATCTATATCGAGGCCGACAAGGTCGAGCTTCCTCTGGATTTCGACCCCGAAGAGGCCGAAGAGATCGCCGAGGAGCTTCTGGCCGCGGCCGAGGCCGCCCGCGCCATGAACGCCCCGAAGGGCCGCAAGAAGTAACTATTCCGGCAAAAGCGGCACGCCCGGATCGCGCAGCGCCTGCAACCGGCTGGCCGCGTGGCGCGCGAACTTCTGGGTCACGGCCTTGCGGCGCGCACCCGCCAGCCGGCTTTCCGGCCCCATCCGCACGACCTCGGCGCCGAAGCGGTCTGCCAGGATCAACCCGGTCCCTTCCGGAAGGATCTCAGTCGGGAAATCAGCATCCACCGCCCAGAAGAAGCGATCCGCCCATTCCAGGTATCCCTGCCACTTCTGATCCGAGATGAAGTCGACCCGGCTGGATTTGCATTCCACGACCCAGATTTCGCCCTTCATCCCAAGCGCCATCACGTCGACGCGCAATCCCGGCCCTGGCACCAGCTCTTCGACCGTGACAAAGCCCAGGGCACGCAGATGCCGGCAGACACCGCGCGCAAGCAACTGACCGGGCATCAGATCCTGTGGCATGGGAACTTTATGAACGAAGCGGGAACATCTGTCCAGATCGCCGGGGATCGTCCGCTGCCCCCGACAGGCCCCTTGCCGAACGGCATGCCGCCGCCTATTTGTTGGCGTGGCGGGCTTTTGCTCTATTCGTGAAAGGCCCTTTTCCAGTGGCCGATAAGCATTTCCGAGGGGGCTGGCTCTGCCGGGATCGTGGTCCCGGTATCTGGCTCCCACCTGATTTAGTCAGGCTCTCGGGAAATTCACGCCTTCACGGATGCTGCGGTTCCCGCCACCTCCCCCCCCCCCCGCAAAACGAAAAGGCCGTTCGCGGTGCAAACGGCCCTTCGGGTCAAGATCCGTAGTGCGCGCTCAGCGGCGCGGGCGTGCCTTGTTCGCCACCGCAGGAACAGCGATCGGCTGCAACGCCGGAATGGCATCGCGCCGCCCGCCGCTGGAATCGTCTTCCGGCTTGTCCGCCATGCGCATGATCACGATCGAGAACTGCACCGCCGAAAAGACAACCGTGTTGAATACGATCAGCAGCGCAACCGCGATATAGCCGACATCCGAGGTCGAGATCAGGTGCCACAGGTTGGCGACGTTGAACCACAGCAAGAGCCCCACGAACACCAGCGAAAGGCCAAGCCCGGCAAATACGTTGCGGATGTAAAGGCGCACAAGCTCGGGCATCGGACATCTCCTGTTGATGTCTTCAATGTAACGCAAATTCGACGAATGCAAACAACCATCATGCCGCAGCGCAGCCGGATCGGCCAGGTTTCGCCGGATTCAGAAGGCCTCGGGGCGGAAATCGCGGGCCATGTGGTCCAGAACGGCATTCACGAATTTCGGCTCCTTGCCGTCGGGAAAGAAGGCGCGGGCCACGTCGACGAACTCGTTGATGACGACCTTCGGCGGGGTCGTGGGGTTCAAAAGCTCGGCCCCGGCCGCGCGAAACAGCGCGCGCAGCACCGGGTCGATCCGGTCGATGGGCCATTTCGCCACCAGCGCGCGGTCGGTCGCCTGGTCGATGCGGGCCTGCCATGTCACCGCGTCGTCCAGCGTGCGGCGGAAAAGACCGGGATCGCCGTCGGCCATCTCGTCCTCGTCATAAACGGCGCCGAAACGATGCGTCTCGAATTCCTGACGCACGCGATCCACCCCCTGCCCCGAGGCCTCCATCTGAAACAGTGCCTGCACGGCATAAAGCCGGGCGGCGGATTTCCGTTGCCGCTTTTCTTCAGGGGTCATCTTGCGGGGGGCTTCGGTGGTCATGCGCGCTCTGGTCCTTTTGCGTCGCCGGCGATGCGGAACGACTCATCCGCGGGGCGGAAGCCGATGCCTTTTTTCCGGCCCGCCCATTTGCGCGACAACGCGATCAGATGCAAGGCCGCCGCAGCGGCACCGCCGCCCTTGTTCTGCCCCGCCGGATCGGCCCGGACCTCGGCCTGGGGGCGGTTCTCGACGGTCAGGATGCCGTTGCCGCAGCACACGCCCTCAAGCCCCAGCAGGGTGATCGCGCGCGGGCTGTCCTTGCAGACCGTTTCGTAATGCGTGGTCTCGCCCCGGATCACGCAGCCAAGGGCGACGAACCCGTCGTAATCGGCCATCCGTGCGGCCATGGCGATCGCCGTCGGGATCTCGAGCGCGCCGGGAACCTCGACCAGATCGGCCACGGCGCCCGCCTGTTCGGCAACCCCGCGCGCGCCCGCCACCAGATTGTCGGCGATGTCCTTGTAATAGGGCGCCACCACGATAAGCAGGCGCACCGGCTTGTCGAACGCGGGCAGGTCAAGCGTGTAGTGCTGTTCGTGTCCGGCCATGATCACTCCTCGACGATGGGGCGCGTGCCCACGATTTCCAGATCGAAGGCCTCAAGCCCGACATAGCGCGTGCGCGGCGAATTCGTCAGCAGGATCAGCTTCTTGAGCCCCAGCGTCGACAGGATCTGCGCGCCCAGCCCGATCTG
>CALMEG010000113.1 GCA_937863185.1 uncultured Paracoccaceae bacterium | reverse complement strand
ATATGTTCCTGCGCGCGGGCGGAAAGGGGATCGTCGGGTGTGCCCAAAGGCGCCCCGGCTGAGGTCCAGACAAGGTGAAAGGCCCGGAACAGAGCCTGTTTTACCTCCGAAGCGGGGTCGAAGGGCCGGTCTTCCGCCAGGATCGCCTCGAGCGTGGCGGCCGCGAAACGATCCCCGGTCTTCTGGCTGCCGGTCAGCGCGCGCGCATATCGGCGCAGGTAGGGAAGGCTGGCGCCGATGGCACCGGCGATGTCGTTGGGCATGAAAACTCCCCTTTCATGTTTTTCGGGAACCGAACGCCGTGGCGGGACGTTCGGTTCCGTGCAAAGTTGACGGGATCGGAATTCAGGTATGGCATCGGGCATGGCGGACGAGAAGGCTAAGGCCAGGATCGAAAAACAGATCAACGAGAATCTGAGGCGCGTCTATGAAGAGACGCTGACCGAGGAAATCCCGGATCGGTTCAGGGATCTGCTGGCAAAGCTGAAGGAAAAGGAGAGCGGCAAATGACGTCGCGCACCGCACAGGCGGATGGCACGGCGCCGCGCCCCGAAGTGATGGACCCGCGCGACGAACTGCCCGATCACCTTGGCGCGCTGCGCGCCTTCGCGCTGTCGCTGACCCGCAATTCCGCCGCGGCGGACGATCTGGTGCAGGACACGATCGTCAAGGCCTGGACCAATATCGACAAGTTCCAGCAAGGCACCAACCTCAGAGCCTGGCTGTTCACCATCCTGCGCAACACCTTCTATTCCAACCGCCGCAAGCTGAAGCGCGAAGTGGCGGACCCCGACGGGATCCATGCCGCCACGCTTTACGAAAAGCCCGCGCATGACGGGCGCCTTGCCATGGGCGATTTCCTTCAGGCCTTCGACCAGCTGAGCCCGGAACACCGCGAGGTGCTGATCCTTGTCGGGGCCTCGGGCTTTTCCTACGAGGAAACCGCCGGGATGCTCGGGGTGGCCGTGGGCACGGTCAAAAGCCGGGCGAACCGGGCGCGGGCGCGGCTGGCAGAGTTGCTGCACCTTGACGAGGGCGAAGATATCCTGTCGCAGGCCGATGCGGGATCGCTTGCCATGATGGGGCGGTCAGGCGCAGCCGCTTCATGACCGGCACGCCAGAGCGGCCACGGCTGTTCGAACGGCTGGGGGTGCGGCTGGCGGTCATGCTGGCCATCGCGCTGTTTCCGGTTCTGCTGATCTCGATCCTGCAAAGCCGCACGCTGCTGAACGAGGCCCGCGCGCGTTCCGAGGCCGCGCTGATGGGCGAAACGATGCGCGCCGTGGCAGGCGAGACACGCCTGATCCAGGAAGCCCAAGGCACCGCACGGGTGCTGGCGCGGGTGCTTAACACCGGCCTTCTTGACCCAGGTGCGGCGGATTGCTCGGCGTTGATGCGCAGCGTGACCGAGGGGGCGCCGTTCATCTCGTTGGCGGCTTTCGTGCCGATGTCGGGGAAGATGACCTGCTCTTCGAACGACACTCCCTATGATTTTTCAGGCAATCCACTGTTCAACGAGATGGCTGCGAAGGACACGCCTTCCTTCGTCGTGAATCGCAACGGCCCGGTTTCCGGAACATCGGTTCTGGGCATCCTTCACCCGGTTTTCGATGCTGCCGGGCAAAAGACCGGGATGGTTTCGCTGTCTATTCCGCATTCGGCGCTTCAGGTATCCGAAGACGGCCCACTTCTGGAAGGCTCCCGCCCGCTTGTCATCATGACCTTCGATCATCAGGGCACGATCCTCACCTCATCGAGCGGGCTGGATTTCGCCGAGGACCAGCTGCCCCGGAACCGGTCGCTGAAGGCACTTGCGGGGCCGGTGGCCGCGACCTTCTCGGAGACCTCCCGTCTTGGCCTCGACAGGGTCTATTCCGTGGTCGAGCTGGCACCCGGCCTGCTTTATGCGCTGGGAAGCTGGCCCGCGGTCGACGCGGTGTCCTTCGGGCCGATGAACACGCTTCCGCCGATCCTGTTTCCCGTGGCGATGTGGCTTGGCAGCCTTCTTGTGGCCTATTTCGCGGTCAAGCGGCTGGTGATCCGGCATATCCGAAACCTGGGCACCGCCATTCTGGGCTTTGCCAGCGGAAACCGGATCGTCGGCGATCTTGACATGGAGGGCGCCCCGCTTGAAATCCGCCAGCTTGCCGCCGCCTATGACCGCATGACCGACACCATCCTGCGCGACGAGGCCGAACTGGAGGATCTTCTGCATCACAAGGAGGTGTTGTTGCGTGAAGTCCATCACCGGGTGAAGAACAACCTGCAACTGATCGCCTCGATCATGAACCTTCAGGCGCGGCAGGCCCGCACCCCCGAAGCCAAGGAGCTGATGCGCGGCCTTCAGGAGCGCGTCATGAGCCTGGCGACGATTCACCGCGGCCTTTACCAGACCACCGGGCTTGGCGATATCAGCGCGGCCGAGCTGTTCCCCGACATCGTGAACCAGATCCTGAAACTGGGAACCGGGCCGGGGCACCATTTCGATGTCTCGACCGAGGTGGACGATATCCGCCTGACGCCCGATCAGGCGGTTCCGCTGGCGCTTTTGCTGACCGAGGCGATGACCAACGCGCTGAAATATGCCGGCAGCGAAACCGGCACGCCCTGGATCCGGGTATCGCTGAGCCACCCGGCCGGGGAGACCGGGACAGAGCTGCGCATCGCCAACAGCCTCGGCCCGCGTGCCGCGGGTAGTGACGTGTCCACAGACGAGGGCAGCGGGCTTGGCACGCAACTGTTGCGCGCCTTCGTGCAGCAGATCGAGGGTACCCAGAGTGTCACCGAAAGTGACGGCGTTTACGACCTGCGCGTCCGCTTCTCGCTGCGTCCGCTGAACGAGGCCGAGGCGCGCTTTGACGAAAGAGCCAGGGAAAGGGGCGCCGGGCAATAGCTTTTCGGAACCGATATGCCGCATGCGGCGTTCGGTGATACGGGAGGGGACGGGCAAGGCGACGGGAAGTACGATGGAAAGGCTTATCAGGGCAGGGATCAGGGCAGCGCCAAGAACCCGCATCCTTTTGACCGCGGCCGAGGCCTATCCCGCGCTGGAACGCGCTTTTCTGGACGCCCGTCATGAAATCTGGGCAAGCTTTCGCGTGTTCGACCCGGCGACGAAGCTGCATTCGGCCCGCGCGAAGGCAATTGGCACGACATGGTTCGACCTTGTGCAGCATGTCCTTGCGCGCGGCGTGCGGCTCAATCTTGTGATCGCGGATTTCGACCCCTGCGCGCGGCCCGATCTGCATCGCGGCACCTGGCGCAGCCTGCGCATGCTTCATGCCGCGGCCGAGCTTGCAGGACCGGGCGCGCGGCTGACTCTGCGCGCGGCGCTGCATCCTGCACGCACGGGGATCTTACCGCGCCTGCTGTTCTGGCCGGTGGTGGCGCGCAAGCTTTTGCACGAGGCCGCAAGCCTCAACGATCTTGATCCAGCCCGGCGCAGGGCGGCGCTGCGCGACATGCCGGGGCTTGCGCGACTGATGCGGCATGGCGTTCAGGGGAAATGCACGCCGAATCTTCTGGGTTTTCCGCAGCTTTGGCCCGCGACGCATCACCAGAAGCTGGCCGTTTTCGACCGCAGGCAGCTTTATATCGGCGGGCTGGATCTGGACGATCGCCGCTTCGACACGCCCGAGCACCGGCGCGAAGGCTCTGACACATGGCACGATGTGCAGCTGATGATGGAAGGCCCGGTGGTGGCCGAGGCGCAGGCCCATCTTGAAAGCTTCGCGGATGTGGTGGCCGGCAAGGCCGATCCGCCCCCGCAACGCCGGCTGCTGCGCACGCTGGCGCGCAAGCGGCGCTTCAACCTGTTCCGGTTCGGCCCCCATCCCGTCGCGCAGGAGATCCTTTCGGGCCATGAAATGCTGATCCGCCGCAGCCGGAAGCTGATCTACCTCGAAACCCAGTATTTTCGGGATACCGGGCTTGCACGCGCACTTGCCCGCGCGGCACGCGCCAATCCCGATCTGGGGTTGATCCTGATCCTGCCCGCCGCGCCCGACGATGTGGCCTTCGAGGGCGCCGACAGCCTTGATGCGCGCTATGGCGAGTTTCTTCAGGCCCGCGCGCTGCGCATCATCGGGTCGGCCTTCGGGCCACGGCTGTTTGTCGGCGGCGCGGCCCAGCCAGCTGGGGCCCGCGTCGCCCGCGCTGACCGCGAGGCCCCAGTCGAGCACGTAGACCTCGCCGAAGTCGCCGATCATCACGTTGTCAGGCTTGAGGTCCAGGTGCAGC
>CALMEG010000112.1 GCA_937863185.1 uncultured Paracoccaceae bacterium | reverse complement strand
TCGAGCGGTTTGCACCACTTGGCGGCCGTACGCAGGATTTCGGGGCCTTCGGTCTTGATGTCGCGGCCCTCATTGCGCGCCAGCACCATCGCTTCCAGCGCGACGCGGTTCGCGGTGGCGCCGGCCTGGATGCCCATCGGGTGCCCGATCGTTCCGCCCCCGAACTGCAACACGACATCGTCGCCAAAGAGATCCAGAAGCTGGTGCATCTGGCCTGCGTGAATCCCGCCAGAGGCGACCGGCATGACCTTCCGCAAATCGGCCCAGTCCTGCTCGAAAAACAGCCCGCGCGGCAGGTCGACCGCGTTCACGTTCTCGCGGCAGACATTGTAGAAGCCCTGCACGGTCAGCGGATCGCCCTCCAGCTTGCCGACGGCGGTGCCGCAATGCAGATGGTCAACGCCCGCCAGCCGCAGCCATTTGGCGATGACGCGGAAGCTGATGCCGTGGTTCTTCTGGCGGGTATAGGTGCCGTGGCCCGCGCGGTGCATGTGCAAGATCATGTCGTTCCGACGGCACCATTCCGCGATCGACTGGATCGCGGTCCAGCCCACGATCAGATCGACCATGACGATGACCGAGCCGAGTTCCTTGGCAAATTCTGCACGGGCATACATCTCTTCCATCGTGCCGGCGGTGATGTTGAGGTAATGGCCCTTCACCTCACCCGATTGGGCCGAGGCGTTGTTGACGGCCTCCATCACATAGAGGAAACGGTCGCGCCAGTGCATGAAGGGTTGCGAGTTGATGTTCTCGTCATCCTTCATGAAGTCGAGACCGCCCTTGAGGCCCTCATAGACCACGCGGCCATAGTTCTTGCCCGAGAGGCCGAGCTTGGGCTTCGTCGTCGCGCCAAGAAGGGGGCGGCCGAACTTGTCGAGGCGTTCACGCTCGACCACGATGCCGGTGGGCGGGCCACGGAAAGTCTTGCAATAGGCCACGGGCAGGCGCATGTCCTCCAGCCGGGCGGCCTTCAAAGGTTTGAAGGAAAAGACGTTTCCGATGATCGAGGCGGTCAGGTTCGCGATCGAGCCTTCCTCGAACAGGATCAGGTCATAGGCGACATAGCAGAAATACTGCCCCGGTGTGCCCGGCACCGGTTCGACCTTGTAGGCCTTGGCGCGATACTGATCGCAGGCGGTCAGCCGGTCGGTCCAGACCACGGTCCATGTGGCGGTAGAGCTTTCACCCGCCACCGCCGCCGCCGCTTCGATCGGGTCGACACCCTCTTGCGGGGTGATGCGGAACAGCGCCAGAAGGTCGGTGTCCTTCGGTTCGTAATCGCCATCCCAGTATCCCATCTGGGCGTATTTCAGGACGCCGGCCTTGTAGCGTTCCTTGCCCTTGATCTCGACATTCTTGTTCATCTGTCTCTCCTTTCAGGCAGCGCGCACCGCAGGCGCCGGGTTGAGGGCGCCGCTGGCGTAGCGGCGGGCCATGTCGTCCATTGCAATGACTTTGATGCCGGATGCCCGCCCGGCGGTGCCGAAGCGTTCGAACCGGTCGCGGCACAACGTCTCCAGCTCGGCCATGGCGGGAATGAGGAACTTGCGCGGGTCGAATTCCTGCGGCGTCTCGGCTGCGACCTTGCGGAACTGGCCGGTCATCGCCATGCGGCAATCGGTGTCGATATTGACCTTGCGCACGCCCATGCGGATGCCGCGCTCGATTTCCTCGACGGGGACACCATAGGTCTGGGGCATTTCCCCGCCATATCGGTTGATGAGATCCTGAAGGTATTGCGGTACCGAGGACGAGCCATGCATCACCAAGTGCGTGTCCGGCAGCTTTTCATGAATGGCGCGGATGGTCGCCATCGACAGGATTTCCCCGTCGGGCTTGCGCGAGAACTTGTAGGCCCCGTGCGAGGTGCCGCAGGCGATGGCAAGTGCGTCGCAGCCGGTCTGCGTCACGAAATCCACAGCCTGGTCGGGATCGGTCAGAAGCTGGTCGTGGCTTAGCTTGCCCTCGGCGCCCGAGCCGTCCTCGGCGGCGGCCTCGCCGGTCTCGAGGCTGCCCAGAACGCCCAGCTCTCCCTCGACCGAGGCGCCGACGGCATGGGCGGCGGCGGTCACCCGGCGGGTGATGTCGACGTTGTAGTCATAGCTGGCGGGCGTCTTCATATCTTCCCTGAGCGAGCCGTCCATCATCACGCTGGTAAAGCCGTGCCGGATGGCGGAAAGACAGGTGGCCTCGTTGTTGCCGTGGTCCTGATGCAGCACGACGGGGATGTCGGGGTTCATCTCGGCAAGCGCCTGGACCATGTGGCGCAGCATGATGTCGCCCGCATAGGACCTCGCCCCGCGCGAGGCCTGAAGGATCACCGGCGCATCGCAGGCCGCCGCCGCCTTCATGATGGCAAGCCCCTGTTCCATGTTGTTGATGTTGAAGGCTGGCACGCCGTAGCCGTGTTCCGCGGCGTGATCGAGAAGTTGTCTTAGGGTGATAAGCGCCATTCCGGCCTCCTTCATATCTGCTGTGACGCCGCATTTCGCGCGATACTTTTTGTAGATATTTCAATTTATTGCGTCGGCTTTTTCACGTTGCTCCGCGGGCGCGGACAACTTGCCCATCGCAACGGCGGTATCGGCCATGCGGTTGGAAAAGCCCCACTCGTTGTCATACCAGCTGAGGATCCGGCACATTCGCCCGTCCATCACCTTGGTCTGGTCCATGTGGAAGACGGAGGAATGCGGATCGTGGTTGAAATCCATCGAGACGTTGGGTCGTTCGGTATAGCTCAGGATGCCCTTCAGCGCGCCATTGGCGGCCCCCCAGATCGCGCCGTTGATCTCGTCCGCGGTGGTGTCGCGCGCCGCCTCGAAGACCAGATCGACGACCGAGACATTGGGCGTGGGCACGCGGATCGCCACGCCGTCCAGCCGCCCCTTCAACTCGGGCAGCACGAGACCGACGGCCTTCGCAGCGCCGGTCGAGGTGGGGATCATCGAAAGCCCCGCTGCCCGCGCCCGGTAAAGATCCTTGTGCACCGTATCCAACGTGGGCTGGTCGCCTGTATAGCTGTGGATGGTGGTCATGAAGCCCCTGGTGATGCCGATGGCATCGTTCAGAACCTTGGCCACGGGGGACAGGCAATTGGTGGTACAGGAAGCGTTCGAGACGATCAGATCGTCGCGTGTCAGCGTGCCATGGTTCACGCCGTAGACCACGGTCTTGTCGGCGCCTTGCGCCGGGGCCGAGACCAGAACGCGCTTTGACCCATTCCCAAGATGCCGCGCGGCCTTGTCGCGCGCGGTGAAGATGCCGGTGCATTCCAGTGCGACATCCACCCCTTGCCAAGGCAGATCCTTCGGGTCGCGGATTGCCGTCACCGCGATGGGGCCGCGCCCCACGTCGATCGAGGTTTCGGTGCTCGTCACTTCGGCGGGAAAGCGGCCATGCACGCTGTCGAAACGCAGCAGGTGGGCGTTCGTCTCGACCGGGCCGAGATCATTGATCGCTACCACCTCGATATCGGTGCGTCCCGATTCCACGATGGCGCGCAGCACGTTGCGTCCGATACGGCCAAAGCCGTTGATGGCAACCCTGACTGTCATGTCTTCTCCTCAGATCAGCGATTTGACCTTGGCGGCGACCGCCTCGGGGGTGATGCCGAAATGGCGGTAAAGCGCGGGGGCCGGGGCGGAGGCGCCGAAACCCTCCATGCCGATGAAAGCGTCCTGTGGACGCAGGAAGAGATCCCAGCCCTGGCGGATCGCGGCCTCGACGCCGATGCGGGGAACCTCACCGAGGATCGCGGCACGTTCGGGGGCCGGGCGCGCGGCGAACAGTTCGAACGCCGGGGCAGAGACGACCGCCGCCTCGATCCCCTCGGCAGCCAGTATCCCGGCGGCGGCAAGCGCGATCTCGA
>CALMEG010000111.1 GCA_937863185.1 uncultured Paracoccaceae bacterium | reverse complement strand
CTTCGCCACCAAGCGCGGCACCCCTCGCCGCCGGGGGCGGGGTGGGGGAACCCCACCAATGGCGCCTTCGGGGGGGGGAAAGGTCACGGCCTCTCCCCGCCACAGGCGCCGGATCTGCTCGGTCGCGTCAAACAGCGCCTGGCGGTTGGCGGGGGGCGTATTCTCCGGGCGAAGCACGAAATCGTCCGGATGCCAGCCCGAGGCGACAGCCAGCCCCGCGCGCCCGTTCGTCAGGTTGTCGATCACCGCCCATTCCTCGGCCACGCGGGCCGGATGGTGCAGCGGCACCACGCAAGAGCCCGCGCGCACACCGATATTCTTCGTCACAGCCGCAACGGCCGCCCCGGTGACCGAGGGGTTCGGATAGGGGCCGCCGAAGGCGTGAAAGTGACGCTCGGGCGTCCAGACGGCGCAGAAGCCGTGATTGTCGGCAAACTTCGCACCTTCCAACAGAAGCTCGTATTTCTTCGGGCCGACGCCATCGTCATTACCCCAGTAATAGATCGAGAAATCCATCTTGCGGTCGGACATCTGCAACCGCCCGCCCGACACCATCACCCGGTCTTCGTCGCCCGCCAGAACCAGCCGGAAGCCGCGCGCTAGGGTATAGAAGATCTCCAGCACCGAGATGTCGAAAGACAGGCTGGTGACGGCAAGCCAGGTTCCCGGCGGATCGTGCGGGATGCGCGCATCCATGCCGTGGAAGAAGTTCGCCACGTTGCGATGTTCCACCATCACGCCCTTGGGCCGCCCGGTCGAGCCCGAGGTATAGATCATGTAGGCAAGGTCGGCTTGGCTCACGCCGCTGTCGATATCCATCTCGGAGGCGGTATTGAGCCGCGGATCGGCGTCGATCACCAGAACCTTGGCGGTATGTTCGGGCAGATCGTCAAGCAGATCTTCCTGCACCACGATGACCGGCGCGGCGCTGTCTTCGATATAAAGCTGGATGCGGTCTGCCGGATAGGCGGGATCCAGCGGCACATATGCCCCGCCCGCCTTCTGGATGGCCAGCGCCGCAACCACCAGATCGGGCGAGCGGTGGGCGCACAGCCCCACCAGCGTGCCCGGCCCCACGCCCATCTCCCGCAGCACATGGGCCGCGCGGTTGGCACGCGCATTCAGCGCGCCATAGCTGATCGTCTCATCCTCGTGGATCAGCGCGGTCGCCTCGGGATGCTGTGCCGCGCGGGCCTCGAAGAACTGGTGCACACACAGGGTGCGCTCCGGCGTGGCCTTGGTCTGGTTCCACTGATGCAGCACCGCCTCGCGCTCGGCCGCGGGCAGGATCGGCAGGCGGCCAAGCGGCTGGGTGTCCTCTGCGGCGCCGGCCAGAAGTTCCAGCCGCGCCACCAGCATCTCGATCACCGGGGCGGGAAGGCGCGCGGGATCGTAGATCAGGCGGGCGCCGGCATCGCTCAGCGCGACGGTCAGCGCGCTGCCGGCAAGCGGCTTATCCGCCCCGAAGGACAGCGCGACCTGCGGCACGGGAAGCGCGGAAAGCGCCGGATCGCGCGCGACAAGATCAAGCGCGAAGGCGGGATAGCGCTGCGCCTGCTCGACTCGCGCGCCGAATTCATCGGCCAGATCGGCAAAACTGCGTTCGGCCGCACCTTCGCCGCCGAAACGGACGGGAACCCAATCGCTCAGATACCCCGAGGCGGCGGGGGCCGCCGCGTCGCAAAGCGCCAGGTCCACAGACTCACGCCCGGCAGAGCGCGCGATCCACGCCGCGATCAGAGTCAGAAGGCGCGCGCCATCGGGATTGCCGGGAAGCGACAGGGCGCGGGTTTCATACCCGGCCGCCGCACCGGCCGGGCCGGCCAGGGGCAGATCCGCCAGGTCGAGCGCCAGAAGCGCCTTGCGCACCGCGCCCTCGCCCGGCGCAACGGCGGCGATCGCATCGCCAAGCGCCTTGGCCGCGGCCGCGTCCATCGCGGGCAGGATATCGCCCGCCTTCACCAGCCCCTCGGGTTTCAGCGCGACCCCCGACATGTCGGCCAGCCGGGTCAGGCGCAGCGCCCCGTCGGCGGCGGCCACGGTCAGGCTTTCGGGCGTCACCTCAAGAACCGTGCCGGGCGCGGCGGACCCTTCGGCGGCCTCGGCCCCGCGCGCAAGTATCACCCGGTCGGCCAGGGCCAGTTTCGGGCAGGCCAGCGGGTTGCGGTAATCGCCATGATCCAGCGCATGCACAAGGGCCAGAAGCTCGGCCACGGGGCGCGCGAAATCCAGCCGCGCGGCGGCCTGCGGCCGGTCGGCGCGGGCGAAATACCGGCGCCCCGCCAGATCCTGCTTCACCGGGTTCAGCCGGGCCTCTCCGATCCCCTTCACCAGCGCGGCGAAGCTTTCGATCGCGGCCTCGTAGCAGCGGGTATTGACCGTCAGCGCGGTATCGCCGGGCGCCAGATCGAACATGCGCTGTTCCAGGATGTCGCCTTCGTCGATCCCCCCGCCGATCATGTGCCAGGTGATGCCGTGGCGCGGCTCGCGGTTCAGAAGCGCCCAGACCGGCGCGTTCAGCCCCGCATAGCGCGGCAGGGGGCCGTCATGGAAGTTGACCGCCCCGGCCCCCGCGCGCGCCAGAAGCGCATCGGGCACCAGCGATAGGTTCGCGATCGAGAAGAGCCAGTCGAAGGACAGGTCCGAAAGCCGCCCGGCATAGCCGTCGTCCTGCGCCTCGACCCGCAGGTCGCGCCCTTTGGCCCAGACCCGCACCTCGGGGTTGCGGGTCACGACGGCACGCACCTCATGGCCCTGATCGAACAGGATTTCGGCGCATTGAACCAGAAGCGATTCATTGCCGATGAGGATACAGGAAAAACGGTTCATCTCTTACTCCTAAGGTATTCCGGCCAGGTCAGTGGCTTTTGGGCCCCGATGCCATGGCAGCGGACGAAGACAGCGATCGCGCGCGAACCCAATGGGTCATCAAATCACGAAGGAAATGTGGCGGATCCTCGGAATTCCGGCGACTGACAAGGTGTCGCAGGCGCCAGATGACCCCACCCGCAAGATGGGCGAAGGTGGCCAGCGTCGCATAGCCCCGCCCGGGGTTCTTGCTGAAATAATACTGGCGCGAATCCAGCCAGTAGCCAGGCACGCGATGCCATTTCTTCATTCCGGTCGAGACCGAGCCGATATGCATCACGCGGCTGTCGCGCAGATAGACGATCGGCCAGCCCGCCAGATGGGTGCGGCGGCACAGATCGGTTTCCTCGAAATAAAGGAAGAAGGTCTCGTCAAAAAGGCCGACCTGGTCCAGCGTCTTGCGGCGCATCATCATGCTCGCGCCCGCCAGCCAGTCCACCGCGACATTTTCCTGCGGCACGGGCAGCGCGACGACATGGCGCGCCAGCAGCCGGGTGATCGGGCCGGTGCGCGCCGCGCCCTCGAACTCGCTGGCGATCGAGGGGAAGCGGAAGGCGGTGGTCTCGATCTCGCCGTCCTCGTTCAGGATTGCGCTGCCGACGAAGCCCACGGCGGGATTGGCATCAAGATAGTCGACCAGAACGCGGATCGCATCGGGTTCAGGGAAGGCGTCCGAGTTCAGGATATAGACGTAGTCGGGCGCGCTGCCATCGGGCAGCCCGGCACGGATGCCGAAATTGTTGCCCGCCCCGAAGCCGCCGTTATGGCCCGATTGCAGGACACGCACCCGGCCATCCTTCGTCCAGCCGCGTTCTTCGGCCGCGGCAAGGATCTTCTCGTAAGAGCCATCCCCGGAATCGTTGTCCACGATGGTCAGGCTTCCCGGGATACCTTCAAGCGCCACCAGCGCCGCCTCGGCGGATTTCAACGTCATCTCGGGCGTGCGGTAGTTCAGGATGATACTCAGCAGGTTCGACACGGTTTCGACTTGTCCTTTTGCTATTCGGCCGCCTCTGCGGCCGGCGGAACCTCGGCCGTTCCGGCCTCGGCCCGCTCGATGCAGGCTTTCATGCGGGCTGCCAGAACCCGCACATTGGGCTCCAGCACCATGGAATCGTGATTCCCCGGCACTTCGATGACCTCGACACCGGGCACGAGGCGCGTCCAGTCATTATCCTCGAAGACATAATCACGCTCGGCGTTCACCCAGCGTCCGCCGCCCACCTTCCAGCGCCTGTCCAGCGGCGGCCGGAACAGAACCATCGGCCCGTTCCACCCGCGCAGATCGTAAAGCGGCAGCGCGCCGCGGAACGCGGCCTCGATCGCGGCATTGTGGAACTGGTTTTCCGGCAGGGGTTCAGCCTCTTCGAAACGGGCGCGCAAGCGGCCCATTTCCCATGCGGCGCGGTTGCGCACCCATTCGCCGAAATAGCGCAGGCCGCCCTGGCGGATTTCCTGCGCCTTGATCAGCATCCGGTCCCCGCGCGACAGGGGCGGCGCAACCGGCAGGGGCGTGTCCAACATCACCAGAAGGCTGACGCTTTCGCCCGCGGCCTCAAGCTGATGCGCCATCTCATAGGCGGTCAGCCCGCCGCCCGAGAAACCGCCCAGCATATAGGGGCCGTGCGGCTGCACCTGACGCAGTTCGGCGATGTAATCCGTCGCGGCCTCGGCCAGCGTGGCATGCGGCGCCTCGTCCCCGTAAAGCCCGCGCGCCTGAAGCCCGTAGAACGGGCGGTTCGCGCCCAGAAGATGCGCGAGATGGCGCAGGTTCAGCACATTGCCGAACATCCCCGCGACAAGGAAGAAGGGCTGGCCCGGCCCGCCCTCGCCCTCATGCATGGCGACCAGATGGGTAAAGCGGCGGGCGGGTGCCTTGGGCGCGGCGCCCTGACCGGCGGCTTCGCCGGCGCTGTCGGTCGCGCCGCCCACGCGTTCGGCGATCAGCGCCGCGCAGCGCGCGATCGTCGGCGCCTCGAACAGGACCGAGATCGGGAATTCGGTGCGATAGGCCTTCTTGATCATCGAGAACAGCCGCACCGCAATCAGCGAATGGCCGCCAAGGTCGAAGAAGCTGTCCTCGACCCCGACCTGATCGACGCCCAGAAGCTCTTCCCAGAAGCCGACCAGCGTGCGCTCGATATCGTTGCGTGGCGCGACATAGTCGTTATCGAGCTTCGGCCGCTCGAACTTCTGGCCCGCGCTTTCCTCGGAGGCCATCCCCTCGCCGGCCTGCTGCGCCAGCACGTTCAGATCAAGCGAGGAAACGACGATCTGCGCCCGCCCAAGGGCAAGCGCGCGCCCGAAGGCCTCGGCCCCCTCGGCGGGCAAGATGCCTTGCGACAGGTTGTGCATCAGCCGTTCTTCGACAGGCGAAAGCGGCTGCGCCCCTTCGGCCGCGCCGCCATCCTCGTCGAACTCGACCGCGCGCGGATCGGGCGGCGTGGTGCGGGCAAAGCCTTCGCTGCTGTCCAGCCGCCGGATCGAGAAACCCTCGACCTCGGCGCAGATGTTGCCCTTGGCATCGCACAGGGTGATGTCGAAGGTGGCAAAGGGCGCATCGGCACGGTTGTCCCCGGCATTGCGCACCCAGCTGAACACCTCGGCGGGCAGCGGCCGGTGCACCCGCACACGGCGATAGGAGACCGGCACCCACAGGTGCGACGGCTCATATCCCGCGATCAGATCCATCGCCCAGCCCGTCGCCAGATCCAGAAGCGCCGGATGCAGAAGCCAGCCCGCGTCGGGTTCGCCCGCGAACGCATCGGGCAACTTGAGGCGCGCGATCCCTTCGTCCTTGCCCAGATCGAGGCTGCGCAGCACGCGCCAGCGGGGGCCGAAATCCAGATGCTCTTCCTGCGGCGAGCGGATGCCACCGGGATCGTCGGGCAGCGACCGCACCGTGCAGCGCGCCCGCACGGCGGCAAGATCGACCGTCGCCGTGCCGCCCCCCTTCTGTGCGCCAAGCGCGATACTGGCCTGGGCGCACAGCTCATGGCCGCGCCGCCCGTTCAGCAGGCAATCGCCGCGCAGCTCGAAGGCATACCCCTCGTCGCTGCGCGCAAGGCGCACGCGCATTTCACGCGGGCGGTCGTCGGCAACGTGGAAGGGACGGAAGAAATACAGGTCGTTGATCTCGAACGGCCCGGTCTCTCCCTGCGCGGCAAGCGCCTCGGCCACCAGTTCCAGACTGGCCGTGCCGGGCAAAAGCGCGTCCCCCGCCCTGGTGCGGTGACCATCCAGAACCCAGCGGTCGGCCACCCGCAGCTCGGTGCTGAACACCCGGTTGCCGCGCGCATCGAAGCTGGCCTTGTCCAGCATCGGCTGGCCCGCATCGCGGACCGGAGCGGGCGGGCGGCGCCCAAGCCGCGCGGATACCGCATCGGCGGCCATGCCGACCTCGTTCCAGATGCCCCAGTTGATGGCAACAACGCGGGTGCGCCCGCCCTGTCGGCTTTTGGCATAGGCGTTGAGATATTCGTTCGCCGCGACATAGTCGATCTGGCCGATCGGCGCCGTCACCGTGCTGGTCGAGGAGAACAGGACCATCAGGTCCAGATCGCCATCGGTAAACAGGCTGTCAAGGATCTGCGTGCCATGGATCTTGGGCGCGAAGACCTCTTCGATGCTGGCGGCGCTTTTCGTCATCAGGGGGCCGTCATCGACCATCCCGGCGGCGTGGATCACCGCATGCAGCCCGCCAAAGCGCGCGCGCACGTTCTCGATCACGGCGCGCATGTCCTCGACGTTGCAGACATCGGCCGCGACGGTCATCACCTCGCCGCCGATCTCTTCAAGATGCTGCACGGCAAGGATCCGGCGCGAGACCGGATCGAACGGATCATGCGCGCGCAGCCATGCCGCACGCTCTGCGGGCGCGGGCAGTTCGCTGCGCGCCAGCAGCACCACCCTGGCGCCGCGCTCGCGCACCAGCCGTTCGGCAATGGTCAGGCCGATGCCGCCGAAACCGCCCGTCAGCAGGCAGACGCCGCCTTCGCGCAACTCCTCCAGCGGAGCCTTGTCCGCCGGCGCTTTCAGCGCGACGGGCCGGAATTCAAGCGCGAACCGGCGGTCACCCCGCCATGCGGCGATGCGCGCCTCGGAGCCGTTCGCGGGCGGTTCCGCCAGAAGATCCTCAAGCAGTTGTTCGGCAAGCCGGTCCAGCGCGCCGCCCATCGCCCGCCGGCCCGCGAAGGGATCGGTCAGCGCGCGCAGCGCCTTGCCGCCGAACAGCCGCGCATCGGGGCGCGGCAGCGCGACATCGACCAGCGTGCAGGACACGCCCGGCATTTCCCGCGGGATCACCCGCACCGGCCCCATGACGGTGGCCTTGTCCGGATAGGGCAACGCCTCGCCATGCAGCTGCGCCGCCCCCGAGGTGACGGCGGTGATCTGGATCGGGCGGGGCAGGTTCTCGTCCGCGATGGCCTGCGCGAGGAACATCAGGCTGTAGAAGCCCTGCTCCTGGTTGCGGTGGAAGAAGCTCGACCCCGGACGGAAGCTTTCGTCCCGCGTCACCAGCCAGAAATGCGCGATCCGTGCCGGGGCAAGCCCGCGCGCCACCAGATCCTGCACAAGCTGGTCATAGCCTTCGCGGCCCCGTTCGGGCGACAGCGTATAGCCCATCTCGCCTGCGCGCGCAAAGGCGTCGCCCGCGCGCACCTCGACCACGCGATGCCCGCCGTCGCGCAGCCGCACCACCAGACGCGAGCCAAGCCCCGCCTCGTCGACGAAGATCAGCCATGTGCAGGGCTCTTCCAGCACCGGGCGGCCATCGGCATCGGGCAGGAAATCGGGCAGGCGCGGGCGCCAGACCGGCGCCCAGCCCCAATCCTCCAGATCCTCGATCCGGGCAAGGGCGGGGGCCTCGGCGGCATGACGGCTTTTATCGCGTTCGACGAAATAGCGCTGCCGCTGGAAGGCATAACCGGGAAGCGGCAGGCGGTTGCGCCGCGCCGTGCCCCAGATCGGGGTCCAGTCGACATCGACACCCGTCGCCCAGAGCCGCCCCAGAATCCCGATGAAATAGACATCATCGGCAATGTCCTGTTCGGGGTGGCGCAGCGCGCTCATCACCTGCTGGGCGGGCACGCCATTGGCCTGCGCGAGCGAGCCGAGCGCCTTGCCCGGCCCGACCTCAAGATAAACCCGTTCGGGTTCCTGCATCAGCGTGGCCATGCAATCAGCGAAATTCACCGAATTGCGCAGGTGCCGCACCCAGTAATCCGGATCGGTCGCCTCGACCTCGGTGAGCCAGGTGCCGGACCGGTTCGACACGATCGGAATGCGCGGCGCCGACAGCGTGATCGAACGCAGGTAATCCCCGAACTGCTTCAGGATCGGCTCGAGCATGCGCGAATGCGCGGCGATGTCGATCTGGATGCGCTGACATTCCACATCCCGGGCGGCAAGGCGCGCCTCAAGCGCATCGAGCGCCGCCTGCGGCCCCGATACCACGCACAGCCCCGGCGCGTTGACGCTGGCCATGTCCAGATCCGCGCCCATCAGGGGGCGCAGGTCGGCCTCGGGCAGCGGCACGCTCAGCATGCCGCCGGCGGGAACGGTATCGAACAGGCGGCCGCGCAGATGCACAAGGCCGATGCAATCCTCGAAGGACATCACGCCCGACAGGCAGGCGGCGGTATTCTCGCCCATCGAATGGCCGACCAGCGCGGCGGGCGACACGCCCCAGCTCATCCACAACTGGGCAAGCGCATATTCGGTGATCATGATCAGAGGAAGCTGGACCGACGGCTGCTTCAGCTTTTCGGCCGCGGCCTCCTGCCCCTCCGGCTCGGGCAGCCAGAGCGCGCGGATGTCGTAATCCAGCCTGGGTTGCAGGATCCCAAGCCCGCGATCCATCCATTCCTGGAAGACCGGCTCGGTCTCGTAAAGGTCGCGCGCCATGCCGGCATATTGCGCACCGCCGCCGGGGAACATGAACACGACCTCGGGCGCATCGCCCACGGGTTCGTGGTTGAAGACCCGGCGCGGATCGTTGCTTTCCAGAAGGGCGATGGCCTCTTCATGGGTTTCGGCCACCAGCACGCGGCGCTTCTGGAAGGCGCGGCGGCCTTCCTTCAGCGTATAGGCGATATCGGCCAGCGGCTGATCGGGATTGTCGCGCAGATAGCCCGCAAGCGCCGCCGCATTGGCATCCAGCGCCGCGCGCGTGCGTCCGGAGACGACCAGAAGGTGGAACGGCCAGTCCGATTCCTCGGAGGGCACGCGGGGCGGCGCCTCTTCAAGGATCGCATGGGCGTTCGTCCCCCCCACCCCAAGCGAGTTGACCGCACCGCGCCGCGGCCCCTTGTGCGACACCCAGTCGTTCAGCGCGGCATTCACCCGGAACGGGCTGGTGTCGAAATCGATCGAGGGGTTGGGCGCCTCATAGCCGAGGCTGGGCGGGATCTGCCTGTTGTAAAGCGACAGAGAGGTCTTGATCAGGCTGGCCACGCCGGCCGCGGTATCCAGATGCCCGATATTGGTCTTGACCGAACCGATGCCGCAGAACCCGGTCTCGTCGGTGGTTTCGCGGAACGCCTGCGTCAGGGCCGCCACCTCGATCGGGTCGCCCAGATAGGTGCCGGTGCCGTGGCATTCGATATAGTCGATCGTGTCGGCGGTGACGCCGGCGGCGGCATGCGCCGCGGCGATCGCGGCGGCCTGGCCTTCGACGCTGGGGGCAAGATAGCCCGCCTTGGCGGCCCCGTCATTGTTGACCGCGCTGCCCTTGACCACGGCCCAGATATGGTCGCCATCGGCAATCGCATCCTCAAAGCGGCGCAGCACCACCGCCCCCGCGCCCGAACCGAAGACGGTGCCCTGCGCGCGGTGATCGAAGGCATGGCAATGCCCGTCGGGCGACAGGATCTCGCCTTCCTCGAAGATATAGCCGCGCGCATGCGGCAGCTCGATCGTGACCCCGCCCGCAAGGGCCATGTCGCATTCCCCGGACAGAAGCGACCTGCACGCGTAATGCAGCGCCACGAGCGAGGTGGAACACGCCGTCTGAAGGTTGATGCTGGGGCCCTTGAGGTCGAAGATATGGCTGACGCGGGTCGACAGGAAATCCTTGTCGTTGCCGGTATGGCGCAGCAGGAACATGCCCACATTGTCGACCAGATCGCGGTTCGAGCAGATGTTGAAATAGAAATAGCTGCCCATGCCGCAGCCCGCGAACACCCCGATCGGGCCGGGGAACTTCTCGGGCGGGTGGCCTGCGTTCTCCAGCGCCTCCCATGTCACCTCAAGGAAGCGGCGGTGCTGCGGGTCCATGATCGCCGCCTCTTTCGGCGACAGGCCGAAGAACTCGGCATCGAACTCGTCGAAGCCCTCGAGGATGCTGGAGGCGGGCACATAATTGCGGTGACGCATCTTCTCGGGGCGCTCGCCCGCGGCGATCAGTTCTTCCTCGCTCAGGTGCCGGATCGATTCGATCCCGTCGCGCAGATTCGACCAGTATTGTGCAAGCGTCCGTGCGTCGGGCAGGTGCGCGGCCATGCCGACAATTGCAATATCGTTGTTCCCCGCTTGCGGGCCAGTCGCTGTGTCTAAATTTGCCAAGGTCTTACTCAAAAAACACGATCAGGATCCAAGGGAAGAAATTAACGAGTTTTAATGGCAATGGATAGGGGAGCGCGGCAATCGCCAGAGCAGATCGTGCCTTTTCGCGAAACAATTATCCCAAAAGACAGGGATCCGCCGCATCATTTGCCACAAAGCGAATGACGCTAGGTCAGCTTTGCCGCCGCTGACTGGCGCGGGCCAGATGTTCGGCCCTGCGCGCGAACGTCTTCTCAAAGACATGGGCGTCGGCGAAGGTGCGGGCGCGTCCTGCCGCGGCGGACAGCTCACTCCGCGCGTGATCAAGGCGCTGCACGACGCGCGCGAGCGCCGGCGCGTCCCCTGTCGGAACCGCCCAGCCCGCATCGGAATGGCGGACGATTCCCATGAAGGCCTCATTGCCGTAGCCCGCGATCGGCACACCGCAGGACATGACCTCCGGATAGGTGCTGGACGGGTCACCCTGCGGATGGCAGCACAGGAAAAGATCGGTTCGGTCGCGCAGTTGCGGCACCCATCCGGTGGCAAAGTCGAGAACACCGCGCAGCGCGACACGGTTCTGCAACCCCAGGCTGCGAATCTGCTCGGACAGCGCAACTTCAAGCGGGCCGGAACCGAAGATGTCGAGCGTGTAATTCACCCCGATTCGTGACAGCTCCTGCGCCACCAAGGGCAGCTCCAACACCCCTTTCATCGCGATCAGCCGCCCCCCGAAGACAAGCCGCAGCGGTGCGCCGGACAGGATGCCGGCGCTTTTTGCGACAAGCGCCTCGGGGCGGATGACCGCATCGCCGCGCACCCGGTTGTCGAAAAACAGCAAGGCCTCCGGCGTACGGTCACGATAAAGCTCGTAGGTGGGGGTGCCACTGCACTGGATCCCCGATGCAAGGCGCAGCATGGCGCGACGGATGCGTTCCGCCTTGCGCACCCACAGCTTGCGGCGTACCCGCAGCAACGGGTTTCCGACCTCGGCGTCGATGATCTGGCACTCGGTGTCGGGCGAATATTCACTGGTGAACACAAGCGGCACACCGATTTTCTTGCACAGGTTCGTCACCCGCGCCTCGAAGGGCGAAAGAAAGGCCAGAACGACCGCGGCGCGGGACAGCCTCGCCGCCAGATCGGTCCGTGCAACCGGCCTTTCCTCCAAGGCGACATCACCTTTTCCAGGCATCACCTCGACATGGTCCATGTCGCTGGTGCGTTCGTCGTTCACCTCGATC
The DNA here is from genome assembly GCA_937863185.1 of uncultured Paracoccaceae bacterium. Classification (GTDB taxonomy): domain Bacteria; phylum Pseudomonadota; class Alphaproteobacteria; order Rhodobacterales; family Rhodobacteraceae; genus CALMEG01. Next base: position 18,274 of record CALMEG010000111.1, on the reverse strand, counting down.
AGAGAGGTGACGCGCCCGGGCCAGAACCGCGCGAATTCTGCCGCGCCATCGAGATATTTCTGCGTCAAAACCAACCCACCATGCGGGCCGCGCTGCCCCTTCAACGCAGGCAGCAGGATCAGTTCGCCCTGCGTTTCCGGCACCGGGGTCATGTCATCTTTCCGATCATCCGCTGCAACTCGGGCAGATCGACCCGGAACCCGCCTGGCACCAGCGTACCGACGACGAAACCGAACGGCATGTCCATCCGGTCCGCGAATTCCTTGTAGGCCATCGCGAAACGGTTCGGCGGTTGCAGCACCAGAAAGGCCCCGTCATCGGCCATCGAATAGATCACATGCGACAGGTGGCTGCCCTCGACACTGATCACGAGCCCGGCCCCAAGCGTGCGCCGTGCAACCTCGGGCACCGACAGAGCGGAGGGTTCCACGATATCGAACCCCGCACGCGCCAGCATCTCTTCCAGTTCGGCCTCGTTTTCGATCAGCCGTCGCACGCCGGTTGCGCCACGCTTGAGATAGACCAGCGGCCTCTGCTGTCCTGCCTGCGCGGGGAAGTGCCGCCTCAACCGGTCGCGCAGCGCCCGGTAGCGCGCGAGCTTGAAGGAATTCTGCGCGAAATCGGTATAGACGATCAATTCGCCGATCCGCGCATGGCGCAGCCGCTGCGGGCGCGGAAGGTCCAGAAGCGCGCGGTATCCGCCTTCGTCCTCGTAGTTGCGCGTCACCATGACGGCGGTCGGCGCATCTTCCTCGGGGATCATCCCGAGGGGCATGTCGTCCAGCAGGAAATTCCCGAAATAGTTGCTGCCCGCGAAATTCGACACGATATGCACGGTTTCAAGATGCCGGCAGGGTCCGAGGGTCGTGTCGAACAGGCGTTCCTTGCCGTAGCCGTGGCGCGACTTGGCGCCGCCGCGATAGATGAATGCCCCCGCGATCGCCGCATTCCCGATCCGGTGCGCACGAGTGGCCGCGTGTTCGATTGGGTCACCACGGATCAGCCCCTGCTCCACCTCCCATTTGCGCCAGGGTGACAGGTCGGTGATGCGCTCCAGCGCGCCATCGGGATAGATCGCGGGGCGCGTCGGGGCGGTTTCCTCGGGGCAGATGACCCATTCCCGCTCGGCCACGTTGCGCACATCGGGCGAACGGCCCCGGAAGATCCGGTGCCCGCCCCATTGCAGCATGGGCCAGTTCACGCTCATGATCCGCGCACGATCTCGATGATACGCATCTGGTCGCTTTCCTTCAGGTCGGGATAGATCGGCAGACACAGGATGCGCGCCGCCGCATCGCACGCGACAGGTAAACCGCCGGGGGCCGCGGAAGGAAGGTCACGATACATCGGCAGGTCCGAGATCAGCGGGTGGAAATAGCGCCGCGCAAAGATGCCTGCCGCGCGCAGCCTTTCGATCAGCGCGGTGCGGGACAGTGGATAATCCGGCCCTAGCAGGATCGGAAAGGCATAGCTGTTATGGCCCGAACGCCCCGGAGGACAAACCAGACGGAGCCCCGCGACGTCGCCAAGCCCCTCGGCGTAACGCGCGGCCACCTGCGCGCGCGCGGCGATTGCGGCATCGACATGCGGTAGCAAGGCAAGCCCGGCAGCGGCGCCAAGTTCGCTCATCTTGGCATTAATGCCTGCCTCGGGGATCGTGTCTTCGTCCTCGATTCCGAAATTACCCAGCCGGTCCAGCGCCAGCTTGGTCTCGCGGTCGGGGGCCACGATGACGCCGCCCTCGAACGTGTTGAAAACCTTGGTGGCGTGAAAGCTGAGAACCGACAGGTCGCCCGCGGTGCAAAGCGGCCCCTGCGCGGTGCGCACGCCAAAGGCATGGGCGGCATCATAGATCAGCGCAAGCCCGTGGCGCCGCGCGATCTCGGCAAGGGCATCGGTTTCGCACGGCGTACCATAGCAATGCACGGCAAGAATGGCCTGCGTGCGCGGAGTGATCCGGCGCTCGACCTCGGCGGGGTCAAGGTTCAGCGTCTGCGGGTCGATATCGGCAAAGACCGGCTCTGCCCCGGCCCACCGTATGACATGCCCGGTGGCCGCGAACGAGAAGGGCGTGGTGATGACCTCTTGCGTGACGCCCTTGTGGCGCAGAGATAGCAACAACCCCAGGGTCGCGTTTGCCACAACGCTCAGATGTTCGGCGCCCAGATATTCGGCAAGGGCTGCCTCGAAGCGTTGCAAAAGCGGGCCGTTATTCGTCAGGATGCGGCTTTCCCAGATTTCCTGCAATAGCGGCAGGAACGCTTCCATCGGCGGCAGGATCGGCTTGGTAACATAGACCGGAGGTTGCCGTTGCATGGTGGCCTTTCGAAAAGCGCTCTCAGGAACCCAATGCGTACCGCATCCGGCACGCCACCAATTCACCACTCAATATCAAGAGCATGCACCGCAAAACGGGTTGCGTAAAGCGCCCAGATCGTCCTCTGCGGTGCAGAAAAGCCCTGTTTATCCTATGACAGTCCGTGGTCGTGGGGGGGCCTCGGGCAAAGGTTCGATTCCGCTTGCGCGTGTGACGCGCCCGGCACGGAGCGCCTCGGCATAACCCAGAATCGCACCGGCCATCAGCCAGGTGAAGGGAATAAGCGTGGCATTGGGCAACAGATCGACCATATTCGCCGCCAGGATCAGCGCGATCACCCCGGCATAGGGCGACAGAACATTCGCTTGGCTGCGTGCCTGCATCGCCAGATATACAAGCGGCAGCGCCAGAAGGCCGAATTCCATGATGTAGCCGACCCAGCCCAGAAGCCCGATCACGATGATCCAGCGCCCGTCCGGCACGGTCAGGCTTTTGCCGGTTTCGGGGTCGAAGACCATGTTTCGTCCGTATCCGCCCCAGCCGAACAGGGGCTTTTCGCTGGCACGCTCCAAAAGGACGGCCTCGTTGTCGAAGCGGAATTCAAGCGACTGGCCGCGGGCCGCATCGAAGGCGTAAGCACGCTCGACCATATCGTCGACGGGGATCAGATCCGCGCCGCGCAGCATCGGATAGGCCACCACGATCAGCGCCAGCACCGCGGCGACACGCACCTGCACCGTCGGCTTGACCACCAACACAAGCGGGATCAGCCCGATGGCATAGATCACCGGCCCAACGCTGCGGCACAATAGCAGGATCGCCGCCAGCCAGAGCACGATCAGGATGTGCCGCGGCCTGTTATCGGCCGGCTCCAGCCGCGCAAGTGCCACCGCCGATACCAGCGTCATCAGGACCAGGAACGCGACCCAGAGCCCGTGATAGAGAAACACGATCGGACGGAAGCCACCAAAGCGCACCATCTGCTCGAACGAGTGCTGGAAGAAGCCGTAGATCCAGATATTGAGCTGTGGGCTCAGCCGCGCCTCGATCACGATCGGGACCGAGTAGATCAGCCCCGCGACAACAAGCGCGATCAGGATCTCGCGCATGGCCTTTTCGTCCGACAGGAAGCGGCGGCCAAGAAAGAAGGGCAGCAGGAACAGCAACTGGTTGATCATCACCGACAGCGCATCCCTGATCGTCATCCCCGGCAGGTAGACGACACCGAAGGTGACGGGCTCGGGGTTGGTCAGGACGGTTGCGACCGGACTGACGACGATCAGCACCATCAGCAGCTTGCCAAGCGCGACCTCTGGCAGGATGGACACCCGCTTGCCCAGCATCAGCACGCAGGCCGCAAAGGCCGAAAGGTTCGGGATCGTGGCCTTGTCCAGCGGCGGAAGCAGGGGAAGGTCGAAATTCACCAAGGGCGGCAGCAGCAGATACCCGCCCAGGATCGACCAGATCAGCGCACGCTCCAGCGGCATGCGTGCGAACATGACAAAGGTCACGATCGGCCAGATCAGCAGCATCAGGAACGAAAGGGCGTTGGGCATCGTCTCGGGTCGCTCTCGGGTTGCCGGTCCTTGGCGGGTTGCGATTTGACCGGGGACCGAGCCGCCATGACGTTCCGGTCCCGGTCAGGTTGTTACCAGAAGAACACCCCCGTTGCACGGTCTTGCGTGGAAAAGGGCAGCAGAGATGGGTTTGGCTTGACCTAGGAACGCCACGGAAGCAGTTATGTAGCACGTCGCAGAGAGATGGCAGCGCGTCAATGCCTCCGGTGGCCGGGTTGTCGAATCTTCGCGTTGTCTCACCCGCTCTGACAGGGAGCGCCCAACAGTTGAACCACGCAAGCCAAGTCAGTGATTTCGGCACTCCGGTCGATCCGACGGGGATTTCCCCGACCGAGCCGGACTGGAGCCGTGAAGCCGTCACGAAACTCTGGGATCCGGGGCGGCGCCTCTTGCGCTGCATCCGTCGTTACCAGGCATTGCGCGGCAAGACCGGACCGCTGACCTATCTGCGGCGCAAATACTGGACCGCCCAGCACATGTTCTGGAGCACGGTGACCCAGTGCGAGATCCAGCTTGAAACCCGGATCGGTGGCGGATTGCGGCTGCAACATCCCAACGGGATCATCATCCACCCCGATGCGGTGATCGGGCCGAACTGCATGATCTTCAACCATGTCACGATCGGCATCGGCAAGGGCAGCAAGGTGCCGGTGATCGGCGGGCATGTCGATATCGGGGCCGGTGCGCGCCTGATCGGCGGGATCACCGTGGGCGATCACGCAATCATCGGGCTGAATACGGTCGTGCTGCGCGACGTGCCGGCCCATGGCGTGGCGGTGGGCGTTCCGGCCCGGATCATCCGCATCGGCCGCAACGCCCCGCGCAGCGAGGTCTAGGCCCGCTCAGACCAGGGCGCGCAGATAGGGCAGCCGGCGCATGATCGCCGTGGCGATCGAAGCAAGCGTGAACACGACGAAGATCCCCAGGAAGGTGTTCTGGCCAAATCCCGCGAAGTGATACCAGATGGCCATGAAGAACGGGTGGATCAGATAGATCCCGTAGGCAAGCGCACCCAGCTTCTGGAACGAGGTCGACTTGATCTCGTATTTCCATGCGAGAGCGAAGATCAGAACGGCCAGCACATAATGCGCCGGCCAGTACTCCGCCCCGCGCAGCCATGACAGAACCGCCGTCGCAACAAAGAACGCTACCGGCGCCCAGGCAACGCGGAACCTGATGCCGAAGGCCAGAAGCAGCCCATACAGAAACGGCGGCAACCCAAAGGCCCATTGCGCTAGCGGCACGACCAGATCGCCCGTGTCGTGCAACCACATCACCGGCATCGACACAAGAAAGGCCAGCACCGATCCGACGATCACCGAATTGCGGTTGCGCAGCACCTGCGGCGCCACGATGGCAAAGCCCGACAGCACGAAGATGAAGGGCAGGAACCACAGATGGATGCTGGGGCCCACCAGAAGCGACCAGGGATCGGTAATCGTGAACAGGCTGCGCAAATCGCCCGACTGCGCCACCAGAAGCAGCTTGTAGAACGCAGACCAGAACAGCCAGGGCAGCAACAGCCGCGACATCCTGCGCGACAGGCGATACCGGCGGCGCGGCACCCTAGGCGCGCCCTCCTGCGTCCGGCGCGCGCGTTCCTCGTAGAAGCGCACGGACAGGAACGGCACCATCATCAGGAAGATCGCAAGCGCGGCATAGCCGATCGCGGCGATCGGCTGGGGGTTGAGCATATGGGCCCAAACAATGCCGAAAGACGCAACGAAGCGGAGCAGATCAATGGAATGGCGATGCGTTCCGCTAATGGACGTCATGACTCGGCGCTTGTTCTTGATGCGGGTTGTCGTAACGGAAGAGGGTGGCCGGCACAATCTTAAACGGCTGTTTTCTTGCGCAGCTGCGCCATCAGGTTGTTTTCGGCACTGTCATCCGGCCAGAATCCGCCAAGGCGGGATACCCGGTGCGCCGGCCCACCACGCGGTAAAACCTTGCGGTCGGGCAAAGAATTGTGTTCACGTCGCCAGGTTCATTGCCGGGGCGGTGCCACCATACAAAGCCCCCGCGCACGGCGTTGTCGGAGTATTCAGGTTGCAGTTCAGCTTTCCCCCCCATGTGATCCGCGTGAATATTCCCGGCCAGGCAGAGCTTCTGGCGCGAATCGGGGCGCTTTTCGAGGCGCGCGAAGGTTTCGCACTTGCCACGATCAACCTTGATCACCTTGTGAAACTGGCCTCGGACCCGGCCTTTCGCGCCGCCTATGCGGCACATGACCTGATCGTGGCGGACGGAAACCCGATCGTGTGGCTGTCGCGGCTGGGGGGCAAGCCGGTCGAACTGGTGCCGGGGTCGGACATGGTTCTGCCGCTTGCCCGGCTGGCACGCGACAAGGGGGTGACGGTTGCCCTTCTGGGCAGCACGGATGCGGTTCTCGAACAGACCGCCGCCGATCTGGCCCGCGAAGTGCCCGGGCTGAAGATCGTGCGCCGCATCGCACCGCCTTTCGGTTTCGATCCGCAAGGGGCCGACGCGGCCGCGATCCTGACCGAGATCGGTGCATCGGGCGCGGGGCTGTGCTTTCTGGCGCTTGGCGCGCCGAAGCAGGAACTTCTGGCCGCGCGTGGACGTGAACTTGCGCCGCAAACCGGCTTCGCCTCGATCGGGGCGGGGCTTGATTTCATCGCGGGCACGCAGAAGCGCGCGCCCGTCTGGGTGCGCCGCCTGGCGCTGGAATGGGTCTGGCGGATGCTGTCCAGCCCGCGCCGGCTGATCCCGCGCTACGCCAAATGTATCGCCATTCTGCCCGGTCAGACCGTTGCCGCCCTGCGGCAACGCGGCGAGGACTGATCACCTTCACTTGTATTCGATGATGCGCGAGGCACGGCCGAACTGCCGCTTGAGGTGGTATTCCAGAACGCCCAACATTTCGGGGATCTTGCCCAAGGTGGAAAACACCCCCACGACAAGCGCCATGCGCACGCCAAGCGCCCTGTTGCGCCATGCCAGCCGCACCGCCTGCGCAGGCCATGCCAGCAATACCAGCGCCCCCCAGGGCCCGACAAGCACCATCGCCAGAAGTGCGGCCACCGGAACACCAAGCCCCCAGACCAGCGCACGCCGGGTCTCGGCGACCCAATGCCGCTGGGGGCCGCCGCCATGCAGTGCGGCACCTTCGGCAAAGGCGTGCCCCGCCCGGCGGGTGCGCCGCCACCATTGCCCGAAGCGGGTGATCGCCGCGTCATGCCAAGTCATTTCCTGCCCGATGCGCCAGATCTTCCAGCCCCGTGCCCGCAGGCGCAGGCACAGTTCGGGCTCTTCGCCCGCGATCAGACCGTCGCGGTAGCCGCCGACCTCAAGCAGCGCATTGCGCCGCATCAGCGCATCCCCGCCGCAGGCAAGCGCCTCGCCCACGGGCGTGTCCCATTCCAGATCGCACAGATGGTTGTAGATCGAGGCTTCGGGGTGGCGTTCGCGGCGGCGGCCGCACACGAACGCCACGGCGGGGTTCGCATCCAGAAACCCGCGCGCGGCCTCAAGCCAGCCCTCGCGCAGCGCGCAATCGCCATCGACGAACTGCACATAGGCCTCGCCCTCTTCCGGGGCGCCCTCCGCCAGGGCGGCAAGCCCGGCATTGCGCGCCCGTGCGGCGGTGAACGGCTGCGCGAGATCCAGCATCACCACCTCGGCCCCGGCGGCGCGGGCCGCCTCGGGGCTACCGTCGGTGGAGCCTGAATCCACATAGATGATCCGGCGCGCGGCCCCGGCCATGGATGTCAGGCAAGCGACAAGACGCCCACCCTCGTTCCGTCCGATGACGACAGCATCCACGACGCTGGGGCGGTCTACAGAAGCCATTGCCTGCCTCATTTGTTTCCGATCGGGTTGCGTTTTGCGCCACACTGCCACATCTGGGTGGTTCTAGGCCTTTCTTGTCCGGTATTGGTGTATTAAGCAACTGCAGCAGACGCGAATCTACCCAGCGGGCATTTTCGCCCGCCGATCTGCGAAAGCAAATTGAGTGAGCGAATACGCGTGAATGATACAGGCAAGTCCTTCTCTGCTTTTTCGAATTACAGGCAGGGATCCGAATTGATGTTCAAGAGCCGCAATATTCCGGAGGCTGATCCCATCGTGCAGAATCCCGACAAAGCCGAGGTCGACCGCGCGTGGGAAGAGATCCGCACCTACGAGTTGAACCCCCTTCACCTGGAATCGAACCGGCTGGTCAGCGCCTCGCGCGAGAATCCGGCCTCGGTCGCGTTTGACGTTCTGCGCACGCGGCTGTTGCATGCGCTGAAATCCCGCGGCTGGAGCCGCGTCGCCATCACCTCGCCCACGAAGGGCTGCGGCAAGACCTTCGTGGCCGCCAACCTGGCCTTCAGCATCGCGCACAAGCCCAGCACCCGTGTCGTCCTGATGGACCTTGACCTGCGGCTTCCAAACCTTGCGCCGACGCTTGGCATCCGCGATGCGGGTAATATCGCGCAGGCGCTGCACGGAACCGTTCCGATGAACGAGCATCTTTTGCGGATCGCGCCGAACCTGGCGGTGGGCCTGAACAAGGCCTCGGCGCAGGACCCGGCCGAGCTGTTGCAAGAACCCGACACGGCAAGGGCGCTTGACGAAATGCGCGCCGCGCTGCAACCCGATGTGGTGATCTACGACCTTCCGCCCGCGCTTTTGTGCGATGACGTGCTGGCCTTCCTGCCGCAGGTCGATGGCGTGCTTCTGGTGGCGGACGGGCACAGCACCCGCGCCAAGGAAGTGGCCGCCTGCGAACGCCTGTTCAAGGACCAGACCGAGCTGCTGGGTGTTGTGCTGAATCGCGCCGAAGACAGCGAAACCGACCGCTACGGCTATTACGGCAACTAGGCCGTTATAGCCGCAGCGTTCTGGATCAGCTCAAAACGTGCCGTCGAAATGGCGGCTGAAGGTCACGAAAAACACGTCCGACTTCGCCTCGCCCATGCCGACATCGCGCAGACGGTGGCGATAGCCGACATTCAGGCCCCAGCTGTCGTCCAAGAGATAGCTGTAGGTAAGCCCGATGTTCGAGCGCTCTTCGCGCGCCCCGGTATCGAGGTTTTTCAACCGGCTGGTGCTGAGCCCAAGACCAAAGCTGGACACCTCGTTGATCGGAAAGACATAGCTCAGCGCGGCTTCGGTCAGCGTCTCATCGCCATCCGTATCGCTGAAGGTGATGTCACGATCCAGCGACACTCCGATGGTGCCCACGGAGAGGACCTGACGGTAATCAACCGAGCCGATCGCCTCGGTTTCACCATGCGGGCCGCGCGCTACGCCGATGCTGCCCAAAAACTCTCCGTCGGGAAGCTCGAACCGGCGGCTGACGCTGAGGCGCGAATTCGTCCCATCCTCATCGGTATCGGAAACGAAGGACAGGCCGACATCGCCGGTCGGCAGGTCATGGGTCAGCAGGAACGATCCGTCGATGCCATTTTCCCGTGCGACCACCCCGGCGATTTCCTCACGCACCCAGGACCGGCCAACGTCGGCCTCAAGGCGCAGGACATCCGAGAATTCGTGCCGGACGCCAAGCGCCAGATCGGTGGTCTGCTCCTTGCGCGGGATCGCCTCGAACTCGTTCAGGCGTTCATGCCCGAGGCGCAGGAATACATCCGTGGCAGGCGAAACCGAGAAACGGGTTTCCGTATCGATGCTACGGCGCAGGTTGTCGAACAGATCGGGGCTTGTGACATCTTCATAGCGACGATCAAGATATGTCGCGTCGATGGTGAAGCCGATCAGGGAACTTGTACCCAGTTCCAGCCGGGTCGAGAAGAAACGATCCTCCCGCCAGCCGCCGCCACGCAGATCGTCAAGGTCAGCCAGCAGATCGGGGATATCCGGGTCGCCAAGCGGATCGTCCAGCGGACGGATGAAGGTAATGTCGGAACGGATATAGCGCGCGCGGGTTTCGAAAACCGCATTGGCGCCTTCGCGCGTATAGGCGAAACGGACATCCGGGTTGTCGAAATCTGCACTGTCGGTGCGGGTCGGAACGTCAAAGCCGCGGATCGCAAGCCCCAGACCGAAATCGAGGCGGCTGATGCCGTTATCGGTCTGCACACCAAAATTGAACCGGGTCGTGGCAATCGTGCTGGAGCCGGGGCTGGTCTCGTCAAGATCGAGGTTGCTGTCGGTCTCCAGCCGCTGGCTGATATCGAAGGTCAGCAGCACGCCCGAGCGCGGAAACTCCTGACCAGCCGCGGGCACGACCATCGCGCCAAGCGCACCGGACGCGATGATGGCAATACCAGCAACGGAATTGCGCCCTTTCAGGGTCAGCTTCATTTCGGCCCGCCTAGCTTGCAAAGGTTATTCGAACAACCGACGGGTCGGCACGAAGACGACATCGCCGCGATGCATCACATAGTTCTGCGTCAGCGATTGGCCGCTCTCAAGGGCGCGCATGTCGATCACATAGACGGTTTCCTGTCCGGTCTTGGGATTGGTGCGGCGCAGCTGAACGCGGTTCTTGGCGGCAAAGCGGGTCATGCCGCCGGCCTGGCTGATGAATTGCAGAACCGTGGTGCCAGGACGCATCTCGATCGCGCCGGGGGTTTCCACCTCGCCCAGGGCGAAGGACTGGACGGTGCGCGGCGGCAGCGGCTCGATCGGTTCGGCGCGCGATGCGAGCGAGACGAACACGCTCGGCGGGGCGGCGAAGTTCGGCGACAGCGCGCCCACCAGCGAACCGCTGAGCTGATCGACCGTGCGGCCAGCCGCGCGGACCGTGCCGATCTGCGGAAGCGAGATCTGCCCGTCGGGCATGACCAGCGCGTCACGGTTCAGACTTGGATCCTCGCGCACCTCGACGCGCAGCGTGTCGCCGCGCTGGATCTTGTATTCCTGTGCGAATGCAACCGAGTTCAGAGAAACGGTCGCCAGCAGCGTTGCCAGCATGACAAGCAGAGTTCTCATGTTCATCCCCTTCGAGCGCGCCTCTTGCAGCGAGTTCGTTCTATACCAACGATTCCCCCACCGCACGGCAATAATGTGACGGTGTTGCGGCTTTCGCACACATACCCCTCGGCAGCTTCATGCGGAGCCGGGCCTATTATTACAGCAATTACAAAGACCTCTTCCGCTAGGTCAAGGGCTGCTTTGCACCTGCGGCAAAATTCGCAGAACGATTGTTTCCCAATTGCTGCCGAATCACGCGAATCACGGCGGAAGGCGCCACAAGAATTAACAGACTTCGGCGCAGGGCGCGCCTGCCGGGAATCTGCGGCAGCACCCCGCCCGATCGGCCGCTGGCCCGCGCAAACTGGGAAGGCGGGCCGCCCCTTGTTTCTCTTCCGGCCTGATCTCGAATTTTTCAACCTATGGTTGTTGCAATTTCGGCAAAGTTCTGCCTGAATCACTTCACGACCTGCGCGCCAATCCGCAATCCGGGCCAAACCGGCGGATATGAGGCGGAGACACGCGCACAATACTGGTCATACTAAGGAAAGTTTAACCCTTGGGGCCGATTCTGCCTTGGCGCCATGGACGAGTTCAGGAAGAAACCGATGCCTATTGTGATTGCGGGATTTGGCACTTTTGCAGGCGTTGCGCTGATGGCTGCCCTTGTCGCCGGCGGTCTGCCCCTTTGGGTTTCGGTGGTCCTGTTCCCCCTCGCGGCCGCGCTCGGTTCTCTGCTGCTCGCGGTGGGCGTGTATTTCTGCCGCCTCCGGCATGAGCGGGGCGGCAGAACCAAGGGGCAGCTTCAGTTCTGAACTATTGCCCACCAGCAAGGAGGGCGGCGTTTCCGCCCGCAGCGGTGGTATCCACACACAGGTGCCGTTCATAGGCGACATGGCCATGATCTGGCGCTCCGGTGATCAGCGGCAGGATGGGCCCGTCGCGGCGGGCAAGCGCACAGGCCAGGGCGCGCGCATCCCCGCCCCACCAGATCACGCCTGACAGCCCCGCAAGGGTTTCCAGCACGGATGGTGCAACCCGGCCGTCCACCCCCACGGCGCGGCCGCCCAGCCCCTCGACCAGCGCGATCTGGCGCCTGACGGCCTCGGGACCGGGGCCCATGCACAGGATCGGCTCGCGCGCGAAAAGGACAAGGCGGTTCAGCTCTCCGGTCGGGCCGGGCATCAGTTCCTCTGTGATCGGGGCGGCGGGCGCCGGGGCGGCAAGCGCGCGGCGCAGCAGGGCCAGATCGGCCTCCTGCGCCCAGTCCTGCGCCACATCGCCCCCGCGCCCTTCCGGCGCGGTGCCGAAGCGCGGCAGATAATGCGGCCCGCCCGCCTTTGGGCCGGTGCCCGACATCCCCTCGCCGCCGAAGGGCTGGCTGCCCACGACGGCGCCGATCTGGTTGCGGTTGACATAGACATTGCCGACGCGCAGCGCGTCGAACACCTCTTGCACGCGGCTGTCGATGCGGGTGTGCAGCCCGAAGGTCAGCCCGTAGCCCGAGGCGTTGATCGCCGCGACCACCTTGCCGACATCGCCCGCGCGGAAGGTCGCCACATGCAGGACCGGGCCGAACACCTCGCGCTCCAGATCCGCGATCCCGTTCACGCGCAGCATCGCGGGGGCCACGAAATGGCCCGTGGCCGGGGCGTCAAGCCGATGCAGCAACCGCCCCTCCTGTTCGGCGCGCGCGACATAGCCCGCGATATCGGCCTGCGCGGCCGCGTCGATCCCGGGGCCCACATCTGTTCGCACGTCCCCCGGGCCGCCCAGCACAAGTTCGTTCATCGCGCCCCTGCTCATCTCGATCAGATGCGGGGCCACATCCTCCTGGACGTAAAGGCAGCGCAGCGCCGAACACCGCTGCCCGGCCGAGCGGAAGGCCGAGGCGACGATGTCGCGCACCGCCTGTTCGGGCAGCGCGGTGGAATCCATGATCATCGCGTTCAGCCCGCCGGTTTCCGCGATCAGCGGCGCGCCGGGATCAAGGTTCTCGGCCATCGCGTTGCGGATGCGCCGCGCCGTCGCGGTCGAGCCGGTGAAGACCACCCCCGCCACGCGCGGGTCCGAGGTCAGCGCCGCCCCCACCGTCGCCCCGTCGCCGGGCAGGAATTGCAGCGCGCTGCGCGGCACCCCGGCCTCATGCATCAGGCGGACCGCCATGGCGGCGATGACGGGGGTCTGCGCCGCGGGCTTGGCCAGCACCGCATTCCCTGCCGCAAGCGCGGCCGAGATCTGGCCGGTGAAGATTGCCAGAGGAAAGTTCCACGGGCTGATCGCGGTGATGATGCCACGCGGCGCGATCTTGCCCGAAGCCTCGGCCTGACCGGCATAGTAGCGCAGGAAATCCACCGCCTCACGCAACTCGCCCACGGCATCGGGCAGGGATTTCCCGGCCTCGCGCGCAAGCGTGGCGAAGATCGGGCCGAAGTCACGCTCATAAAGCCCGGCCGCGCGGCGCAGGATCGCGGCGCGCTCGGCGGCCGGGGCATCCCATACCGCGGCCGCGTCGATGGCGGCGGCGACGGTTGCCGCATCGGCCTCGGTCACGGTGGCGACAGGGGCGCCACTGGCCGGGTTCACCACGTCGCGCGCCGCGCCCGTGCCCTGCCCCGCAACGATCGGCGCGGCGTCCGGCAGGGCCACGCCGTCGCGCATCACCCCGATCCGGGCCAGCGTGGCCGCATCGCTCAGGTCGAACCCCTGAGAGTTCCGCCGGTCCGCACCGAAGATCGACTGCGGCGGCACCAGGCCGGCCGGGGCCTCGGCCGCGGCCAGCCCATCGAACGGATCGCGCGCGATATCCTCGGGCGTCACATCCTCATCCACGATCTGGTTCACGAAGCTGGAATTCGCGCCGTTCTCCAGCAGCCGCCGCACGAGATAGGCCAGCAGATCTCGATGCGCACCCACGGGGGCATAGATCCGGCAGCGCGTCTTGCCCTCGCGCAGGACGATGTCGTGCAGACGCTCGCCCATGCCATGCAGGCGCTGGAATTCGTACTCGACATCGCCCGCCATCTCGAGGATCGCGGCAACGGTATGGGCGTTATGCGTGGCGAATTGCGGATAGATCCGGTCGGCATAGCCCAGCAGCTTGCGCGCATTGGCGATATAGCTGACATCGGTCGCGGTTTTCGAGGTGAACAGCGTGAAATCGGGCAGCCCCTCGACCTGCGCGCGCTTCATCTCGGTATCCCAATAGGCGCCCTTGACCAGGCGCACCATGATCTTGCGGTCAAGCGCCGTGGCGATCTGGTAAAGCCAGTCGATCGCCAGCCCCGCGCGCTTGCCATAGGCCTGCACGACCACGACGAAACCGTCCCAGCCCGCCAGCTCCGCATCCGACAGGACCGCCTCGATCACGCGCAGCGACAGAACCAGCCGGTCCTGTTCCTCGGCGTCGATGTTCAGCCCCATCCCGGCCGCTTTCGCGCGCCGCGCCAGATCGCGCACGACGGGCACCAGTTCGGCCATCACGCGGGCCTCCTGCGCGACCTCATAGCGCGGATGCAGCGCGGACAGCTTGATCGAGATCCCCGGATTGGCCTGAACCGAGCCCTTGGTGCAGGCCCCCGCGATCGCGTCGATCGCCGTGGCATAGGCGCGGGCATAGCGCGCGGCGTCACCCGCAGTCATCGCGGCCTCACCCAGCATGTCGTAGCTGTAGGTGAAGCCCTGCACCTCGCGCGTGCGGGCACGCTCCAGCGCCTTGGCGATGGTTTCGCCTAGCACGAACTGGCGCCCCATTTCCTTCATCGCCCGGCCGACCGCGGCGCGGATCACCGGCTCGCCCAGCCGCTTGATGGCGCCGCGCAGCGTGCCCGCAAGGCCGGGCTGATCGTCGTCCAGCACCCGCCCCGTCAGCATCAGCGCCCAGGTCGAGGCGTTGACCAGCGAGGACGAGGCCTCGCCCAGATGCCGCCCCCAGTCCGAGGGCGCGATCTTGTCCTCGATCAGCGCGTCGATCGTGTCGCGGTCGGGCACGCGCAGCAGCGCCTCGGCCAGACACATCAGCGCCACGCCTTCGCGCGTCGACAGCCCGTATTCGGCCAGGAACTGCTCCATCAGCGTGGGGCTGGCCTCGGCGCGGATGCGCCGCACCAGATCCGCCGCACGCCCGGAGATCGCCTTGCGCTGCACCGCCGGCAGGGCGGCTTCGCGCACAAGCGCGTCGAGCACCTCGGATTCGGGGCGGAATTTCTCGGCGGACAGCGCGGTCCACAAGGGGTCTGCGACGCGGGACGGGGTGGGCATCGGATGCTCCTGCTCGGATGGGTGGCGATCCCTGATGATAGCGGGCATTCGCTGGTCATGTTGCCCAAAGATAGGCAATCAGCTATGCTTATCGTCTGTATTTGCCGTCAGAAATCATACCATATGCCTATCAAGCTGGATCAGATCGACCGCCGCATCCTTGAACGGCTGACCCATGATGCCCGCATCCCGCTGACGCAGCTTGCGCGCGAGGTGGGCCTTTCCAAAACGCCCGTGGCCGCGCGCATCAGGCGCCTTGAGGATGAGGGGCTGATCACCGGCTATCGCGCGATCCTGTCGCCGCTGAAGCTCGGCCTCAGCCATGTCGCCTATGTCGAGGTGCGCCTGTCCGACACGCGCCAGGGCGCGCTGGACAAGTTCAACGCCGCCGTGCGCCAGATCCCCGAGGTCGAAGAGTGCTACATGATCGCCGGCGGGTTCGATTACCTTCTCAAGGTGCGCTCGCGCGATATCGCGGATTACCGGCAGATCATGGGCGCGAAAATCTCGGCGCTGCCGCATGTGCATGCGACCTCGACCTATGTGGCGATGGAAGCGGTGGTCGAGCAGTCGGCAACGCCGATCTGACCTGCGCGTGGCGGTGCGCCGTATCCTCGCATCGCCACGCGCAGACAAGGGGGCGAAGGGGCCCCTTGAACGGTTAGCCGATCCGCTCGATCCGGGCCGGCAGGCCCTGCCGCACCGAAGCGCCCGAGATCGGATCGACCCAGACCCCGGCCTGCGGGCGGGGGGGGTCAAGCATG
Organism: uncultured Paracoccaceae bacterium; assembly: GCA_937863185.1. Classification (GTDB taxonomy): domain Bacteria; phylum Pseudomonadota; class Alphaproteobacteria; order Rhodobacterales; family Rhodobacteraceae; genus CALMEG01. The sequence continues at coordinate 2,471 of CALMEG010000111.1, read as the reverse complement.
CCCCGATCGTTATGCGCCACGCCCGCCGCAAGCCGCGGGTCGGCGGGCATCGTGACGCCATCGACCGTGATGTCCGCAGCCCCGAAGGCGCGGTGCCCGAAGCCATGCTCGATGGCGACCGTATCGGGCGCCACGCCGTCGCGCACCACCGCCACACTGGTCAGGCTGCCCCCCGGCGTCGAGAGGCGCACCATGTCGCCCGTGGCGATGCCATGCGCCTCGGCCAGGGTGCGACCGATATTCACCGGATTGGACGACACGATGCGCAGCAACGCCTTGGCCCCGACGGAATAAGAGTTCTGAAGCGGCGACTTGAAGCTGATCACCGAGACCGGCCATTCGCTTTGCGGATAATGCCCCGACACTTTCGAGCCATCGGCGAACTCCGCCTCTCGCCATGTCGGCACCCCCGGGGAACGCTTGCCCGTCAGCGCGTTGCGGGCACTGCCGATGCCTTCGTTATAGACCTGCAGCGGCTCGCTCCAGGCATGGGCGGCACGTTCTCCATCAAAGCCCTTGTCGCCGTTCTCGTAACGTCCGCCCTTGGCATAGACCATGGCAGCCTTACGCCATTCTCCGGGTTTCAGCACGGCCTCAAGCGCATCCCGGATCCGGTCGACGCCGGAAACCGAAATGTCGTCATCGCTTGCATCGGGAACGGGCTTGCCGATCATGGCCACGTTGACCGCTCCGCGCAGATACCAGTCCTCAGGACGATTGAGCGGATGCATCACGCCATCCGCATCGGGGATGGCCTCATCGCCAAAGCCCGGCAGACCCATCCGCTTGGCAATCGCGATCAGGAACATGTCGCTGTCGATCGGCACCCCCTCGGCCGTGCGCCCCACCTTGGGGTCCACCACGGGCCAGCGGGCCGTTGTCATCTTTGTAGCGACACCGCTCCAGGGTTTGGCGAAGCCCCAACTTTCATACATCACCGTATCGGGCACAATATAATCCGACAGCGCCGTGCTTTCGTTGATGAACGGGTCGATCGAGATGATGAGCGGCACAATCCCTGGGTCTTTCAGCTGCGCGACCATATGCTCGATCCCCGGAATACCGTAGACGGGGTTGGCATTGCGCAGGATCAGCGCCTCGATCCCGTAGGGATACCCCGTGACGATGGAAGAAAACCACTCTGTCGCAAGCCCCGGCGCATTGGGATACCATGGGCCATCGGCCGGCCAGGGCTTTCCGGCCGCCTTCTTAACCTTGAACTCGCTTGTCTTTTCGTAGGGGACGTTGCGGCCAAGCGGCAGGCCGCCGGCCTTCAGCGCGCCGGGAAAACCGGCCAGGTCGTAGGCCGGACCCTTGTTGTCGGGGAAGCCTCCGCCCGCAACGACCGTGCCACCCTTCCAGTTGAGGTTGCCGATCAGCGTGTTCAGCATCATCAGCGCATAGGTATTGTAAAAGCCCGACCCGCTCATCATCCCGCCATGCGAGTTCACCGCGGCCTTGCGGCCGTGGCTGGTGAACTCATCTGCAAGGGCGATGATCGTATCGGCCGGAATGCCGCAAGCGGCGGCGTATTCCCCGATGCCGCGCGACATCGCCTGTTCGCGCAGAAGCGTCAGCGAGGTCTTGACAGCCACGGGGCCGCCCGCGGTCTCGGCCAGCCCGTCGAAATAAAGCGGCGCCGCGGTCGCGCCCGCGGCTACCGGTCCCGCATCCGACGCGACAAGGAAGGGATCGGCCTCGGAATAGGCCTCGCCCCCGATGTCCAGACCGATATCGGAACCGCGCAGGAACCGGCCCATGCGGGGATGCGCCTCGTCGACGATCACCAGATGGGTCGCGTTGGTCCAGCTCAGCTCGCCCGCCGCATCGGCGGCCACTTGGCTGGGCTGGGCAAGGTAGGTCTCGTTGATGCGCCCATTCTCAAACATCCAGGCCATCATGCCCATCGCCATCGCCCCGTCGGTACCGGGCTTGATCGGCAACCAGCGCGCGCGCGCGTCGGACGGACCGCTTTGGGCGTTGTTGAGTACTGGATCGACCACGACATAGGACAGGTCACCCTCGGCGCGGGCCTGTGCCACCAACGCGCCCACCCGCTTGAACGGATTTCCCGCATTGCCCGGCGCGGTGCCGACGAACAGGATGAACTCGGACTCGCCGAAATCGGGCTTGGCGTGGGGCATGCCTTTCACATCGTTGAACATCGCCCCCGAGCCCGAGCGATACGACCCCCCGCAATAGGAACCGTGGCGCACGTAGTTGTTCGATCCATAGGCCTGCTTCAGCCAGCGGGTATTGATCAGGTCGCGTCCGTCATTGACCGAACTGAGCATGACCACGCCATTGGCACGCGGACCGAATTCCGGGGCGCCGGGCTTGATCGGGGTTTCCAGATCGCGGATCTCGCGCAAGCCCGCGACATGGCCCTCGCCGAACAGGTCGCCGCCCTCGACCACCTCTTCGACAAGCTGCTCGAAGCTGATCGTCTGCCACTTGCCCGAACCGCGCGG
>CALMEG010000110.1 GCA_937863185.1 uncultured Paracoccaceae bacterium | reverse complement strand
TGGCTTCGGTCTGCGGCGGTTCGCTGTCGATGATGGATGCGGGCGTGCCGCTGAAAGCGCCGGTCGCGGGTGTGGCCATGGGCCTGATCCTTGAGGAAGACGGCCGCTACGCCGTTCTCACCGACATTCTCGGCGACGAGGATCACCTGGGCGACATGGACTTCAAGGTGGCCGGCACCGCCGAGGGCATCACCTCGTTGCAGATGGACATCAAGGTCGCGGGCATCACCCCCGAGATCATGGAGCAGGCGCTTGCGCAGGCGAAGGATGGCCGGATGCACATCCTGGGCGAGATGAACAAGGCGCTTTCCGCCGGCCGTCAGGAATTCTCGGCCCATGCGCCGCGGATCGAGACGATGACGATCCCGACCGACAAGATCCGCGAAGTGATCGGCTCGGGCGGCAAGGTCATCCGCGAGATCGTCGAGGTTTCGGGCGCCAAGGTCGACATCAACGACGACGGCGTGATCAAGATCGCCTCGGCCAATGGCGATGCGATCAAGAAGGCCTATGACATGATCTATTCGATCGTGGCAGAGCCGGAAGAAGGCAAGATCTACACCGGCAAGGTGGTGAAACTGGTCGATTTCGGCGCCTTCGTGAACTTCTTCGGCAAGCGCGACGGCCTGGTGCATGTGTCCCAGATCGCCAACAAGCGCCTGAACCACCCCAACGAGGTGCTGAAGGAAGGTCAGGAAGTGAAGGTCAAGCTTCTCGGCTTCGACGATCGCGGCAAGGTGCGCCTTGGCATGAAGATGGTCGATCAGGAGACCGGCGAGGAGATCGCCCCCGAGAAGAAGGAAGAAGCGGCCGAAAGCTGAGCTTTTCACCGCGAACCGCACAGGACCCCGGGGCAGCGCGCCCCGGGGTCTTTTTACTGGACAACGCCCGCGCCCCCGTGATTCGTTTGCAGGCGTGGCCGGTTCGGCCTTGATCCACGGGTGGCAATGAACGACGCGATCACAGTTTGCATGACCATGGGCCGCCGGCCGGACCTCTTGCGCCAGACATTCGAAAGCCTGGGTGCGGAACTGGACGGCCTGCCGGTTCTGGCGATCAACGATTTCGGCGATTCGGAAACGAATGAAATGTTCGCGCAGGTCTGCCCGCAGGGACGCCGCATCGACCTTGGGCGTCAGGTTGGCCATCACCCCGCGGTCGATGCGCTTTACGGCGAGGTTCGCACCCCCTTTATCTTTCACCTCGAGGATGACTGGGGCTTCCACCGGCAGGGTTTTCTGGGGCAGGCGCGTGCGCTTTTGCAAAGTGATCCGGGGATCTCGATCGTTTGCCTGCGCGATGTCTCGGACTTTCCCCAATCCGTGGACTGGGGTGATGCGCCGCGATCGGTGCATGACGATGCGGGTGATTATGTCCGGCTGGACCACCTGCATGACCAGTGGCACGGGTTCACCTTCAACCCGCATCTGGGGCGCAAGGCGCTTTGGGAACGGTTGGGTGGATTTTCCGGGTTCAGGAAAGAGCGCCACATCTCTCGCCATGTCCGCGGGCAGGGGCAGTTCACCGCGTATCTGGATCCCGGCGCCTGTGCCCATATCGGATGGGAAACCAGCGTGACCGAGGCGAAGGTGCCGTTGGAGAAGCGGCTCAAGAACTGGTTCCTGCGCAAGCGGTGATCCGCGTGCCGCCCGCTGTTCTTCGTGCGCCGGGGGCCAAAGTGTAATATGCGGCACGACGCCTGCACCAATTCTGATGAAAGAGCCCTTCATGCGCTTGCCGATATCCGCATTCATCATCTGTCAGGATGAAGAGCCTTTCATCGAGGCGTGTATCCGCAGCCTCTCGATGTGCGCCGAGATCGTCATCGTCGATTCCGGCTCCACCGATCGCACGGTCGAGATCATCGAGGAACTGAAAGGCGAAGGATTCCCGATTATGTTCCTGCACGAGGCGTGGCGGGGTTACGGCGCGCAAAAGCAGTTCGCGCTGGAACAATGCACCCAGCACTGGGTCTTCTCGGTCGACAGCGACGAACGGGTCAGCGAACGGTTGGCGAAGGTGCTTCCTGCGCTGCTTGAGGCCGACGGCGTGAACGGCTACCGCGTCACGCGCTACGATTACCTTGCCGGATATGGTTATGTCCCCCCCCGAGCGCATGAACGCTATCACAACCGGCTTTTCCGGCGCGGCACCGGCCGGTTCGATCCGACCGACAAGGTGCATGAGGGCATTCGTATCGACGGCGAGGTGCGCAAGATCGCTGAGGGAGGCCTGCTGCATTTCCGCCCGATCCCGCTGGCCGAGCTGATCCAGAAGAAGAACAAGTATTCCTCGCTGAAGGCCGAGATGAAGCGCGAACGCGGCATTCCGGCGCGTCCGTGGAAGATGCTGTTCAGTCCGATCTTCTTCTTTTCACGCTGGTATTTCGGCCATGGGCTGTGGCGCTGCGGCTGGGCGGGGTTCGTCAACGCCTCCAGCGGCGCGATCTATTCCTTCCTGACCGAAGCCAAGCGGTGGGAGGCAGAGGCGCTGGAAAAGGTGCCCCCGGAGGAGCCGGGCGACCCCAAGGGTTACTGACGAAAAAGGCCCGGCAAACGCCGGGCCTTTTGCATTTCCGCGCCGCCTCAGGCCGGGCGCTTGACGGTGCGCAGGTAGGGTAGTTTCACGTCCACCTCTCCGAAACGCGCCTTTGCATCCTCGGTCGAGACCGAAAGCGCCACGATCACGTCCTGACCGGGCACCCAGTTGGCCGGGGTGGCGAAGGGGGCGTTGTCGGTGGCCTGCACCGCGTCCAGCGCGCGCAGGATCTCGGCGAAGTTGCGGCCCACCGACATCGGGTAGGTCATCGTCAGGCGCACCTTCTTGTCGGGGCCGATGATATAGACAGTGCGCACCGTGGCCGAGTTTGCGGGCGTGCGGCCCTCGGTCGGTAGGTAATGGTCTGCGGGCAGCATGTCATAGGCCTTGGAAACCGTCATCGAGGTATCGTCGATGATCGGGAAATCCGCGGGGCTGCCCGAGAAAGCCTCGATATCGCTTTTCCATTTCCGGTGTTCCTCGACCGAGTCGACGGAAACGCCGATCACCTTGGTGTTGCGCTTGGCCCATTCGTCGGCCAGCTGCGCGACCGCGCCGAATTCGGTGGTGCAGACCGGCGTGAAATCGCGCGGGTGCGAAAACAGGATGGCGTAGTTGTCACCGATGAAGTCGTGAAAACGGATTTCGCCTGCGGTGGACTGGGCGGTGAAATCCGGGGCGGTATCGTTGATGCGCAGACCCATGGTCGGCCTCCTGTCATGGAAAGAACTGCCCGCTATCTAGGCCAAGCGGAAAGAAGTTTCGAGAGCCCGCGGGTCTTTGTCGCCAATATGGGAAACTGTCTTCCGATCCCCAGTGCGGGGCGAACCATGTTCCGCATTTTCTTCGGTGATGGCGATTTGCGTGCAGCGGATCCGGCACCCGGCTTGTTCTTGTCGCTTGCCGGTGCCACCTTGGCCCCGGACAGGAGGCTTTCCATGATCGAAAAACGTGACTTCTACATCAACGGGCAATGGGTGGCGCCGGTGCAGCCGCGCGATCACGCAGTGATCGATCCATCCACCGAAGAGCCCTGTGCCGTGATCTCCCTGGGCGACCGGGCCGATACCGACGCGGCGGTCGCGGTGGCCAAGGCGGCGCTGCCGGGATGGCGCGCCACGCCCCCCGAGGCGCGCCTTGCGGTGGTGCAACGGATCCTTGAGGTCTATGAGGCCCGCGCCGAAGACATGGCCCATGCAATCAGCATGGAAATGGGCGCCCCGATCGACATGGCACTCAGCAGCCAGGTAGCCTCGGGCACCGGGCACATCACCAATTTCATCCATGCCGCGAAAGAGTTCCAGTGGATCCGCCCCCTGGGTGATGGCACGCCCGGCGCGATGATCGCGATGGAGCCGGTGGGCGTGGTCGGGCTGATCACGCCGTGGAACTGGCCGATGAACCAGGTGACGCTGAAGGTGATTCCGGCCTTGCTGGCGGGGTGCACCATGGTTCTGAAACCCTCTGAAGAGGCGCCGCTTTCCTCGCTTCTTTTTGCGGAGATCCTGCATGAGGCGGGCGTGCCAGCGGGGGTGTTCAACCTTGTGAACGGCGATGGCGCGGGCGTGGGCACGCAGATGTCGACCCATCCCGATATCGAGATGATTTCGTTTACCGGGTCGACCCGCGCGGGGCGCGCGATCTCGAAAGCGGCGGCCGAGACGCTCAAGCGGGTCTGCCTTGAACTGGGCGGCAAGGGCGCGAACCTGATCTTCGCGGATGCCGACGACAAGGCGGTGCAGCGCGGCGTGCGCCACTGTTTCAACAATTCGGGCCAGTCCTGCAACGCCCCCACCCGGATGCTGGTGGAGCGGGCCGCCTATGACCGCGCGCTGGAGATCGCCCGCGAAACCGCCGAGGCGACGACGGTGGCCCCGGCGCATCTGCCCGGCCGCCATATCGGGCCGGTGGTCAACAAGGCCCAGTTCGACAAGATCCAGTCCCTGATCGAGACCGGCCTGGCCGAGGGCGCACGGCTTCTGGCCGGCGGGCCGGGCCGCCCCGAGGACCTCAATCGCGGGTTCTTCGTGCGCCCCACCGTCTTTGCCGACTGCACCCCCGACATGACGATCATGAACGAGGAAATCTTCGGCCCCGTGCTGTCGATCATGCCCTTCGACACCGAGGAGGAGGCGCTTGGCATCGCCAATGCCACGCCCTACGGGCTGACCAACTATGTCCAGAGCGGCGATGGCGCGCGGCGCAACCGGCTTGCGCGGGCGCTGCGCTCGGGCATGGTCGAGATGAACGGGCAAAGCCGCGGTGCGGGCGCGCCCTTCGGCGGTGTCGGGGCCTCGGGCCGCGCGCGCGAGGGCGGGCACTGGGGTATCGAGGAGTTCTGCGAGGTGAAGTCGATCTCGGGCTGGGCGGAATAGCAGCCTTCGGGTTGCCCTTGGCCGCGCGGTCAGACAGTATCGCGCGGCTTTCAAGGAGATCGCGATGAGTTTTACCCTTGCCACCTGGAACATCAACTCGGTCCGCCTGCGCGAAGGGCTTGTCGCGCGGCTGATGTCCGAGGAAGCGCCCGATGTGCTGTGCCTGCAGGAATGCAAGAGCCCGGTCGAGAAGATCCCGCGCGCGGCCTTCGAGGCCCTGGGCTACCGCTACATGGTGGCGCGCGGGCAGAAGGGCTATAACGGCGTGGCGATCCTGTCGAAGCTGCCCATCGAAGAGGTGGCGGCGGGCGATTATGCGGGGCTTGGCCATGCCCGCCACGTTGCCGCGCGGCTGGAAAACGGCGTCACGATCCACAATTTCTACGTTCCCGCGGGCGGTGACATTCCCGACCGCGAGGTGAACGAGAAATTCGGCCAGAAGCTCGATTTCCTGACCCATATGCGCGACGATTTTCATGCCGACCGTCCGCAGAGGTCGATCCTTGTGGGCGATCTGAACATCGCGCCCCGCGAGGACGATGTCTGGAGCCACAAGCAGCTTCTCAGGATCGTCAGCCACACCCCGATCGAGGTGGAGCATCTGGCCCAGACCCAGGATGCGGGCGGCTGGGTCGATGTCACGCGCAAGGACATCCCCGAGGGGCTGCTTTATTCGTGGTGGAGCTATCGCGCGAAGGATTGGGACGCGGCTGACAAGGGGCGCCGGCTGGATCATGTCTGGGCCACGGCCGACATTGCGGGCGCCGCGCATGGCAGCCGCATCCTGCGCGCGGTGCGCGGCTGGGACCAGCCCTCGGATCACGCGCCCGTCTTCGCGACATTTGACCTTTGACCCTCGGCGGCGCGCGCCCGCGCACGCATATAGGACCAAACGCAGACCGAAGGACCGACCCATGTTTGCCAGCGATGCAAAACCCGCCCCGACCGAACTTGTGAAAGATGTCTCCGAGGCCGATTTCATGTCCGAGGTGGTCGAGAAATCCATGACCGTGCCGGTCATCGTGGATTTCTGGGCGCCTTGGTGCGGCCCCTGCCGCCAGCTTGGCCCCGCCCTTGAGGCCGCGGTGACCGAGGCCCGGGGCAAGGTCGTGATGGCCAAGGTCAATGTCGACGAGAACCAGGCGATCGCGGGCCAGTTGCGGGTGCAGTCCATCCCCACCGTCTATGCCTTCTGGCAGGGCCAGCCGGTCGACGGGTTCCAGGGCGCGCTGCCCGGATCGGAGCTGAAGAAATTCGTGGAGAAGCTGGCGGCGCTTGCCGGGGATGGCGGTCTGGCCGAGGCCGTGGCCGCCGCCGAGGCGATGCTGGCCGAGGGCGCGGCCGAGGATGCCGCCGAGACCTTCGCCGCCATCCTCGAGGAAGAACCCGAGAACCCCGAGGCCTATGGCGGGCTGGTGCGCGCACATCTGGCCCTGGGCGATCTTGACAAGGCCGACAGCCTTCTGGCCGCCGTGCCGGCAAAGATCGTGTCGGCCGGGACGGTGGAGGGCGCGCGCGCGCAGCTTGCCCTGATCCGGCAGGCCGCCGAGGCGGGTCCGCTGACCGAATTGTCCGCCGCGATCGAGGCCGATCCCGGCAACCATCAGGCGCGGCTTGATTATGCCAAGGCGCTTTATGCCGCGGGCCGGATCGAAGAGGCGGTCGAGCAGTTGCTCGACCTGTTCCGCCGTGACCGCGACTGGAATGACGGGGCGGCCAAGACGCAGCTCTTCACGATCTTCGATGCGCTCAAGCCCAACGATCCGATCGTGCAGAAGGGGCGCCGCCGCCTGTCCTCGATGATCTTCGCCTGACGCGGGATGCGGCCCCGGCACTGGCCGGGGCGCGATCCGGCATTACCTTGTCATCTGTCGTGACGCAGAAAGTGAGACGCGATGCAGCCCGGTGATCTGCCTGACACCATTCCGCTGTTCCCGCTTCCCGGGGCGCTTTTGCTGCCGCGCGGGCGCCTGCCGCTGCATATCTTCGAGCCGCGCTATCTTCAGATGATCGAGGATTGCATGAAGACCGGCCCGCGGCTGATCGGCATGATCCAGCCCCGCCCCGCCCCGAAAGGAGAGCTGCGCCTGAACGCCATCGGCTGCGCGGGGCGGCTGACTGCATTCTCCGAAACCGAGGACGGCCGGCTGATGATCACCCTGAGCGGCATTTCGCGGTTTCGCCTGCTGCGCACGGTCGAGGGCTTTACGCCCTATATCCGCGCCGAGGTCGGCTGGACCGATTTCACCCGCGATCTGGGCCGCAGCGAAACCGACGAGGGGTTGGACCGCCCCGCGTTTCTGGAGCTTCTGGCGCGCTATTTTTCGACCCAGGGGCACGATACAGACTGGGACGCGATGAAAGAGGCCGAGGACGAGTTCCTGATCAACGCGCTGTCCATGCTCTTGCCGTTCGAGCCCGAGGACAAGCAGGCCCTGCTTGAGGCGCCGACCCTTCGGACCCGCCGCGAAACGCTGGTAACCTTGCTGGAATTCGCCCTCTACGGGGGCGGAGAGGAGATGCTGCAATGAGCGATGAGCGCCCCGCCCATGACCGCCGCATGCTGGAGGGGCTGGTCTGTCCGCTGACCCAGACGACCCTGCGCTACGATGCCGAGCGTGCCGAGCTGGTGTCGAAGGCGGCCGGGCTTGCCTTTCCCATTCGCGGCGGCATCCCGATCATGCTGGAGGACGAGGCGCGTCGGCTGAGCGATTAAAGCGCGCGCCCCTGCAACAGCCGTGGCAACGGGCCGGCCAGCCCCGCCGCCTGACGGGCAAAGCCGCGCCGCAGCCCGGGCACCGCCTGCACCAGCCCCATGCCCAGATCGCGCCCCAGCCGAAGCAGGGGATTGTCGTTCGAAAACAGACGGTTGACGCTGTCCATCCCAAGCGCGAGCGCGGTGCTGTCAAAGCGCCGCCAGCCCTGATACCGCTCCAGCACGTCCAGCGCACCGATATCCTCGCCACGGCGCATCGCCTCGACCACGGTTTCGGCAAGGGCCGCGACATCGCGCAGGCCAAGGTTCAGCCCCTGCCCGGCAATCGGGTGCACGCCATGCGCCGCATCGCCCACCAGCGCCACGCGGGGCGCGGCATAGGCATTGGCAAGCGTCAGGTTCAGCGGATAGCTGAACCGCGGCCCGGCGAGTGAGATCGCGCCAAGGAAATCGCCGAAGCGGGGCCTCAGCACCGCCAGGAAATCCGCATCATCCAGCGCGGCGATCGCGGCGGCATTGGCGGCGGTCTCGCTCCAGACGATCGAAGAGCGGTTGCCCGGCAGCGGCAGGATGGCCAGCGGGCCGGTGGGCATGAAGAACTGATGCGCGATGCCGTGATGGGGCTTTTCATGCGCGATGGCCGCGACCAGCGCGACCTGCCCGTAGTCCCAGCCGCTGCGGGTGATGCCCGCGCGCGCGGCTACGCCCGAACGGCGCCCGTCCGCCCCGACAAGCAGCTTCGCCGACAGGCTTTGCCCGTCCGAAAGGGTCACGCGGATGCGGCCGGGGCCGGGTTCTTGCGCCGTCACGGCGTTGTCCGAAACAAGCCGGATGCGCGGATGGTCCTGCATCGCCTCCAGAAAGGCGCGGTAGAGAAAGCGATCCTCCAGCATGTAGCCGACGGGGCCGTGATCCATCTCGCCGCTGTCGAAATGCAGGAAGAACGGGGCGGGGCCCTCGCCCGCATGCCCGTCCGCGGCCTTCACGTCGTTCAGCGGCTGCGCCTGCCCGGCCAGTCCGGGCCACAGGCCGATCGCGGCCAGAAGCTTTTGCGATGCACTGGCAAGCGCATAGGCGCGCCCGTCGAAATCCTCTGCGGCGCGCGCGCGGGGCGGGGCCGCATCGACCACCGTCACCGAAAGCCCCGCCTGAGCAAGCGCAAGTGCCAGGGCCGGGCCGTTCAGCCCGCCGCCCGCGATGATAACGTCGGTTTCCTGTGTCATGCCGCCAATATGGCGTGCGCATCGGGATTGTCCATGCGTAGCCTTGCCGCTAGCGTGGCGAAAAACGGGGGATCTGCATGGACTGGCGGTTTCGGACAGCGGCGGAACAGGGGCGGGCGATCGCGGCGGGCAAGCTTGACCCCGTGGAACAGGCCGAGGCCTATCTTGCGGCGGCCTCGACGGGCGAAGGCGGGCGGATCTATGCGCGGCTGACGCCCGCCCGCGCGCGGGCCGAAGCGATGGCGGCACGCTCGCGTGCAAGGGCGGGCCAGTCGCGCGGGGCGCTCGATGGCGTGGCGCTGTCGTGGAAGGATCTGTTCGACAGCGCGGGCGTTGCGACCGAAGCGGGATCGCGCCTGCTTGCGGGCCGCGTGCCCGACCGCGATGCCGCGGTTCTGCGCGAAGCCACGCTTCACGGCGCGGTCTGCCTGGGCAAGACCCACATGACCGAGCTGGCCTTTTCCGGCCTTGGCGTTAATCCGATGACGGCCACGCCGCCTAACGTGCATGATCCGCGCCTTGCGCCGGGGGGGTCTTCCTCGGGGGCGGCGGCCTCGGTGGCGATGGGGCTTGCGGCGGCGGCGGTCGGTTCGGATACCGGCGGGTCGGTGCGGATCCCGGCGGCGTGGAACGACCTTGTGGGCTTCAAGCCGGGGCAGGGGCGCGTGTCGACCGAAGGGGTCGTGCCGCTTTGCAGGCGCTTCGATTCGGTCGGGCCGCTCGCGCGCAGCGTCGAGGATTGCGCGCTGGTCCTGGGGGCGATCACCGGGCGCGCCGCGCCGCTGGATCTGCGCGGGGCCGATCTGCGCGGCGCGCGGCTTCTGGTGCTGGAAGGGCTGGCCTTCGAGGGCGCGCGCGCGGCGCCGGTGCGCGGCTTCGAGGATGCGGTGGACCGGCTTGCGCGTGCAGGTGCCGCGGTCGAGCGGCGCGCGCTGCCCATGGTCAGCCCGGCGATGGACCTGTCCCCGATCCTGTTCGCCCCCGAGGCCTACGGGCTGTGGAAGGACGTGATCGAGGCCGCGCCCGCCCGGATGTATCCGCTGATCCTTGAGCGGTTTCGCGGCGGTGCCGGGGTTTCGGCGGCCGATTACGTTGCCGGTTGGGACCGGCTGGAACGGTTCCGCGCCGATTACCTTTCCGCAAGCGCCGAATATGACGCGGTTCTGGTGCCGACCGCGCCGATCCAGCCGCCCGATGCCGCGCGCCTGCTGAGCGATCCCGAATATTTCGCAACCGAGAACCTTCTGGCGCTGCGCAACACCCGGATCGGCAATATCCTTGGCCTTTGCGCGCTGACGCTGCCCACCGGCCTGCCGGCCACGGGGATTTCGTTCATGGCGCCCGCGGGGGATGAGGACAGGCTGCTGCGCCTTGGCATGGCGGCCGAGGCGGCGCTTGGCTGAAATGCCACAATCGGGCAGGCCAAGGGGCCGGGATTCATCGGTTTTTCTGGACGAGCCGGGCAGCCTTGGCTAACCTGACAGCCAAACGGGGCGACATGACCCCGATGAATGAGGCAAGTAATGGCATTTCCCGAGCGGTTCTCGAACCTGCCCGAATATGCGTTTCCGCGGCTGCGGAAGCTGCTGGACATACATGCGCCGGGCGGCGATCCCGTTGCCATGACCATCGGCGAGCCGCGCCACCCGATGCCGCCCTTCCTGGCCGAGGTGCTGGCCGCGCATGTCGGCGAATTCGCGGTCTATCCGCCCAATGACGGCTCGCCCGAGCTTCTTGAGGCGATCTCGGGCTGGATCGCGCGGCGCTATCGCGCATCCGTCGCGCCTGATCGGATTATGGCGCTGAACGGCACGCGCGAGGGGTTGTTCAACGCCGCCATCGCACTTGTGCCGGAACTCAAGAACGGCAAGCGCCCCGCGGTGCTGATCCCGAACCCGTTCTATCAGGTCTATGCCGTTGCCGCGGCGGCCGTCGGGGCCGAGCCGGTCTTCGTGCCCGCCACCGAGGAAACGGGCTTCCTGCCCGATTTCGCCGCCCTGCCCGCAGAGGTGCTTGATCGCACGGCGATGGCCTATCTGTGCTCGCCCGCCAATCCGCAAGGGGCGGTGGCCTCGCGCGAATACCTGTCGGGGCTGCTGCGTCTGGCCGAGAAACACGATTTCCGCATCTTCGCGGATGAATGCTATTCCGAGATCTGGCGCGATGCGCCGCCGCCCGGCACGCTTGAGGTTGCCAATGACGAGGGCCACGACCCCGAGCGCGTGGTGATCTTCCATTCGCTTTCCAAGCGCTCGAACCTGCCGGGGCTGCGCTCTGGCTTTTGTGCGGGCGGGGTGGAAAGCATCCGCCGCATCCGGCAGTTGCGGGCCTATGCCGGTGCGCCGCTGCCGCTGCCGCTTCAGCGCGTTTCCGAACGCGCCTGGTCCGACGAGACCCATGTCGAGGCCAATCGCGCGCTTTATGCCGAGAAATACGCGATCGCGGGCCAGGTCTTTGCGGGCGTCAACAGCTTCCGCCTGCCCGAGGGCGGGTTCTTCCTGTGGCTGCCCGTGCCGGATGGCGAGGAAGCGGCGCTGAAGCTGTGGCGCGAAACGGGGGTGCGGGTTCTGCCCGGCGCCTATCTTTCGCGCGATGTCGGCGGGGAAAACCCCGGCAAGGGATATATCCGGGTGGCCCTGGTCGCCCCAAAAGAAGAAACGCAGCGCGGGCTTATCAGCCTTCGTGACTGCCTTTATGCGTGAGGACGGTTGAACATGGCATCCTATCAGGCAAGACAGCGCGATCCGCTTCTGGACCAGAACACGCAGGCGGTCCTTGAGCGGCGCGGCAAGGAACTTCTGGGCGGTATCCTGGTGGTTCTGGGCGTTCTGGCGCTGATGATGCTGGGCAGCTATTCGCCCGAGGATCCCAGCTGGATGGCGGCCTCGGATGCGCCGGTGCAGAACCTTCTGGGCCGGATCGGGGCGGGGATCGCCTCGCCGCTTTACATCATCATCGGGCGCGGCGCGTGGCTTTTGCCGATCGCGCTTGTGATCTGGGGCTTGCGTTTCGTGCTGCACCGGGGCGAAGAGCGCGCGCTGTCGCGGGTGATCTTCCTGCCGATCGGCGTGGCGCTGGTGGCGGTCTATGCCGCGCTTCTGGTGCCGGGGGACGAATGGGGGCAGGCCTTCGGTCTGGGCGGGCATTTCGGCGACATGATCGCGGGCTCGCTTCTGGGGATGTCGCCGGTGACGGGCTCTTTCGGGCTGAAGCTGATGACGCTGCTTTTCGCGGTGGCGATGCTGGCGATGGGGGCGTTCGTGCTGGGCTTCGACCGGCCGGAATTGCGCGCCATCCTGCGGTTCCTGATCCTGGGCAGCGTGACGGGCTATGCCGCGCTGATGCAGCTTCTGGGGCAGGGCGCGGCGGCCTCGGTCCGCACTGCGCAGGGCTTGCAGGAGCGCGCGCGGCAGCGCCGTGCCGAAGCGACCGAACGCGCCGCCGATCTGTCGGCATGGGAGGCGCAGCAGGCCGCGTGGAATGCCGGGCCCGCACAGGCCCATCCGGTGCAGGCCGAACGCGCCGGCCTGATGTCGCGCATCCGCCGCCCGGCCGAACCCGAACCGATGATGGCGCCCGAATACCTTGAGCCCGAGCTGGTCGAGGCCACGCATCACTGGCACGCGCCGCTGAACGAGGCCCCGTCCGAGGATCGCATCCGCGCCCGCATCGCGCAGGCCGTGCAGGCCCGCAACGCGCCGCAACTGCGTCCCGAGCCGCCGCTGGCCGCAGACGGTATGCCGCATCCGGCGCCCGCCGCCGAACCTGCCCCGCCCGCCCCCGGGCCGAGCGCGCCGGCCTCGGTTCTGGCGGCCGTTGCCGCGCGGCTGGCACGCGGGCCCAAGCCGCTTCTGGCCGCGCCGCGTGCGGCAGGCCCCGCCGCCCTACGCGCCGAGCCGCCGCTGAAGGCCGCGCCGCGCTATATGCCCGGTGCGGTGACCGTGCCGCAGCCCGCCATCGCGGCCCCGCAGATGGAGGCCCCGCATGCCGCGCCGCTGGCCGAAGAGCAATTCGCGCCCGAACTGCCCGCCCCGGCAGAGGCATGGGCCGGGGACGATCATGAGATCGAGGCGGGCTGGCACGAGGATGACCTGCCCGGCCACAATGCCTTCGCGGATATGGAGGACGAGGATGATGAGGACGACTACATCCCCGAAGCCCTGCCGCGCGAGGCGCTGAACCGTCAGGTCATCCCCACCGCGCCCGAGGTGCGGCGCGTGGTGATGCCGGTGAAGAAGGCGCCCGCGCCCTCGCGTCAGGCGATGGCCGAGGCGCAGCCGAAACTGAAATTCGAGCCAGAGCCGATCGCCTATGAAATGCCGCCCTTGTCGCTTTTGACCAACCCGGTCACGATCCAGCGCCATTCGCTGTCCGACGAGGCGCTTGAGGAAAATGCGCGCATGCTTGAAAGCGTGCTCGACGATTACGGCGTCAAGGGCGAGATCGTGTCGGTCCGCCCCGGCCCCGTCGTCACGATGTACGAGCTGGAGCCCGCGCCAGGCCTCAAGGCCAGCCGCGTGATCGGCCTTGCCGACGATATCGCGCGTTCGATGTCGGCGCTGTCGGCGCGCGTGTCCACGGTGCCCGGCCGCTCGGTCATCGGGATCGAACTGCCCAATGCGCATCGTGAAAAGGTCGTGCTGCGCGAAATCCTGGCCGCGCGCGATTTCGGCGACAGCAACATGCGCCTGCCGCTTGCGCTCGGGAAGGATATCGGTGGCGAGCCGGTGATCGCCAACCTTGCCAAGATGCCCCACCTGTTGATCGCGGGGACCACGGGGTCGGGGAAATCGGTGGCGATCAACACGATGATCCTGAGCCTGCTTTACAAGCTTTCGCCCGAGGAATGCCGACTGATCATGATCGACCCGAAGATGCTGGAACTGTCGGTCTATGACGGTATTCCGCACCTGCTTTCGCCCGTCGTGACCGATCCGAAAAAGGCGGTCGTCGCCCTGAAATGGGTCGTGGGCGAGATGGAGGAACGCTATCGCAAGATGTCCAAGATGGGCGTGCGCAACATCGAGGGCTATAACGGCCGCGTGCGCGAGGCGATGTCCAGGGGCGAGATGTTCAAGCGCACCGTCCAGACCGGCTTTGACGAGGAGACGGGCGAACCGGTCTTCGAGACGGATGAATTCCAGCCCAGCCCGATCCCCTATATCGTCGTCATCGTGGACGAGATGGCCGACCTGATGATGGTGGCCGGCAAGGAGATCGAGGCCTGCATCCAGCGCCTGGCACAGATGGCGCGGGCGAGCGGAATCCACCTGATCATGGCCACGCAGCGCCCCTCGGTCGATGTCATCACCGGCACGATCAAGGCGAACTTCCCCACCCGGATCTCGTTCCAGGTGACCTCGAAGATCGACAGCCGCACGATCCTGGGCGAACAGGGGGCCGAGCAGCTTCTGGGCATGGGCGACATGCTTTACATGGCCGGGGGCAGCCGCATCACCCGCATCCACGGCCCCTTCGTCAGCGACGAAGAGGTCGAAGAGATCGTGAACCACCTGAAATCCTTCGGCCCGCCGGAATACATGTCGGGCGTGGTCGAGGGGCCGGACGAAGAGGCGGCCTCGGATATCGACCTGGTGCTAGGCCTTGGCGGCAATACCGATGGCGAGGATGCGCTTTACGACCAGGCCGTGGCGATCGTCGCGCGGGACCGCAAATGCTCGACCTCCTATATCCAGCGCAAGCTGGGCATCGGCTACAACAAGGCCGCGCGCCTGGTCGAGCAGATGGAGGATAACGGGGTTGTCACGGCCGCCAACCATGTCGGCAAGCGCGAGATCCTGATCCCCGAGGCCTGATCCCTGCCTCTTGTGCGGGGCCGCCGTTCACGGCCCTGCCACATTGCCGCGAGCGGCCCCGTTTGGGGGATGCAAGCGTGCAGGGGACTGGCTATATTCCGGGCATGAACATTCTTCGTCTTGCCCTTGCGCCCATCCTCGTGCTTGCCCTTGCGGTTCCCGCCCTCGCGGAAAAGATCCCGCTGGCAGAGCTGTCGCGCTATCTCAACGCCTTGCAGACGGCCGAGGCCGAGATCACGCAGGTCAATGCGGATGGCACCATCTCGACCGGGAAGGTGTTCATCAAGCGCCCCGGCCGCGTGCGCTTTGAATATGCACCGCCCGACAAGACCCTGGTGCTGGCCGGTGGCGGGCAGGTGGCGGTCTTTGACGGCAAGTCGAACCAGCCGCCCGAGCAGTATCCGCTGGCGCGCACCCCGCTGAACCTGATCCTTGCGCCGAATGTGGACCTGTCGCGCGCGAAAATGGTCGTGGGCCACAGTGCGGATGACAAGACCACCTCGGTCATCGCGCAGGATCCCGAGAATCCCGAATACGGCACGATCCGCCTGATCTTCACCGCCGCCCCGACAGAGCTGCGCCAATGGGTCATCACCGATGGCAGCGGTGCGCAGACCACCGTCATTCTGGGTGACCTGAAGACCGGCGGCGATCTGAAGGCAAGCCTTTTCAGCATCAAGACCGAGGCCGACAAGCGCGCGCGCTGACCGGCCCCGGCGCGGCTCAGTTCCTGCCGCAGGCGGTCAGCTGATCGCGGTAAAGCTGCGAGCGCGCCTCGACCCGGTCCGCGACGGCCAGAAGCCATCCCTTGCCGTTGTGGCTGCCGCGGGCATAACCGGTGCGCCCTTCGTGATAGGCCAGATACTGGTTGCGCGCATCGGTTTTCGCGATGCCAAGCCGCGTGCTCGTGCCGTCCATATACCAGCCCATGAAATCGGTGGCGTCGTCGATCCGGTCGCGCTTTGCGCCGTATTTGCGGCTTTCCTTGCGGTATTCGTCCCAGGTGTTGTCCAGCGCCTGGCTATAGCCATAGGCCGAGCTTTGCCGGCCCATCGGAATGACCCCGAGCGCAAAGCGGAACGGCGTGCGGGCATTGCCCACGAAGCGCGATTCCTGGTGAATCGTTGCCATCTGCACATGGACCGGCACGCCCCAGCGCCGCTCGGTTCGCTTCATGGCTGAAAAGTACTGCGGACGTTCGCGCGCAAGTTCGCACGCATTGTCCAGATTGCGCGGCGCCGAATGGTTGCTGCCGCAGGATGCCGCCAGCAACAGCACCGCCAGTTTCGCATATTTCTTCATACTGCTCTGCCTGCTTTCGATCTTGTTTTGTGTGATTCTACGCGAAAAAGGGGGGGCGGGGAAATCACAAACCGACGGGTGGCGGGAACTGTCGGCCAAAGTTCCACAGTGTGTTTCCGCCCGAATCGCGGCTGATCGGTGGACAACACCCCCGGTGAAGGATTAGTAAATCCTCAGGGGTTCATCATGTTTTCCACGCGGGCAAAATATCATCTCGGCCAAGTGGTGCGTCACCGCAAACACCCTTTCCGGGGTGTGGTTTTCGATGTCGACGCGATGTTTTCCAATACGGATGAATGGTATGAGGCCATCCCCGAGGACAGCCGCCCCTCGAAGGACCAGCCCTTCTATCACCTGCTGGCCGAGAACGATCACAGCTATTACGTCGCCTATGTCTCGGAACAGAACCTTATTGCCGACTATTCCGGAGAGCCGGTGGACCATCCCGATCTTGACGATCTGTTCGGCGATTTCGAGGATGGGCGCTATCCCCTGCAATTCCAGTTGAACTGAGCCGGGCAGGTTCGCGGAATCTCTGCCCGCAAAACGCCGCACCCTTGCCGTCAACCGGTCCTTGGGGAATGCTAGGCGCAAGATCGCGGCCCGGCCGCCGTGTTTTCGGAGTAAGTAATTCATGATTCATCCCGTTATCCTTTGTGGCGGCTCCGGAAGCCGGATGTGGCCCAGCTCGCGCAAGGCCTTCCCCAAGCAGTTCGCGGCCTTCCTGAACGGGCGCAGCCTGTTTCAGGATACGCTGGCGCGCGTTTCGGGCCCCGAATTCACCGCGCCCACGATCGTCACCAATGACGATTTCCGTTTCCTTGCGCAGGATCAGGCGGTCGAACTGGGCGTGACCGATGCCGAGATCATCCTTGAGCCGGTGGCGCGCGATACTGCCCCCGCGATCCTGACCGCCGCCCTGCGCCTTGAGGCGACGCCCGAGGCGCTGATGCTGGTCGTGCCCTCAGATCACCTGATCCGCGACGCGCAGGCCTTTGCCGCCGCGGTCGAGGCCGGGCAGACCGCGGCCGAGGGTGGCGCGCTCGTGGCCTTTGGTGTGACACCGCAGCGCCCCGATACGGGCTATGGCTATCTGGAACTGGCCGGCGATGCGCGTGCGCGGATCGCCACGCCGCTTGCCAGCTATTCCGAAAAGCCCGATCGCGCGCGGGCCGAGGCGATGCTGGCGGCGGGGAACTACCTGTGGAACTCGGGCATCTTCCTGTTTCGCGTGGCCGACCTTCTTGAGGCCTATGCCCGGCATGCGCCCGAACTGATCGCGCCCTGCCGTGCGGCCCTTGAGGCGGCGGAAAAGGATCTGGGCTTCCTGCGCCTTGGTGCCGCGGATTATGCCAAGGCCGATGCGATCTCGATCGACTATGCCGTGATGGAAAAGGCCAGCGGCGTTGTGGCCGTGCCGCTTGGCGCGGACTGGCTGGACCTTGGCAGCTGGTTCACGCTGCATGCCTTCCAGGCCGAAGGGAAGAAGCGCCTGGCGCTGTCGGGCGCGGTGACGGCGATCGACTGCACCGATACCCTGCTGCGCTCCGAAGATGAGAACATCCACCTTGTCGGGCTGGGCCTGAAGAACATCGCCGCGATCGCGATGCGCGACGCCGTCCTGGTGGCCGATCTGGACCGCGCGCAGGACGTGCGCGCCGTGGTCGAGGAATTGCAGCGCAAGAACGTGCCGCAGGCGGTGGAATTCCCGCGCTGCCATCGCCCCTGGGGCTGGTATGAGACGCTGTGCCTGCGCGACCGCTTCCAGGTCAAGCGGATCATGGTCAAGCCGGGCGGCATCCTGAGCCTGCAAAGCCATGTGCACCGGGCCGAGCACTGGATCGTGGTGCGCGGCACCGCCCGCGTGACCATCGACGAAACGGTGCAGCTGCTGTCCGAGAACCAGTCGGTCTATATTCCGCTGGGGGCCGTGCACAGGATGGAGAACCCCGGAAAGGTGCCGATGTTCCTGATCGAGGTTCAGACCGGCTCGTATCTGGGTGAGGATGACATCATCCGATACGAGGATGTCTATAACCGCGCCAAGTGATCGGAATTGCATCGCGCGGTGGGCGGAACTATTTCTGGTGGAATGTTTGCGCAAACATACGCGATGTTGATTGTTTTGCAACCGGATCTGGCGATCCCGGTCAGTCTTGTGCAGGGCTTCAGTCATGCTTTAGCCTCAATCGGCAATTAGATCCGAGGCATTCTGGGACCGGTGCAAGCCCCATCTGATTCGGGGTGTCCCAATGGCCGCACAACTCCAAATTGCGCCCCCTCAATCACTGATTGCACCCGTTGTGTCGCAAATGTGGTCAGGAAAACCGTAGTTGCGTTTTTGGCAGAAATTGGGCAACAGTGCATTAACCCCATTAAGTGCAACTGCCGCGTGTGGGTTATTCTTTTTCTTTTGTTTTCAGTTTGTTATGCCAATGATGTGATTAAGTTGTCTGTTTGGGGTAGTTTACAGTTGGTTGCCGCTATGTGTTACTTGGGCATCTAAAGATAGCCGATGGGCTCCCGTAGTTTGGTTCAGTGCGTTTCAGGTGCGGAGTGACATCGATGCAGAAAGACTTTTCGGGTCGGGGTGCGACATGACCGTACACTTGAAGGATTTCGCCCAATTTCCGGGCGAGTTGAAATTTATGGAGGCTGTCGAGGCGGCGACCGATAAGCCCGAAGGGTTTTACCGTCGGTTCGGCAAGCGCGGATTTGATATTCTGTTCACGGTCCTGATCGCCCCCGCGGTCCTGACCTTGGTAGGTGTGATCGCCCTTGTGATGAAGGCAACGGGCTATTCCCCGTTCTACACGCAAGAGCGGATCGGCCGGAACGGGCGGCTCTTCAAAATCTACAAGATCCGCACCATGGTTCCGAACGCCGATATGGTGCTTGAGGAGTATCTGCAGAAAGATCCCGACGCGCGCCGCGAATGGGATGCCACTCAGAAGCTGAAGCGCGATCCGCGCATCACCTCGATCGGGGCCTTCTGCCGCAAATCCTCGCTTGATGAGCTGCCGCAGTTCTGGAACGTGTTCAAGGGCGACATGTCGCTGATCGGGCCGCGCCCGATGATGGTGGAACAGCGCGCGCTGTATCCCGGGACGGATTATTACGCGCTGCGCCCCGGCATCACCGGCAAGTGGCAGGTATCGGACCGCAACGAATCCACCTTCGCTGCGCGCGCCGATTATGACGCCGAATACAACCGGACCCTGTCGTTCGGCACCGACCTGTCCATCATGTTGCGCACCGTGAACGTGGTGTTGCGCTGCACGGGCTACTGAGTAGCTGCCGACGCGATTACGGGTGCGCTGTCTTCGGGCAGCGCATCTGCGTTTCCAGACCCCAGGCTGACATTCAGCGCCACATAGCTGCGGGCCTTCTGGCGCATGTTCTCGGCAAGGATCAGCTTGGCGTCGGCACTGTTTTCCTGGGCTTCCAATAGGGCGGGGATCGTCGCGCCGTCTTTCGAGACCAGATCCCGCGTCAGTGAAACGGTTTCGTCATAAAGATTGACGGTGCGCTGCGAACGGCTGACCGCTTCGGTGCTGGCGGAGTAGCCAAGGAGCGCGCTTTCCACATCGTATAGCGCGTCCAGAACCGCGCCTTTCCACGATGCATTGGCCTGCCGGACGCGGGATTCACGCACGCTGACGGCCGCGCGGCGCGGGCTGTCGGGCAGGGCAGGCAGAACGATGCTGGGGCCGAACACATATTCGCTGCCCGATCCATTCCCCGAAAGCGATACGAGACTGATCGAGCCGGTCAGCGACAGTTGCGGGTAGAGGCTTGCCCGCGCGACGGCAAGATCCGAAAGCGAGGCGTAGTAAAGCCGTTCCGCGATGCGGATATCGGGCCGGTTGCGCATGAGGTCCGAGGGGATGCCGACATTGGGCGTGATCGCGGGACGCAACTGCCGCGTCGAACGGTCCAGATCGACAGGCAGTGATCCGGGGGCCATGCCAAGCAGCGTTGCAATGCGGTATTTCTCTTGCCCGATCGCGGCGCGCAGCATGGGGATGACGGCCTCGGTCTCGGCCAGGCGGGCTTCGGTCTGCACAAGGTCCAGACGCGTGCCGGACCCCTGGTCGACAAGCGTACGGGTCAGGTTCAGTGTCTGGCGTCGGGCGCGGACCTCTTCCTGCCGGACCGTCAGAAGTTGTTGGCGATAGCGCAGGTCGATCACCGCATTGCAGAGGTTTTGCAGCAGCAGCAGGCGTGCGGCGGCCACCTCGGCGTCGGCAACCTCGACCAGCGCCTTCGAGGCTTTGACCTGTTCACGCCGCGCGCCGTAAGGGTCGAGCAGCCACGAGAACTCAAGCCCCGCGGCAGTGCGCGTACGCGGGGAGCCGCCATAGGCCTTGGTGCGCTTCGCCTCGAGGTCGGGCGTCAGCGAGGCTTCGGCAGGGATGCTGTCGACCTGGGCGAGCGCTTCGTTCACGCGCTCTCTTGCGATGGCAAGGTCGATGTTCTCGCGCATCGCGCGGTCGATCAGCGCGTTCAGCGTTGGATCCTTGAAGCCGCGCCACCATTCGGTATTCGACAGAAGAACGGGCGAGCCACCCTTTGCCGAGGCGTAACTGTTCTTGAAACCAAATGCGGGTGCGAAATAGGGCTGCTCCGGCGCACATGCCGCAAGCGCCATAGCTGCGGTTGCCAGTGCCACGCCAACTCTCGGCGCCAAGCGCCGCGTCTTGTCGTTCATCTCTTGCCTGCCTTCCCGGGCGCCCCGATTTTTCGGTGTGCGCTTTGCGGATCTGCCTCAGCGTAAGGATGGCGCAGGAAATGCCATCCGGCAAGCTTGCGGTGCATGTGGGCAACAAATTGTGCCGCTATTGCATCACCTGGGGGTATGGCATCTCGGGCGCAAGCGTTGGAAATTTACGGAAACCCGGGGGGTTAGAAGGGAAATAGTCAGATTGCGGGATCGTGTTTTCCGGGCGATATCGCAAACGCCACAGGGCCACGCCAGAATCGCCCAATTCCTGACACAAACGGATTCCAGCTTGGACGCGTGGAAGTTGTGGTCATGGGAAGGAAGCGATCGTGTTGGTTGGATCAATCATCCTGGGTAGCATTGCCGGCTATTTCGCGGCTGGCGCGGCGCTGATCCTTGGGCATTCGTTCCTGACGGCGCTTGTCGTGTTGTTCGCGGCTGCGGCGTTAGTCAGCCTTCTGGCCCTTGTCTATGCGTTGGTAAAGCCGCTGTGCATCATGTCCGTGCGGCGCGACCCATTGCTTTTGACGCAAGAAATCGACTGACCCTGCCTTTCCGGCCTTGGATCGCGGCGGCATCACGCAATCCGATCCGAAGGGGCCGACAAGACTCCGGCGGTAGGCAGCGCCCGCATCCGCCGGACTTTCCCTTTCAACACGATCAGCACCCGGATGACGTTGCCGACCGAGTCGGCGGCGCCGATCTTTTGCAGCGATTCCGGCTCAGGCGGGTTCAAGCGGCAGCCGGAAGGCCAGAAGATTGTGCCCGTTCTCACGACGATAGCCGAGTTCCTCGGCCAGGTCGCGAATCAGGAACCAGCCAAAACCTCCCTCGGGCAGCTTGCCGGGATCGGGGCGGACATGCCCGCCCGCCCCCTCGGACTCGCTGTGCAGCAGGCATTCAAGCGGCAGCGCCGTGCCATCGTCGCTGACCGCGCAATTCATGCCCCGCCGGTCGCGCACGATAGACAGGGTGATGCTGCCCTCTCCCGAATTCTCGTAGCCGTGTTCGACGATGTTGTTCAGAACCTCGGCCAGGATAAGCTCCAGCGTGCCGGCTTCCGTTTCGGTCATCTGGCGCAGAAACCGGGCCATGGCCGCGCGTAGGGCATAGCGGACGGACAGCGGGTCGGCCACGAACTGATAGTGGAATATCCGCGGCTCGGCCCGTTGCAACATGCGCTGAATCTGGACCTTCTCGGTTTTGCGCTCAGCCAGCATCGCGTGCCCCTTCGCAAAGGGCCGAGTCGAGTGTTTCATGAATGCGAAACACGCCGTCCATGCGCGTCAGGCGAAACACCCGCGCCACGTTTGGCGTCAGCGCGGCCAGCTCCAGCCGCTTTTCGGGCGACAGGGATTTCATCACCGCCACCACCGCACCAAGACCCGAGCTGTCCAGAAACTCCACAAGCGACAGGTCCAACACCACGCGATCGGCGGGCGGGGCGGTAAGGTCGCGCATCAGATCCTTGAAGCGGATGGCGACCGCCGCGTCGATCCGGGATTCGTTCACATGCACGACCAGCGTGCCGCCATGGGGTTCTGCTTCCAGCTGCATTCACGGGCTCCGACCAAAGAAGTTCACGCCGAGGCTAGACGGCAATGCTTACCATTCGGTATCCGTAGACCGGGATTTGAGGGGCAGGAGGATCTGGCGATGGGTGTGGTGATCTCGGGTGCGGCGCGTACGCCGATGGGCGGGCTTCAGGGGGCGTTCGCCTCGGTGCCGGCGGCAAGGCTGGGGGGCGCGGCGATCGCGGCGGCGCTGGTGCGGGCGGGCGTTGCGCCGGCGCGCGTGGACGAACTGCTGATGGGATGCGTGCTGCCCGCCGGGCAAGGGCAGGCCCCGGCGCGCCAGGCGGGCTTTGCCGCCGGCCTGCCGCAGGATGTTCCGGCGACGACGCTGAACAAGATGTGCGGCTCGGGCATGAAGGCGGCGATGGTGGCCTATGACCAGATCGCCTCGGGCGGGGCCGGCGTGGTGGTGGCCGGCGGGATGGAAAGCATGACGAACGCGCCCTACCTGCTGGGCAAGATGCGCTCGGGCGCGCGTCTGGGCCATGCGCAGGCGCTTGATCACATGTTTCTTGACGGGCTTGAGGATGCCTATGACAAGGGCCGCCTGATGGGCACCTTCGCCGAGGATTGCGCCACGGCCTTCGGGTTCACGCGCGAGGCGCAGGACGCCTATGCCCTTGCCTCGCTGTCGCGCGCGCTTGAGGCGCAGGCAAGCGGGGCTTTCGCGGCCGAGATCGTGCCGGTCACCGTGGCGGGACGCGGCGGCGAGAGCGTGGTGGGGCAGGACGAACAGCCCGGCCTTGCGCGCCCCGAGAAGATCCCCGCGCTGAAGCCTGCCTTCCGCGCCGGCGGCACGGTGACGGCGGCGAATTCGTCCTCTATCTCGGACGGGGCGGCGGCGCTGGTGCTGGCCTCGGAAGAGGTTGCGCGGGCCGAGGGGATGCCCGTCCGCGCCCGCATCCCCGGCCATGCAAGCCATGCCCAGGACCCGGCCGAGTTTCCGACCGCGCCGGTCCCGGCGGCCGAAAAGCTTCTGGCCCGGCTTGGCTGGAGCGCCGCCGATGTCGACCTGTGGGAGGTGAACGAGGCCTTCGCCGTGGTGCCCATGGCCTTCATGGCGCGGATGGGCATCGCGCATGAGCGGGTGAACGTGAATGGCGGTGCCTGCGCGCTTGGCCATCCGATCGGGGCCTCGGGCGCGCGGATCATGGTCACGCTTCTGCACGCGCTCGAGGCGCGGGGGGGGAAGCGCGGCATCGCTGCGATCTGCATCGGCGGGGGCGAGGGCACCGCGATCGCCATCGAACGCCCCTGAAGGACCGTCCGATGCGCGTGAACTATGCCAACCTGCGCCGCGCGATCCTTTCGCTGACGGAGGGCGAAACCGACGAGGTCGCGCTCATGGCGACGCTTGCCTGCGAGATCCACCATGCCGACAGCCGC
The DNA here is from genome assembly GCA_937863185.1 of uncultured Paracoccaceae bacterium. Taxonomy (GTDB): domain Bacteria; phylum Pseudomonadota; class Alphaproteobacteria; order Rhodobacterales; family Rhodobacteraceae; genus CALMEG01. The sequence continues at coordinate 8,274 of CALMEG010000110.1, read as the reverse complement.
TTCGACTGGACCGGCTTCTACCGGGTGACCGAACCGGGCGTGCTGAAGATCGGGCCCTATCAGGGCGGGCACGGCTGTCTGGTGATTCCGTTTTCGCGCGGGGTCTGCGGTGCTGCCGCGCGGCTCTGCGCGGTGCAGATCGTGCCCGATGTCGAGGCCTTCGCGGGCCATATCGCCTGTTCGTCCTCGACCCGGTCCGAGATCGTTCTTCCGGTCTTCGGGCGCGGCGGGCGGCTGATCGGGGTTCTCGATATCGACAGCGACCGTGCCGATGCCTTCGATGAGGCGGATGCCGAGGCCCTTGCGGGGATTCTGTCAGAGGTTTTCGCCGCGGTCTGATTTTCTGTTTCCAAGGCGCGGGGCGGCGGCTACATCTGGCGCCAAAGCACCCGGTCCGGAGGCGTTGCATCATGTGGGATGTTGTCATGGCCTTCCCGGCCGAAAGCCTGATCGCCTTCACGATCGGCGGGCTGATCCTCAACTTCGCGCCGGGCGCGGATGTGTTCTTCGCTACGGCCTGCGGCATCCAGGGCGGGCCGCGCGCCGGGGCCATGGCGGGGCTGGGCGTGGGGCTTGGCGTCGTGTGGCACATCACGCTGGCTGCGCTTGGCCTTTCGGCGGTGATCGCGGCCCATCCCGGTGCGCTGTCGGTGATCCGCTGGGCGGGGGCGGGCTATCTTCTGTGGCTGGCCTGGAAATCCTGGCGCGCCGGGACGGGCGCGCGGGCGGTGCGCGGCGTGGTAAAGCCCCTGCGTGCGGTGGGGCGGGGGTTCCTGTCCAACGCGCTGAACCCCAAGCCCGTGCTGTTCATCCTTGCCTTCCTGCCGCAATTCACCCGGCCCGATTATGGCCCGATCTGGCAGCAGGTGGTGATCCTTGGCACCATCTTCGCCTTTACCGGCACGCTGGTGACGATGGGCTACGGCATCGTCGCGGGCTGGCTTGGCCGGTCGCTTTCCGCGCGGATGGGGGCAGTGAACAAGATCGCGGCGGTGATGTTCGGCGGGCTTGCCGCGCGCCTTGTCTGGGACGGGGCCGCTTGACGCGCCTGCGCCGAGCGGGCACTCCGGCGCGATGAACGATTTCGTCTATGCCCCGCCGCCCGAGGCGCCGTGCATCCTGCATGCCGATCATGAAATCCTCGTGGTCGACAAGCCCGCGGGCCTGTTGTCCGTTCCGGGTCGGGGCGCGGACCGGGCCGATTGCCTGATCGCGCGGCTGAGCGGCGCCTATCCCGAGGTGCTTCTGGTGCACCGGCTGGATCTGGATACCTCGGGGGTGATGGTCTTTGCCCTGACCCCGCATGCGCAGCGCCATCTGGGCCGCCAGTTCGAGGAACGGCAGACGAAGAAGGTCTATCTTGCGCGGCTCTGGGGGCATCTGAACCCCGAGCGCGGGCGGGTGGACCTGCCGCTGATCGTCGACTGGCCGAACCGGCCGCGCCAGCATGTGAACCATGAAACCGGCCGCCCGGCACAGACCGACTGGCGCGTGCTGCGCCACGAGGCCGATGGCACCACCCGCGTGCGCCTGATGCCGCTGACCGGGCGCAGCCACCAGTTGCGCGTGCACATGATGGAGCTGGGCCACCCGATCCTTGGCGATCCGCTTTACGCCACGGGTGCTGCGCGTGCCTTTCCGCGCCTGATGCTGCATGCCGAAAGCCTGCGCCTGCGCCATCCCGACAGCGGCCGGCACATGACCTTCTCGGCGCCCTGCCCGTTCTAGGGATGCGCGCGCGTCAGATCGCGCTTGGCCAGGTATTGCGCCTGGCTTTCCAGGGCGCCCAGCCAGCGGTGCACCAGCTTCGGGTCATGGGGCGCGCTGTGCAGCCCCGCGGGGATCTCGTGGGCCAGGATCGCCTCGACGGCATGGGACAGCGTGCCCGATACCAGCCGCGCCATGGCCGAGCCGCGCGCATCGCCCTTTGCGTCCAGCGCCCAGGCCTTGTGCCAGACGGTCGCGCCATCGCGCTTCACCGCAAGGTCGACCACCAGAACCACGCGGTCGGCCTCGTCCGGGGCATAGGCGTTGTCGTGCCACAGGCGTTCGGCAAGCGCGGCCAGCCGGGTTTCGGCGTCCGGCCCGCCATCTTCCAGCGCGGCAAAGACCGGCTGCCATGCATCGGCCCAGCCCAGAAGGCGGATCGTGCCGCGCATGAAATCCTCGATCCGCCATTCGGGATCGAAGCGGTATTCCGCGCGATAGGGCAGCGAATCGCGGTTGGGATAGACCTCGAAGGTCTCGGGCTGCGGCAGGGGCGCGTCATAACGCAGGATCGCGTCCCAGGGGTGGCTGACCGACAGTTCCGAGAAATGCCGGATCGAGCGGGACGGCGCCCGGAGCGCGCGCAGAACGCCAAGCGGCGACCAGCTGAACTTGTAGCGAAAGGCGTTCGGAACCGCCGGAACCCCGCCGCAGCAGGACCGGAACGAGATCGTGTTGCCCGGCGCCACCTTGCCGCTGGCGCGGTAATCGGCCACCAGGTCATGCGCCATCAGATGGTCGATGCCCGGATCAAGCCCGACCTCGGCCACAAGCGCCACCCCGGCCTCGCGCGCGGGGGTGTCAAGCGCGCGCAACCCCTCGGTGATGTAGGACGAGCAGGCGAAATGCGCCCGGCCGCGCAGCGCGATCCGGGCCAGCGGCAGGTGCATCTCGGGCGGCAGCATGGAAACCACGATGTCGCCGGGGCGCAGCTCGGCCGCAAGCGCCTCTTCCGAGAAGTCGCGCAACAGGGCGCTGCGCGGGGCGACAAGGGCGCGCGCAGCGCTTTCGTCGATATGCCAAAGCCGGATGTCATGGCCCGCATCCAGCAACCTGCGCAGGCCCGGCCCCGAAGACAGCCCCGTTCCGCACCAATGCACCGTCATCATGGCCCCCTAGCGCTGCGCCAGCCGGCGTTCGGTCAGATGGTATCCGCGGGCCTGCGCACGGCGGATGCAGCTATCGGCGGGCAGCACCGCATCGCGCAGGGTGGGAAAACAGCTCCGGCCCTTGCGCCCCCCGCGCCCCGCCCTCCCCCCTTTGCGCCGCACCGAATATTCCCCGAAAAGGTTGTCGGCCACCTCGACGCGATAGAACGATCGCGCGGGCAGGGGGCGTCCGCGCGCCCCGCGATGCAGGATGAGGGTCAGCATGGCAGTGCCTTCCGGTCAGGTTTCATCCCTAAAGAATCAGAAGCGGCGCGGCGGGGCCAGAGGAATCTTCACCCCCAGGCGACATCCCCCAGAAAGATATAGCCCGCGCCGTATATCGTCTTGATAAGATGCGGGTTTTTCGGATCTTCGCCCAGCTTGGTGCGCAACCGCGAGATCCGCACATCCATCGCCCGGTCAAAGCTTTCGCTGGCCGCGCCGCCAAGCGCCTCCTGCATCTGCGCCCGCGAGATCAGCCGGTTGGGGCTTTCGAGAAACAGCCGCAGCACCTCGCCCTCGGCATGCGAGAAGGGCACCTCGTTGCCCTTGGCGTCGATCAGCACATAGCGTTCGAAATGCGCGGTCCAGCCGGCGAACCGTGCGCTTTGCGCCTGCTGCGGGGTATCGCCGCGGCCCTTGCGCAGCCGGGCGCGGATGCGGGCCACGACCTCGGCGGGATCGAAGGGCTTGATGATGTAGTCGTCGGCGCCCAGCTCAAGCCCGGTGACGCGGTCCTGCCCCTGCGCCCGTCCCGAGATGATGATGATCGCCGCGCCCGATTCGAGTGCGAGCCGGTGCACCAGCGCCAGGCCGTCGCGGTCGGGCAGGCCCAGATCGGCCAGGCAGACATCGGGGGCGGTGCGCTTCAGCCCGGCCTCGAACTCGGTCGCGCGCCCGTAGCAGGTGGTGCGAAAGCCCGCCTCTTCCAGGGTATCCGACAGCATCCGCCGGATTTCGGGTTCGTCGTCCAGAATGGCGACATGGGGGGCTTGGGCGGATGGGGTCATGCATGCACTCCGGTCGCCGCGAGAAAGGCGGCGAGTTCCGTTTCTGTAAAGGGTTTTTGCAGCACCGGACAGGGCGCGCGGGCGCGCGTCGCATCGCCGGGCGGAAGCGAGGTCATCAGCCCGACCGCCAGCCCCCGCCCGCCAAGCGCCTGCGCCAGATCCACCCCGCTGCGCGTTCCTTGCAGGTTGATGTCGGACAGCACCATCCCGATCTCGGGCAGCGCGGCAAGGGCTTCGGCCTCGTCGGCGCTTGCGGTTTCCAGCACGGAATGGCCAAGGCGGCGCAGCATCTCGCGCACCTCGGTGCGGATCTCCTCGTTGTCCTCGACCAGAAGCACCAGCATCGGCGTGCCCGGCGCCTCGGCGGGGCGCAGCGGCAGGCGCAGGGTGACGCGCGCGCCGGTGCCGGTGTTTTCCAGCCGCACCGTGCCGCCGGCCAGTTTGGTCTGGTCATAGACCATGGACAGGCCAAGGCCCGAACCCTCGCCGCCCTTGGTGGTGAAGAACGGATCGAGCCCGCGTTCCAGCGCCTCGTCCGAAAAGCCCGGTCCGGTATCGCTTACTGCGATCTCGGCCCATGTGTCGCGCAGGGCATGGGCCTCAAGGCGGATCAGGCCGCCCGCGGGGCCGATCGCATCGCGCGCGTTCAGCATCAGGTTCAGAAGGCTGTCCTGCAAGGGGCCGGGGTCCAGAAGGATCGGCTGATCGAGGGCCTCCACGTCAATCTCCAACCCGACCTTCGGGCCAAGGGTCGGGCCCGCCATCGCGGCAAGATCGGCCAGCAGGCTTGCCAGCACAACGGGCTGGGGGCGCAGTTCCCGCGGGCCCGAGATGGCGGCCAGCCGTTCCAGAAGCGTGCCCCCGCGCCGCGCCGCGGCAAGGGTGGCGCGCACCAGATCCTGCGCCTCGCCGGGCAGGGCCTCCATGCGGTCCAGCCTGCCCTGAAGGCCAAGGATGATGGTCAGCAGATTGGCGAAATCATGCGCCAGCCCCGAGGAAAGCTGCGCGGCCAGTTCGCGCTTGGCGGTCTGGGCCAGGGCGGCGCGCGCCTGGGTTTCCTGCGTGACATCGGTAGACAGGACATAGACGCCAAGGATGGCATCGTCATCGCCGCTGCGATCGGGGGTGAAGGCGATGCGGATGCGCCGCCCCGACGGCTCATGCGTGATCTCGATCACGCTGGCCTCGCCGGCAAGGGCGCGCAGCAGGGCCGGCTCAAGGCGCAGATAGGTCGCGGGGTCCAGCGCCTCGGCGGCAGAGCGCCCGACGATATCGGACAGGCTGCCCGGCATGACCGCCGAAAGCCGCCGGTTCGAGAAGGTGTAGCGCAGGTCGCGGTCCAGATGGGCGATATGCGCGGGCATCATCTCGGTCACCTGCCGGGTGCGGGCCTCGATCGCGGTCAGCTGGCGCTTGGCCTCTTCCAGCGCGGTATTGGTGGCGCCAAGCGCGCGGTTGGCGCCGGCCAGGGCCTCGGCATGGTCCAGAACCTGGCCCGACAGCTCTTCCGAGCGGGCGCGCAACAGCATCTCCTGGCGCTTGATCTCGGTGATGTCGGTATAGACTGTCACCCATCCGCCCTGCGGCAGGGGCGACCCCTCGACCGAGACGGTCCGGCCATTGGCGCGCATCCGCTCCATGTAATGGGGCTCGAACGCGCGGGCCTGTTCGACCCGGATGCGCACGGCCTGTTCAAGATCGGGCTGCGGGCCGTATTCGCCGCGCTCGACCAGATAGCGGATGGTTTCCTCGAAAGAGGTGCCGGGCCTGGTCAGCCGGTCGGGCAGGTCGAACATCACCTGATACTGGCTGTTGCACACCGCAAGGCGCAGGTCGCTGTCAAAGATCGACAGGGCCTGCTGGATCAGGTTCAGCCCTGCCTGGGTCAAGCGTTCGCGCGGATCGTCCGGTGTCATGGCCATGCCTCTTTTCCTATGGCTAGCACCGCCCCGGCCGCGATTGGAAGCATCTATCGCCGCCTGAAAGAATTCGTAACAATTGCGAAAAAGTCAGGAAAAGTTTGACGGCGAGCGTTCAGGCGTGACGCAATGGGCGGCGGAGGAATCGTCCATGGCTGAAGGACGCCGGGCATACCGGCGCGGGGAGGGAATATTGTTTGACGCGAAGGCGGCGGTTGACTCCGCACATTCGATTCCTGCGCTTCTGGCGCGTAACGTGGCGCGTTACGGCGGCCTGCCGGCCTATCGTGAAAAGGAATTCGGGATCTGGCAAAGCTGGACCTGGACCCAGGCCGCCGAGGAAATCCGCGCCATGGCGCTTGGCTTCCTGAGCATCGGGGTCGAGCGGGGCGATCACGTCGCCATCATCGGGCGTAACCGGCCGGCGCATTACTGGGCCATGGTGGCCGCGCAGATGTGCGGGGCCATTCCCGTGCCGCTGTATCAGGATGCCGTCGCCGAAGAGATGGCCTATGTTCTGGAACATTGCGGCGCGCGTTTCGTGGTCTGCGGCGATCAGGAGCAGGTCGACAAGGTCGTCGAGGTCGAGGACCGCATCCACCACATCCAGCATGTGATGTATTTCGACAAGCGCGGTATGCGGAAATACGACCATTCGCGCATGAACGCATTGGGCGACGTGCAGGCCGAGGGCCGCGCGGGCCATTACCGCTACGAGCAGGAACTGGACGCGCGCATCGCGGAACTGACCTACGATTCGACCTGCGTGATGCTTTACACCTCGGGCACCACCGGCAAGCCGAAGGGCGTGGTGCTGTCGAACCGCAACATCATCGAAACCGCGAAGGCCTCGTCCGAGTTCGACCGGCTGAACCACAATGACGAGGTGCTGGCCTATCTGCCGATGGCCTGGGTAGGCGATTTCATCTTCTCGATCGGGCAGGCCTACTGGACGGGCTTCACCGTGAACTGCCCCGAAAGCGCCGCCACCATGATGACCGACCTGCGCGAGATCGGGCCGACCTATTTCTTCGCCCCGCCGCGCGTGTTCGAGGGCCAGCTGACCAGCGTCATGATCCGGATGGAGGATGCGGGCCGGTTCAAGAAATGGCTGTTCGACCGCTACATGGCCGTGGCGCGCCGCGTCGGGCCGAGGATCCTGGACGGAGAGGCCGTGGGCCTTGGCGAGCGGCTGTCCTATTTCCTTGGTGACCTGCTGGTCTATGGCCCGCTGAAGAACACGCTTGGCTATTCGCGCATCCGCGTGGGCTATACCGCGGGCGAGGCGATCGGGCCCGAGATCTTCGATTTCTACCGCTCGCTCGGGATCAACCTCAAGCAGCTTTACGGCCAGACCGAGGCCAGCGTCTTCATCACCCAGCAGCCCGACGGGCAGGTGCGTTCGGATACGGTGGGGGTGCCCTCGCCGGGGGTCGAGGTGCGGATCGCCGAGAGCGGCGAGGTGTTCTACCGCTCGCCGGGGACGTTCGTCGAATATTACAAGAACCCCGAAAGCACCGCCTCGACCAAGGATCCCGAGGGCTGGGTCGCCACGGGCGATGCGGGCTTCTTCGAGGAAGGCACCGGCCATCTGCGCATCATCGACCGCGCCAAGGACGTGGGCAAGATGGCCGACGGACGCCTGTTCGCCCCGAAATATGTCGAGAACAAGCTGAAGTTCTATCCCAACATCCTTGAGGCCGTGGTGTTCGGAAGCGGGCGCGACCGCTGCACCGCCTTCATCAATATCGACCTGACGGCGGTCGGCAACTGGGCCGAGCGCAACAACATCGCCTACGCCTCCTATCAGGAACTTGCCGGTCATCCGAAGGTCTACGAGATGATCCGCAACCATATCGACGAGGTGAACGCGAGCGTCGCGCAGGATCCGATGCTGTCGGGCTGCCAGATCCATCGCTTCCTGATCCTGCACAAGGAGCTGGATGCCGACGACGGAGAGATGACGCGCACGCGCAAGGTGCGGCGCAACGTGATCGAGGAGAAGTTCGGCGATCTGATCGCCGCGCTCTATGACGGGCGCGACAGCATCTACACCGAAACCGAGGTCACCTACGAGGACGGCCGCAAGGGCAAGATCAAGGCAACGCTGAACATCGCGGATGCCAGGGTGATCGCGGAACAGAGGATGGCGGCGGAATGAAAGACACCACCGAAGGATATGTGACCGCGGACGGCCGCAAGATCGGCGGCGTGCTGATGGAGATGAAGAACATCACCCTGCGTTTCGGCGGCGTGGTGGCGATCAAGGACATCAGCTTCGACATCCGCGACGGAGAGATCCGCGCGATCATCGGGCCGAACGGCGCGGGCAAGTCCACGCTCATCAAGATCCTGTCCACGCTGATCCGCTCGAGCGGCGGCATGGCCGAGGTGTACGCGGCCCGCGTGCGGGGCGAGGCGGGCTTCCAG
>CALMEG010000109.1 GCA_937863185.1 uncultured Paracoccaceae bacterium | reverse complement strand
GGTGGCGGAATTGGTAGACGCGCACGGTTCAGGTCCGTGTGCCGCAAGGCGTGGAGGTTCGAGTCCTCTCCTGGGCACCATATCTCAAAACCCCGCGACCCCGGTCGCGGGGTTTTGCGTTCCGGTCCCGCCGTCGCGGCAGATTGGCAATCCGCGCCCATCGCGCTTATATGGCCCGGACAACAGCGAAAGACGATTTCCCGTGACGATCCACCTGCATCACAACGACCTGCCCGAAGGGCTCAAGCTTGGCCCGGTCGTGGCCGTCGACACCGAAACCATGGGGCTTGATCCGCGCCGCGACAGGCTGTGCCTGGTGCAGCTGTCCTCGGGTGATGGCGACGCGCATCTGGTCAAGATCGCGCTTGGCCAGACCGAGGCGCCGCGGCTTTGCGCGCTGATGGCCGATCCGGGCACCGAGAAGCTGTTTCACTTCGCGCGCTTCGACATAGCGGCGCTTTACGCGGCCTTCGGCGTTCTTACGCAGCCGGTGTTCTGCACCAAGATCGCCTCGAAGATGGTGCGCACCTTCACCGACCGGCACGGGCTGAAATACCTTCTGCAAGAGCTGGTGGGCGTTGATATTTCCAAGCAGCAGCAGACCTCGGACTGGGGCGCGCCGGAGCTGAGCCAGGCGCAGATGGAATATGCCGCCTCGGACGTGCTTTATCTGCACCGCCTCAAGGAGGAATTGCAGCGCCGCCTGATCCGCGAGGGTCGCGGCGCGCTGGCGCAGGCCTGTTTCGATTTCCTGCCCGCGCGGGCCCGGCTTGACCTTCTGGGCTGGGAGGAGCCGAATGACATCTTCCACCACTGATTTTCTGGAAACCGCGCGCCGCGTGATCGCGGTCGAACGCGCGGGCCTTGCGCAACTGTCCGACAGCCTTGACGCTAGCTTCGGCGCGGCGGTGGACCTGATCCTGCGCGCGCGGGGCCGGGTCATCGTGTCGGGCATGGGCAAATCGGGCCATGTCGGGCGCAAGATCGCGGCGACGCTGGCCTCGACCGGGACGCCCGCGCAATTCGTCCACCCCGCCGAGGCCAGCCATGGCGATCTTGGCATGGTCACCGAAAATGACGTGGCGCTGGTGCTGTCGAACTCGGGCGAGACGCCCGAGCTTTCGGACATCATCGCCCATACGCGGCGCTTCACCATCCCGCTGATCGGGGTGGCAAGCCGGGCCGATTCGACCCTGTTGCGCCAATCCGACGTGGCCATCGTGCTGCCCCGCGCCGACGAGGCCTGCGGCACCGGCGTGGTGCCCACCACCTCGACCACGATGACGCTGGCCCTGGGCGATGCGCTGGCCGTGGCGCTGATGGAGCATCGCCAGTTCACGCCCGAACATTTCCGCACCTTCCATCCCGGCGGCAAGCTGGGCGCGCGGCTGGCGCGGGTGGCGGACCTGATGCATGCCGACATGCCGCTCGTGGGCGAAGACACGCCCATGGGCGAAGTGCTTCTGACGATCTCGCAGAAGGGATTCGGGGTGGCCGGGGTTACCGATGCGGCGGGCCGCCTGACCGGCATCATCACCGATGGCGACCTGCGCCGCCACATGGAGGGGCTGTTGTCGCTGCGCGCGGCCGAGGTGATGACCGCGGGCCCCCGCACCATCGACCCCGGCGCGCTTGCCGAAAAGGCCGTGGCCGCGATGAACGCACGCAAGATCACCTGCCTGTTCGTCGTCACCCCCGAGGGCGACGGCGCCCCGCAGGGCATTCTTCACATCCATGACTGCCTGCGGGCCGGGGTCGCGTGATGACCTATGACAACGCACATTCGCGGCTGGTTGCCTGGGCGAAGATCGTCCTGCCGCTGGCGGCGCTCGTGCTGTTGTCGACCCTGTTCATGCTGTCGCGGAAGGTCGATCCCACCAACGCGATTCCCTATGCGCAGGTCGATGTGGAAGAACTCGCGCGCGAGCCGCGCGTGACCGCGCCCGAATTCGCCGGCATGACCGAGGATGGCGCCGCGCTGACCGTGACGGCAAAGACCGCGCGGCCCGATCCCGATGGCGGGGCGGGGGCCAGTGCCAGCAACCTTTCCGCGCGGCTTGAAACCACCGGCGGGCTGAGTGCGGATCTGACCGCGGCCGAAGGGCGGATCGACCCGGCAAGCGGGCAGGTCAGCTTTTTCGGCGGCGTGCAGGTGTCGACCTCCACGGGCTACCGGATGCAAAGCGCGCGGATCGAGGCGCGGACCGATCGCTCCGAACTGACGGCGCCCGGCGCGGTGCATGCCACCGCCCCGATGGGAGAGCTTGAGGCAGGGCAAATGACCCTGCGCTCAACCGATGCGGGTGCGACGCACGAGCTTGTTTTCAACGGCGGTGTGAAGCTGATATACCACCCGCAGAATTGAGGTTCCGATGCGTATCCAGAGCTGCCTGTCCGTCCTTGCCCTTGTTCTTTCCGGTCTTGCGGCCCAGGCCCAGCAGGTGGCGTTCGGCGGTATCCGCGCCGATATCTCGGCCCCGGTCGAGATCACCTCGGACACGCTTTCGGTCAATCAGGCCGACGGGTCGGCCACCTTTTCGGGCAATGTTGTGATCGGGCAGGGCGACATGCGGCTTCAGGCGCAGAATGTCCGGGTTGAATATGCGCAGGGCGACCGGACGCGAATCCAGAAGCTGCATGCCTCGGGCGGGGTGACGCTGGCCTCCGCGGCCGAGGCGGCCGAGGCGCAGGAAGCGGTCTACGAGGTGACCAGCGGCACGATCGTGCTGTCGGGCAACGTGCTTCTGACGCAGGGCGCGAACGTGATGTCGGGCCAGAAGCTGACCGTGGATCTGTCCAGCGGCACGGGCCAGATGGATGGCCGGGTGCGCACGATCCTGCAACCGGGGGGCAACTGATGGTCAAGGGGGGGGCGGAACTTTCGCTCGCGCCGGCCGATGGCGGGCTTCTTGTCGTGGGGCTGCGCAAAATCTATCGCCGCCGCCCGGTGATCCGCGATGTCTCGGTCGAGCTGCGCCGGGGCGAGGTCGTGGCGCTTCTGGGGCCGAACGGCTCGGGCAAGACCACCTGTTTTTACAATATCGCCGGGCTGATCCGGCCGGATGCCGGGCAGGTGCAGATCGACGGGCGCGACGTGACCGCCCTTCCGATGTATCGCCGCGCCAAGATGGGAATCGGCTATCTTCCGCAAGAGGCCTCGATCTTCCGCGGTCTCACGGTCGAGGGCAACATCATGGCGGTGCTGGAGATTGCCGTGCCCGAACCGCACAAGCGGCGCGAGCGTCTGGAAGAGCTGCTGGGCGATTTCTCGATCGGGCATCTGCGCCAGGCCCCCGCGCTTGCGCTGTCGGGCGGCGAGCGGCGCCGGGTCGAGATCGCGCGCTGCCTTGCCGCCGATCCGAAATACCTGCTGCTGGACGAGCCCTTCGCCGGGGTCGACCCGATCGCCGTGGGCGAGATCCGGCATCTTGTCGCACAACTCAAGGATCGCGGGATCGGGGTTCTCATCACCGATCACAACGTGCGCGAAACCCTGGAAATCGTGGACCGCGCCTATATCCTGCATGATGGCAAGGTGCTGATGTCGGGAACCACCGACGAGGTCGTGCGCGACGAGAACGTGCGCCGCGTCTATCTTGGACAGAATTTCCGCATCATCTGACCGGCCAAGTTCCGCATCGCGGCGAAGGATGGCCGTTGACACCCCCGCCAATCCGTTCCCAAATAAGACAAATGCGTGAACACCGCCCCTTCGACAGAGTGCCCGCAGCCGATGATTCCGGACGATCCTCCGGCATTGCATCCGCGCGGTTCACGCCATCCCCCGGTTTAACCGGGCAGCGGCCCTTGCAAGAGCTTGCAGGCCTTCTGCCCCAAATCTGAAGGAGAAACCATGCGTTACCAGATCAGCGGGAAACAGCTTGACGTGGGCGATGCACTGCAAACCCATGTGAAAGCGGAACTGGGTGAAACAGTCGAGAAATATTCGCAGCGCCCCACCGATGCGACCGTGGTGTTTTCGCGTAACGCGCATGAGTTCCTGTGTGAGGCGACGGTGCACCTGTCCACCGGCCTGACCGCCTCGGCCCATGGCCGCGCCGGCGAAATCTATGCCGCCTTCGAATCCTGCCGCGAAAAAATGGACAAGCAGCTGCGCCGCCACAAGCGACGGCTGAAGGATCATCACCGTGATCGCCATGAGCCGGTTGAATTCGGCCCTGCGGGCATGTATGTCCTCGCCGCGGACGATGCAGAGGCAGAGTCGGATGGCGGCAGCCTGGCGCCGATCATCGTGGCCGAGATGGAAACCAAGGTTCCCACGCTTTCGGTCGGCGAGGCGGTGATGCAGATGGAGCTGTCGGGAATTCCGCTGCTGGTGTTCCGCAACGAGAAACATGGCGGGGTCAATGTCGTCCACCGCCGCGAAGACGGAAATGTGGGCTGGATCGACCCGCGAAACAGCAAATGAGCGCCCCCTGAAAAGGCGCGGAAGTGACAGGACACATGGATCTCTCCACAATGCTCAGGCCAAGCGCCGTCAAGGTGCTGGCAAATGTCACGAGCAAGAAGCGTCTTTTCCAGGATCTCGCGGAAATTGCGCATTCGGTCTACGGACTGGATGCGCCCCAGACCGTGGATGCGTTGCAGGAACGCGAACGCCTTGGGCCGACAGGCGTGGGGCGCGGTGTGGCGCTGCTGCATGCGCGGCTGCACGGGCTCTCGGACGTGGTGGGCGTATTCCTGCGGCTTGAAAAGCCGCTGGAATTCGATGCGGTCGACCGTCAGCCGGTGGATCTGGTCTTTGCGCTTTTCGCCCCCAAGGATTCGGGGGTCGAGCATCTCAAGGCTCTGGCGCTGGTCTCGCGCACGATGCGTAACGCGGAAACCTGTAACAAGCTGCGCGCAAATTCGGATCCTGCGGCGTTGCATGCCGTCCTGACCGAGGCGCAGAACGTTCAGGCGGCCTGATCGTTCCAGTCTGAAAAACCGAATTGCATGAAGTCGCGCGTGTAAACCTCACGCGCGGCTTTTTCCATGTCCGGGCGCCAGATCGCGGAAAGGGCGGAGGCATCGGGCGCGGTCGCGGACGGATCGAAGGCCGGCGCCGGGGTTGCGGCCATGGCGGCAAGCGCAGCCAGATCCGCAGCCAGCCGATCCTCGCGGGCGATGAGGTCGGGGGCCGCGAATTGCGCCAGCCCCAGAAGCGCGGCCGACTGGCTGGCCCAAAGCGGGTGCACGGGAAGGTTCGTCTGCAGGTTCAGGTTGGGCTTCAGCCATTGCAGGAAGGCCAGGAAGACATCGCCTTCGGCATCGGGCGCAAGGGTCTCGCCCTCGGGCGGCAGGGCCAGGCCATAGGCCGCGCGCAGGGTGACGCGGGTATCGGCCATGCCGGGACGTTCAAGCACCGCGCGAAAGGCCAGATGCGCGCGCAGCAGCGGGTGGCGCAGCACGGTAAAGCTGCGATGGCCCGGATGGCGGCGCTTCCACTGGCGCAGGGTCTTTTGCGTGAAGCCCTCTTCGATCCCGCCGGCGCCAAGCTGCGCCAGCCAGCCGCGCAACGCGGCATCGGGGCCCGGACGGATCGGCATGTAAAGCAGGCCCGCGTCCTTTGCGGCGATGAAGCCGGGAACGCCGGGGCCGCGGCGGGGTTCGAAATTCGGGGTGCGGGTCAGGTTAAAGCGGTCGATCCGGGCAAGCGCGGTTTCCATCGCGGGGAAATTCGCCACCTTCCGCTCCAGCGGTTCGGGGTTTTGCGGGACCAGATCGTCGGGAAGGGCCTTCAGCCGGTCCTCGGCCCCCAGCCACGCGGCCAGACCATTCAGAACCTCAAGATCCTGCACATCCTCGTAATCGAGGTAGAAGGCCGTCTGACCCGAGGCCTGAAGCGCATGCAGCAGGCGCAGCTGGAAGTCCTGAAGGGTGGCAAGGTGATGGTCGAATTCCTCTGCGTCGAAACTTGCGCGCGCCTCGCGCCGGTCGCGCCCGTCGCCCAGCTTCCACTGCCCGGTGGCGCGCGCGATCTTCAGGCTGACATAGCTGTCCAGCGGATTACGCGTCAGGATCACCTTGGCGCAGCACGGATCGTCCAGCATCGCGGACAGGACGCGCGGATCGTGATCGTGGAAATAGCGGCAGCCATTCAGGCCCGGCGCCGCCCCGATCCGCTGCCACAGCGCAAGGGGGTCCGCGTCCCGCGCGGCGCGGGTCATGTCCAGAAGCGTTTCGCGCTTGGGGTAGCCGATCAGCGCGGGGTTGAACGCTTCGCCATGGCACTGCACGCCGGCCAGCCGGTTGAGTGCGGATTCGAGAAGGTTCGAGCCGGTGCGCATTTCGGCGAACACAACGAAACGGTCAAACTGCGCCATGGCTTCACTTCACGATGTATGGACGGCCACGCGTGGCAGTCTGCGGTGCAGCAGGGGTATCCACCGGAAACTCGCCCATGAGGCGGGGTTGCATGCCCTGGTTCTTGAGGTTCTGAAGGAACTGGCCAAAGCCGCTCAGGTCGACCATACGCGGCACCTCGGTCAGGCGCCGTGTGGCGCGCGGCGAAATCTCGTCGATGATGTTCTGCAATGGCTCCATCGGGTTTTCGATGAAATCGGCCATGGTCCAGATCCGGACTCGCGCCTTCACATACATGGACTGCAGGATCTTGAGATGCTCGGTCTCGATCTGCTGCAACTGCGCAGCATCGCGCCGGATGTCGCCGAAATTGCGGTTCTGGCGAAACAGCGTGACCGCCCAGGCCCCCGAAATCACCGAGATCTGCGCATTGGGATCGGTGGCGGTGAACCAGTTGAGCGCCTGCGTGTCGCGCGGGCTGAACATGAAGCACTGCCGTTCGCCGCGGGCGTTCCAGATCAGGCTGGTCAGGAAGGATTTCGGATTATAGTCGCGCAGTGCCGGGCTGTCGGTCAGGCACCCGCTGAACAAGGTCTCACCTGCTGCGAATTCTGCGCGTGCGGGTGCAAACAGATGGCCATGGACGCGCGCGCCGACATGCCGTGACAACCAGGCATCGAAATTCTCGAACAGATCCGAAAAGCCCTGAAAGACCGAATAGGGCGCCGAGGTCTTGCCGTTCTCGCGGTCTTGCCAGGGGTAGCGGCTTTGCATGTAAAGCCCGGGGCGGCCCTTCATGCGGCGGTCGGCGGCCTGCGCGAACAGCCGGTCGATCTTGACCGGTTTCGGTTCGGCCAGCGGTCTTTGCGGCTCGCGCGGCGTCAGGAACGTGTCGTAAAGGCGATCGGCATTGTGCCAGATCTTGCGCGCCACGAAGCAATCTGAGCGGCGCAGAAGCTGAAGGTGGTCGTCATAGAAGACATGAGGTTTGCCCTGATAGCCGAATTTCGCCACCGTCAGGGAGCGGCTTTCGATCGCGGTGTTGAAGCGGCGTGCGAGGGTCTGGAAATAGCTTTCGTCGGGGATCCAGACCTTGCGGAAATAACGGTCGAACTCGGCCCGCCGGGGGTCCTGGAGGATCGCGCTCAGGGTCTGGCGGGTCAGGCACCACCACTGGCTACCCAGATGCGGCTCGATCCCCGCGGGAATGCGGCGCTGCACGCCAAGGCGGCGTTGCAGGTTGGTCCAGCGGTCGAACAGGCGCCGCCTGCGCTTCCAGGAAAACGGGAAGCGCAGGGTGAAACGCTCCATGTTGATGCCGCCCACGGTCCAGCCCACTTCGGCGGTGGTCACGCTTTCGATGAAATCGGTCTGCGGCCGGGCATCGAGATATTCGACCAGCTCCTGCACCGGACGCAACGGAAGGCACGACCCGGAGGCCAGCATCACATGCCGCACCCCGGGGTGGCGGGCCAGCATCTGCTCGGCGCCCGCCTGCGCGGCCTGCACAAGCGACCAGGTGCCCCAGTCGCATTTGAACCGCTGGCAGAAGGAGACATTGGGCAGGTCGGCAAGCGCCGTGCAAAGCCCGCCGAACGCCTTGCGCCCGACCCGCCGGTCGACATGGATCACAACCGGCGCGCCATTCGTGGCCCAGAACCGTGCGACCTGTTCGGCGCGGTGCAGGGCCGTGTGGCACATCATGATGAAACCGACGCTCACGCCCAGTTTCCTTTCGACATCAGGCCAAGGATCTCCAACTGCCTCCAGTTGATGTATTTCTCGGACCACTTGCACCACATATCGGCGTCATCCGACAATTTTTCAGCATAGGCGTGGTATTCGCGCGATCCCGCATAATGCTGGCTGCGGTGCAGCTCTTCCGCGACCTTCGACCCAAGCGTGCTGAGGAACTTGGCGTGCAGCAAGCAGCCCGAGATCTTTTCCCCGCCGATTTCGTCATAGGTGATGTTGAGCCCGCGCGGCAGCAGCATATGCGTCGAGGAGGCATAGGCGAACGAACGTTCCCACCGCACCAGCGGGATCTTGTTGAGCGAGGGCGCCGCCGCGGGGTCCTGTGCGAAGAACAGCCTTGCGCGCACGCCGCCTTGAATCCACAGGTTCCGCATCTGCTGGTTCTTGGTAATCGTGTAGTTGCCCGCATCGAACCAGCAGGCGATCTCGAAGGGGTTCTGCCCCTCGGCATAGGGTATCCGGTCGATCGGCCCCTTGGGATACATGTCCAGAAGCAGTGCTGGAAAGGCGCGCAATTCGTAGGTGTCCAGCCAGTCGGTCAGCGCGTTGATCGGGCGCGTGTCGCAAAACGGGAAGACAAGGAATTCGTCGGGGTCGACGGTCAGCGTCCAGTGCCCGGTGCCGTATTTGCGCAAAAGATGGTTAAGCCAGTCCATCCCGAAGCGCGCCCGCCGGTAGCTTGCCGTGGTGCGCCAGACCGAAACGTCGGACTGCGCGGCAAGATATTCGGCCGACCCGTCATCCGAGCCGTTGTCCACGAAAAGGAAGTGCCGGACCCCAAGATCGCGGTAGTAGCGCAGGAAATAGGGCAGGCGGATGCGTTCGTTCCGGGCGGTGCAGAAGACAAGGATATCCGATGGGCGGATCTGGCCGGTGCGATCGGAAATCGCCCGCAATTCGCGCCGCTTGCGAAAGGCGCGGATCAAAAGCCGCTTGCGGCGCAAGCGCAGGCGATATGATTGCATCAAGCTCAAGCCTGTCTGACCTCTTCGGTGGTTCCTGCCCCGGTCGTCCTGCGCATGCGTGGTTTCGGCTCTGGCCAGAGCATCGCACCAGATCTGGCCTTTGATCCGTATTTCTGGCGAATTTCCGGCAAAATATAGTTTTCACGAGGTTCCGTAAACAGAACTTTACCCAGGGGCTTCACCCTGTCGCGGGCCAGTGGCCGCGCGTCATCAGGCCAAGCCTTTCAAAGTCTTGCGCATCCCCGACCGGCAGCGAATCCGGCGACCACAGATCCGGGTCGGCGATGATGTCGTCGTAATAGCCGTGGTAGCGGCCCGGATGGGTGAAATGCTCGGCCCGGTGCTTTTCCTCGCGCGATTTTCCGATCACGACATCCAGGAACTTCGTATGCAGCAAAAGCCCGGTGGGCAGGTTCAGCCGGGCGTCGAACCCGCGATTAAGCCGCCGCGGCAGCGCCAGATGGGTCGAGCTTGCATAGGCGTAGCGGCGGCTCCAGCGGATCAGCGGGGTCTTGTGCAGATGGGGCGAATGTTCGGGGCAATCGGCGAAAAAGACGCGCTCGCGCACACCGCCGCGGATCGAGATGTTGCCGTGGCGCGGCTGCCGCTGCCAGCCGTAGCCCGTGGCATCGAACCAGCCAAGCGCTTCGCGCGGATCCTGCCCCGGCGCGCAGATTGCCCCCGAAAGCGGCCCCTTGGGGTAGATGTCCAGCATCATCGCGGCCATCGTTTCGGCCCCCCGCGCCTCAAGCCAGCGGGTCAGTTCGGGCAGGCGGCGGGTTTCGTGGCCGGGATAGATCAGCAGCTCGTCCGCATCGAGGGTCAGGCACCAGTGGCCATGCCCGTGGCGCAGCAAAAGCCAGTTCACCCAGTCCATCCCGAAGCGCGCGGCGCGATAGCTGCGCGGCGTCGACCAGAGCGAGACATCGGCCTGCCCGGCAAGGTAATCGGCCGTGCCGTCGGTGCTTTCGTTGTCGACGATCAGGAACTGCGCGACGCCCAGCCTGCGGTGATGGGCCAGAAAGAACGGCAGGCGCGCCATTTCGTTGCGCATGGTGGCGAAACACAGGATGTCATCCTTACGGATGTGGCCGGTGCGCATGGCCAAGGGCGTCAGGCTGTGGCGCGACCGGATGGCGCGCCACAGCAGCCTGCGGCGCTTCAGTCGCAGCCGGTATGTCTGCCATGGCGATATGCGTTCGGTCATGGGCCCTGTTTTCGATCCGCGGATAGTTCCCTGCGTTGGCCCGTACATAGGCGCCGAGGCGGCCGGGTTCATCATGAAAAGGGCCGGACGGCGTTTTGACACGCGCGTCCGGCCCAAGATCGGCACGGGGCTGTCACCGGTGAGTTATTCGGCTGCCTTATGCATCGCAGCGATATCGCCCAGATATTCGCGGAACTCGTCGCGCAGCTCTTCGCGGGCAAGGCCGAACGCCACGGTGGCCTGCAGGAAGCCCGCCTTCGAGCCGCAGTCGAAGCGCTGCCCGCGGAAGCGATAGCCATAGACGGGTTCGCCGTTCTCGATCTCTTGCGCGATGGCATCGGTCAGCTGGATCTCTCCGCCGGCACCGGTTTTCTTGCGGTTAAGATGGCCCATGATGTTGGGCGAAAGGATATAGCGCCCGATCACCGCAAGGTTCGAGGGGGCGTCCTCGGCCTTCGGCTTTTCGACCATGCCCTTGGCGGACACGATCGCGCCCATGTCTTCCTTGATGTCGAGGATCCCGTAGGCCGAGGCCTTCTCGGGCGGGACTTCCATGGTGGCCACCATGTTGCCGCCGGTTTCCTCATAGGCCTCGATCATCTGTTGCAGGCAGGGCTTTTCCGCCGCGATCACGTCATCGGTCAGGATAACGGCAAAGGGGTCATCGCCCACAAGGCGGCGCGCGCACCAGACCGCATGCCCCAGGCCCAGGGGGCGGTTCTGCCGCAGATAGGCGATTGCCCCCGAATCCATATCGGTGGCCTTCAGCGTTTCGAGCAATGCGGTCTTGCCGCTTTTGCGCAGCGAACTTTCGAGCTCGGGCGCATTGTCGAAGTAATCCTCAAGCGCGGATTTGCCGCGCGAGGTGACGAAGATGAACTCCTGAATGCCGGCGGCCCGCGCCTCGTCGATCGCATACTGGATAAGCGGACGGTCCACGAGGGTCATGATTTCTTTCGGAATCGACTTCGTGGCAGGCAGGAAGCGGGTGCCAAGCCCCGCGACCGGAAAGATCGCTTTCGTGACCTTGCGTTTCATCATTCACCTTCTATTCCCGGGAGCCGCGTCCCGGTCACTGCAAATTCGGGGCAGAATACGCCGCCGGACGACCCCGACTCAAGTTGTGGCATCCGGCACGCGCCCCGTATATTGGGAAATTGCGGCAAAATTTCTACCTGACGCGTATTTTATCGGCGGTGCACCGCCGAGCGGGCGCAGGCAGGCTAGTCCAGTCCCATTTCTGCCATCATCCCCTCGATCCGGGCCACGTCGGAGGGGTTATTCAGCTCCCAGAACTGGCGCCCGCGGGCCTCGACCTCGACGCAAAGGACCGCGCGGCCGTTTTCCAGGAACCGCAGCTGCTCCAGCCCTTCCAGCCGCTCCAGCGGGCCCACGGGCCAGGAGGGATAGGCGCTGAGCGTGCCGGGGCGGTAGGCATAGACCCCGACGTGATGGAAGACCGGCGTCGGCTCATGCGCAAGATAGCTGGACGAGGTGTAGGGGATGACTTCCTTGGAGAAATAGAGCGCGCGGTTCCCCGCCCCGAAAACCGCCGTGGTGCCCCCGACACGGCCGTGGTGGCGATCCTCGCGCAGCGAGGCCAGCGTCTCGCCCTCGCAGCGCAAAACCGGGGTGGCAAGTTCGGCCCAGGGGTTGTCGCGCAGGCCCTGCACCAGATCCTCGATGAACCAGGCGGGCGTCAGCGGGGCATCGCCTTGCAGGTTGACCACGATCTCGGCCTTGCTGCCCAGATTCTCCAGCGCCTCGGCGCAGCGTTCGGTGCCGTTCTGACACGCTTCCGAGGTCATCACGACCTCGGCGCCGAAACTTTCGGCCTCGTCGCGGATGCGCGCGTCATCGGTTGCGACGACGACGCGGTCGACCCCCTTTACCGCGATTGCCGCATCCCAGCTGCGGCGGATCAGGGTTTTCGACTGGCCGCTTGCCCCGGTCAGGGCCACCAGCGGTTTCGCGGGATAGCGGGTCGAGGCGTAGCGGGCGGGAATGACGATCAGAACGGACATTATTTCACCAGAAGCACGCCCGGGGCATAGGCGATGAAGAAGGGGTTCTCGAAACCCGGTTTGCCATAGGTGAAGGGCGTATGGTCGTCAAAGCGCACCATCTGCCCCCCGGCGCCCCGCAGGACGGCATCGCCCGCCGCCGTGTCCCATTCCATCGTGCGCCCCAGCCGCGGGTAAAGATCGGCTTCGCCCGTGGCGACAAGGCAGAATTTCAGCGACGAGCCCGCCGAGGTCATGTCCCGCGCGGCATATTGGGCGATATAGGCATCGGTCGCCGCATCTCGATGCGATTTCGACGCCACGATCATCAGCCCGCGATTGTCGGGCACTGAGACGGTGATCGGTTTCTGTTCGCCGATGACGTCGGGCAGGAAGGGGCCGGTCTCCTCGACCGAGCGGCCATCGGCCAGCGTATAGAAAAGCCGCCCCCTTGCCGGGGCATAGACGACGCCGTGCAGCGGCACGCCGTCCTCGACATAGGCGATATTGACGGTGAAATCGCCCCGCCTCTGGACGAACTCCTTGGTGCCGTCCAGAGGATCGACGATCAGGAAGGCCCGGCTTTCGACCGCGTGGCTTGCCGCCTGTTCCTCGGTCACCAGGTCGACCTGCGGGAAAGCCTCGGCCAGCCCTTCCGAGATCAGCGCATCCGCCGCCTCGTCCGCCTCGGTCACGGGGCTGGCATCGGCCTTGGTGCGCACGTCGAAATCGTCGGACTGATAGATCTGCATGATCCGCGCGCCGGCCTGAAGCGCCAGCCGGCGCATCACGATCACGAGGCGGTCCATATCCATCTTATCCTCCTCTGCCCGGTCGGCGGGCGGCAGATTGCAACAACGACATTCCCACCTTATGATCGCCCATCAAGGGAACGGCAAGGTTTCCGGGCGACAATCGCCCATCGGGCACCCTTTCGGCGGAATCATACCGGCATGTTCAGGCCAGAACGCAGCAAGAGCACGATCGTTTCCGCCTTCACGCTGGCAGAGTTGATCTTTCATTCCACCGTCCGCTCGATCCGCAAGACGCATGGCCACGCCGTCATCGGCCTTCTGATCAACATGATGCAGACCGCGATGCTGGTGGTCACCTTCTACGTCATGTTCGACGTTCTCGGCCTGCGCGGAAGCTCGGTGCGCGGCGATTTCCTGCTTTACCTGATGAGCGGGATCTTCATGTTCATGACCCATACGAAATCCATGGGCGCGGTCTTCGGCTCCGAAGGGCCGACCTCGGCGATGATGAAGCACGCCCCGATGACCACCGCCATCTCCATCGGGTCGGCCGCGCTGGGGGCGCTTTACATCCAGCTTCTCTCCATCGCCGTGGTGCTGTTCATCTATCACGCCGCGATCAACCCGATCCAGATCTACAACCCGGTGGGGGCCTTGGGGATGATCCTGCTGGCCTGGTTCACGGGGGTGGCGCTGGGGATGGTCTTCCTGGCCGCGAAGCCCTGGGCGCCGGGTTTCGTGGGTATCGTCCAGACCGTCTACAGCCGGGTCAACATGATCGCCTCGGGCAAGATGTTCCTGGCCAATACCCTGCCCAAAAGCATGCTGGTGCTGTTCGACTGGAACCCGCTTTTCCACGTCATCGACCAGGCGCGCGGCTATACCTTCATCAACTACAACCCGCATTTCTCGTCGGTCAGCTATCCCGTCTATGTCGGGCTGGCGCTGCTGATGATCGGCCTGATGGGCGAGTTCTACACCCGCCAGCACGCCTCGATCAGCTGGGGTGCCAAGGGCTGATCACGCCTTGCGGATCGTGTCGCCCAGTTGCAGTACGGGTTCCAGCTCGATCACCTCGCCGCCGATCTGGCCGGATTGGCCGCGCCCGCTGATGATCTGCGCGGCGCGGGCGCCGATCTCGCGCCGGCAGGCGTCCATCGTGGCCAGGCGGCGCGGAAGGCCGTCCAGCAGATCGACACCGTTGAAGCCCGCAAGCCCGATCCGGCCGGGCACGTCATAGCCGTGCTCAAGGCACCACAAAAGCCCGCCCGCACCGATCATGTCATTGGAATAATAGAGGAAATCGAGATCTGGTGAGCGTTTGAGGATGGCTTCCGTCATCTCGCGCCCCTTCAGAAGCGCCGAGCCGCCGGAATAATATTCCTCGTCGGACAGCGAAAGCCCGGCCGCCGCCAGCCCCTCCTTGAACCCGTCAAGCCGCTTCTGCGCGCGATAGTCCTGCGTGACCTTGGTGCCCAGAAAGCCGATCCTGCGATAGCCGGCCGCGACGATCGCCTCGGCCATGTGCAGCCCGGCGCGGCGGTGCGAGATGCCGACGACGCTGTCGACGCCCGTGCCGTCCACATCCATGATCTCGACGATCGGGATGCCCGCATTCTCCAGCATGGTGCGCGCGGCGGCGGTATGGTCCAGCCCCGCAATGATCAGCCCCGAGGGCCGCCAGGACAGCATCTCGTAAAGGACGCTTTCCTCCTTTTCCGGCGAATAGCTGGTGACGCCGATGACGGGTTGCAGCCCGGTATCCTCCAGCTCCTTCGAGATGCCCGACAGAACCTCGGGAAAGACGAGGTTTGACAGCGACGGGATGATCACGCCCACAAGGTTCACCCGCTGCGACGCAAGCGCCCCCGCGATCTTGTTGGGAACATAGCCAAGCGTGCGGGCGGCCTCGAGCACCTTTTCGCGCGTGGCGTCCGAGACATCGCCGCGATTGCGCAGCACGCGGCTGACCGTCATCTCGGACACGCCGGAGGCTTCGGAAACATCCCGCAGGGTCAAAGCGCGGCGGGGATCTGCGGGAGAGTGGCTCACGCGGGGCACCTTTCTGTGGAGCTTTCCCAATGATTAGCGCCAAAGGTTTCGCTTGTGCAAGCGCCGTGCCCGATTTATGTTAGCGGTAACGGGCAGCAATACGCTGTCGCAATGCGAGATTGTCGCCCGAACCTGTCCATTGCGCCCGCCACTGCCGTGACGCGGCGTAACGGAACGGAGAGGAGGAGCGGTGGGCCAAAAACGCTCCTCCTTTTCATTGCAGTTGCACGATCCCGCATTGCCCGCGATAAGGGGGCCACGGCCCCGTGGCTCAACTGGATAGAGCAGCCCCCTCCTAAGGGGCAGGTTGCAGGTTCGAATCCTGCCGGGGTCACCAACCTCCGACAGAATGCACGCTGCCGAGCATTTTCTCCGCATAGGGCCGTGATCGCGCGGCCTGCGAATGCGGTCTTTCCCCGTGGTGCCGCCCCCGCCCCTCGGAGCGGAATGTCAGTTTGAGACGTAATCAAGCAGGCCTTGCCCGCCGTTCTCGATGTCATACTGAATGGCGCGCCGTGCCTCGGCGGGGTCTTGTGCGCCGAGGGCCCGGATGATGCGGACATGCGGATGCGGGTCCCATCCTTCCGGAACGCCGGAATCGTAAAGATGCGTCAGGATCGGACCGCAGCGCACCCACAGGCCTTCGACCAGTTCATATGTGATCGGAAGACCCGAGATCCGGCACAGCTCGAGGTGGAACTGGGTGTTCAGGTCGACCGCGGCCCGGAAATCCTGGTTTCGCTGCGCGGCGATGATTTCGTCATGGATGCCGGAAAGTTCCGCGATCTGCGCCGCCGTCGCGCTGCGCGCGGCCTCTTCGGCGCAGCGCCCTTCCAGATCCACCCGGATCGAGCGGATCTCAAGAAGCTGGTCACGGGTCAGCCGGGGCACGGTAACCGTTCCGCGCGCATCCAGCATCAGCGCGCGCTCGACCACAAGGCGGGTCAGGGCCTCGCGCATCGGGGTGGCGCTGATGCCGAATCGCTCTGACAACGGGCGAAGGGGAAGCTGATCCCCGGGTTTCAAATGGCCGCGCATCAGGGCGGCGCGTAATTCGGCATAGGCCTGGTCGCTCAGGTTCTCCTTGACGATAGGTCGAACCCAAGCATCTGTTTTTGAATCAATTTTTGCAATCCGCGCGCTTCTTTCGGTCATTCGAGGAACCCTGTTGACGTTTGTGTTATAACAAATAACATATTACACAAGATTTGGAAGCCGCATCTCGGAGGAGCCGACGCAACGTCGGGAGGGCGGCATCCGGCGGAGGAGAATTATCATGCTTGCGCTGCGCAAGGTTCAGGCCGGCTTTGGTGCCGAGCTTGTCGAATTGCCGGAACCCGCCGCACCGCCGGCCGAGGGGTTCGTGCGCCTGCGCATTGCCGCGACGGGCATCTGCGGCAGCGATCTGCACGCCTATGACTGGACACCCGGCTACGAGTTCATGGCACGCCTGCTTCCGCTGACACTTGGCCACGAATTCGCGGGCGTGGTGACGGCCGTCGGAATGGGGGCCGGGGCGCTCGGCTGCGGCGACCGCGTGACCTGCTGGCCGACCGTGCCCTGCGGGTCCTGCGCGGGCTGCCGGGCCGGCCGCCCCGATGAATGCTCCAACCGCACGGTGATCGGCCTGCACCGCGACGGCGCATTCTGCCAGTTCGCCGATGTGCCCGCGGCAAACTGCTTTCCGATCCCCGACGATCTGCCGCTCGATCTTGCGGCATTGGCCGAGCCGTTGGCGGTTGCCGTCAACGCGGTGGACCTTGCCGATGTGGCACCGGGCGAGGCGGTCGTGGTTCTGGGGCCGGGGCCCATCGGCCTCGCGGCGGCATGGGTCGCGCAGCAGCGCGGGGCGCGGGTTCTTCTCGCCGGGTTCGACGATGCCCCGCGGCTGGGTTGCGCGCAGCAACTGGGTCTCGAAAACACTGTCGATCTTGCGCAGGAAGGCCTGGGGCAGGCCGTTGCCCGCATATTCGGTGCCGCGGCCGACAAGGTGATCGAGGCCACTGGCCACGCTCCGGCTGTGAACGAGGGGCTTGCCGCGCTTCGGCCCCGGGGCATTCTGGTCGTGGCGGGTATCCATAAATCCGTATGTGAACTCGATCTGATCCGCCTTGTGCGGGAAAAAAAGCAATTACGTGGTGCCCATGATACGACCGCGCGCGCGTTTCGGGAAGCGATCGGGCTTCTGGCGCGCCATGGTGCCGTGCTGCGCTTCATGATTTCGCATCGTGCCTCGCTGTCCGATGCGCCGCAGGCCTTCGGAATCGCGCGCGACCGCGCGGCGGTGAAGGTTCTTCTGCTTCCGGAAAACGAACAGGATGAGGGTGTCGCATGACTGACAAGACACGCGCAGTGATTGCCGAGGGCGCAGGCGGCCCGGAGGTTCTTCGCCTTGTAGAGCGCAGCCTGCCCGCGCCGGGCCCGGACGAGATTGTGGTGCGCGTTCATGCGGCCGGGGTGAACCGCCCCGATGTCATGCAGCGCCAGGGCAACTATCCGCCGCCGCCCGGCGCAAGCGATGTGCTGGGCCTTGAGCTTGCGGGCGTTGTCGAGGCCGTGGGCCGCGATGTCACGCGCTTCGCGCCGGGGGCACGGGTGATGGCGCTGGTGGCCTCGGGCGCCTATGCCGAACATGCCATCGTGCATCAGGACATCGCCATCGCCATTCCCGACACGATGGGCTTCATCCAGGCGGGGGCGGTGCCCGAAACCTACTTCACCGTCTGGAGCAATGTCTTCGAGCGCGCCGCATTGCGCGCGGGCGAGACCTTGCTGGTGCATGGCGGCACGTCCGGGATCGGCTCCACCGCGATCCAGCTTGCCAGGGCGCGGGGTGCGCATGTCATCGCCACCGCAGGCACCGATGAGAAATGCGCGGCCAGCCTGCGGATCGGCGCGGATCACGCGATCAACTACCGCACGCAGGATTTCGTGGCCGAGGCGCGCCAACTGACCGGCGGCAAGGGGCCCGATGTCATCCTCGACATGGTGGGGGCGCCCTATTTCCAGCGCAACCTGGACCTGGTGGCGGTGGACGGGCGGATCGCGCAGATCGCGTTCCAGCAGGGCAGCCGCGCCGATCTTGATCTAGGCCCGCTGCTGTTCAAGCGCCTGACGCTGAGCGGATCGACCCTGCGGGCGCGCCCGGTCGAGATGAAGGCGCGGCTGGCGCGCGCGCTTGAAGAACATGTCCTGCCGCTTCTTGCGCGCGGCGTGGCGCTGCCGGTCATCGATAGCGTGTTCCCCTTCGAGGAAGTCGCGCGCGCGCATGCCCGCATGGATGGTGGCAGCCATGTCGGCAAGATCGTTCTTGCCATGACCGATGAAGCGCTTCGCGAGGAAAACGGGAAATGACCCAGCAAACCGAAATCAATGCCGCAACGAACCAGACCGGCGCGGACCTCATGGCGGCGGCGCTTCAGCGCCATGGCGTGACCGAGATCTTCGGCCAGTCGATCCCGTCGGCGCTGTTCCTTGCCGCGCCGCATTACGGCATCCGTCAGGTGGGATACCGCACGGAAAATGCAGGCGCCGCGATGGCCGATGCCTATGCGCGGGTCTCGGGCAAGGTGGCGGTCGTGACGGGGCAGAACGGCCCGGCCGCGACGCTGTTGGTGCCCGGGCTGGCCGAGGCGCTGAAAGCCTCGATCCCGGTGGTGGCGATCGTGCAGGACGTGCATCGCGCCGCTACCGACAGGAACGCCTTTCAGGAGCTGGACCATTTCGCGCTGTTCTCGGGCGTGGCGAAATGGGTGCGCCGGGTAAGCGATCCGGCCCGTATCGACGATTATGTGGACATGGCCTTTACCGCGGCAGCCAGTGGGCGCTGTGGCCCTGCGGTCCTGCTGGTGCCGGTCGATGTGCTCGATGCCCGGCCGGAGCTGCGTGCCGGCGCGGCGCGCCGTCAGGCGCAACTGGGCCACTTCCCGCTGGACCGGGCCGTGGCCGATCCGGCGCAGATCGCAAGGGCGGCGGATGTCCTGGCCGCGGCGCGCGCGCCGATCGTGATTGCCGGCGGCGGGGTGCATGCCTCGGGCGCTTGTGCGGAGCTGTCGGCCTTGCAGGAAATGGGCCTGCCGGTGGCCACAACGGTCATGGGCAAGGGCGCGGTGGATGAGACGCATCCCCTGTCGGTCGGTGTCGTGGGGTATTTCATGGCGCCGGGCGGCCGCACCGCGCATCTTCGTGATCTGGTGACGCAGGCGGATGTGGTCTTCCTGATCGGCAACCGGACCAATCAGAACGGAACCGACAGCTGGTCGCTCTATCCCGAAGGGGCGAGCTATATCCACCTCGACGTCGACCCTTCCGAGATCGGCCGGAACTATGAGGCGCTGCGATTGCAGGGCGATGCGAAATCGACGCTGGCCGCCCTGAACGCGGCACTCGGGTCGCGCGATCTGTCGGCCGCCCGGGCGCGCCGCGCGGACCTCGAGGCCGGGATCGCCGCGGGTCATGCCGCGGCCGCAGCCGATCTGGCGCGTCTGGTGAAGATGGATGCGGCCCCCCTGCGCCCCGAGCGCATGATGGCCGATATCGACGCCGCCCTGACCCCCGACAGCATCGTCGTGGCCGATGCCAGCTATTCCTCGATCTGGATTGCCAACGGGCTGACCGCGCGCCGCGCGGGCCAGCGGTTCCTGACCCCGCGCGGCCTTGCCGGGCTGGGCTGGGGGCTGCCCTTCGCGCTTGGCGCCAAGGCGGCGCGTCCCGATGCGCCGGTGATCTGCGTGACCGGCGATGGCGGTTTCGCCCATGTCTGGGGCGAGCTGGAAACGGCGCGCCGCATGAAGCTGCCCGTGGTCGTGGTGGTGCTGAACAACCAGATCCTGGGCTATCAGAAACATGCCGAGCTGAGCCTTTTCGGCGACCATACCGATGTGTGCCACTTCGAGGCCGTCGATCACGCCGACATCGCGCGGGCCTGCGGTTGTTCGGGTATCCGCATCGAGGCCCCCGACGATTTCGCCGGGGCGCTGCGTTCCGCGCTTTCGGGTGACGGGGTGACCGTCATCGACGTGGTGACGGATGAGCGCGCCCATCCGCCGATCACCAGTTTCCAGGGCAAGGCGGCGCTTGATTACTGAAGCATTTCAAACGGGTTCGACCCAAGGGAGGAAGACATGACGAAAACAGCACTGATGACCAGCAGCGCGCTTGCGCTTGCCCTTCTTGCAGGACAAGCCGCCGCCGAGGTGAAATTCGGGGCGCTCTATCCGTTCAGCGGCGGGCTTGCGCTTCTGGGTGAGGAAAGCGCCCGCGGCCTTGAAATCGCGGTCGATGAGATCAACGCCGCCGGCGGCGTCCAGGGCGAGCAGGTCGTGCTGGAACGCGGCGATGCGGTCGATAACAACCAGGCCATCGGCGAAGCGCGCCGCCTGATTTCGGTCGCCGGGGTCAAGGCGATCTTCGGGTCCTATTCCTCGGCGCGCTCGATCGCCGCCAGCCAAGTGGCAGAGCTTGCCGGTATCCCCTATTTCGAGCTTGGCGCCGTGGCCGACGAAGTGACCGCGCGTGACTTCAAATACCTGTTCCGCACCAATCCGACCGCGGATCACATGGGCAAGCTGATCGTCAACATGATCGTGGAGAAGGTTGCACCCGGTCTGGGCAAGGATCCCAAGGATCTCAAGATCGGCATCATCCACGAGGATTCGAGCTATGGCACCTCGGTGGCCGGCCACCAGAAGCGCTATGGCGAGGAAGCCGGGCTGAACATCGTCACGACCCAGGGCTATCCGGCGGCAACCGTCGACATGTCCTCGATCGTGCTGGACCTGAAGCAGCGCGAAGTCGATATCGTTCTGCAAACCTCGTATCAGAATGACTCGGTGCTGTTCCTGCAACAGGCGAACGAGGCCGGCTTCAAGCCTGCCGCGATCATCGGCGGCGGCGGCGGCTATTCGATGCTGCCCACCGCCGAGGCCGTCGGTTCGGATGTGATCGAAGGCGTTCTGGATGCCGACTTCACGCAATATGCCGTCAACACCGAGTTCACGCCGGGCCTTGAAGCCTTTGTCGCGGCCTACAAGGCCAAATACAACGAGGAACCCCGTTCGGGCCATTCGCTCAACAACTATGTGGGCGCCATGGCGGTTCTGAAGGCGATCGACGGGGCCGGCAGCTTCGAACCCGACGCCATCGTCGCCTCTGTCTCGGCGATCGACATCCCGCAGGGCGCCACGGCGGCCGGGTATGGCGTGCAGTTCGGCGCGGGCAACCAGAACGACCGCGCGTCGATGATGGGGATGCAATGGCAGGATGGCCGGCTTGTCACCGTCTATCCCGAAGCGGCCGCCGCCGCCGAGATGCGTTTCGCGCAGTAACCTTCCCATCTCCGGGCGGGGCATTCGCGCCCCGCCCGGACCGTCCCTGTCCAGTTGCGAGGCATCATGGAAACCTTTCTCCAGGTCGTGGCCAACGGGCTGATGCTTGGCGGTCTTTTCGCCATCATCAGTATCGGCCTCACGCTGATCTTCGGCATTATCAAAGTGGTGAACTTCGCCCATGGCGAGTTCCTGATGGCAGGGATGTTCCTGACCTACCTGATCACGACGAAGCTTGGGCTGCATCCCTATGCCAGCGTTGTCGTGGTTGCGCCCGCATTGTTCGTTCTGGGGGCGCTGACCCAGCGGCTGCTGATCCAGCCGCTTCTTTCGGCGCGCGACGACCATGTGCAGATCTTCGCAACCGTCGGCCTTTCCACCGCGATGATCAACCTTGCGCTTCTGCTTTACGGCGCGGATATCGCGAACACCCCGACCTCGGGGCTGCGCACGCCGGTCGATATCGGCCCGGTGCGGGTGCTCGAGGGGCAGATCTACATCTTCCTGTGCGCCGCGCTGCTTGTCGTCGGGCTGGAGCTGTTCCTGCACCGCACCCAGACGGGCCGTGCGATCCGCGCGGTGGCGCAGAACCGCGCCGCGGCGCAGCTGATGGGCATCAACGCCAACTGGATCTATGTTCTCAGCTTCGGCATCGGCGCTGCCTGCGTCGGGCTGGCATCCTCGCTGATCGCGCCGCTTTACCCGACATCGAGCACGATCGGCACCTATTTCGTGCTGACCGCCTTCGTCGTCGTCGTTCTGGGCGGGCTCGGCTCGATTCCGGGGGCCTTCGTGGGTGCGATGCTCATCGGCCTGATCGACGCATTGGCGGGCTTCTACATCGGATCGGATCTGCGCGAGGCCGTGGTCTTCGGCGTGTTCCTGATCATCCTGATCCTCAGGCCGTCCGGGCTTTTCGGAACGCGCGTGAAACTGTCCCATATCAGCTGAGCGAGGATGCCCGTGACCTTTTCTCCCACCCTTCCCGCCATCCGGCGCCTGACGCCCGCCGCCATGGGCCTTGTCGCGCTGCTTGCCGGCCTGTTCATCACCCCCGTCCTGATCGGCGACGAATTCGTCTATCACGTCTTCATCACGATCTGCCTGTTTGCGGGCCTGTCGACGGCGTGGAACATCGTCGGCGGTTATGCCGGGCAGCTGTCGCTTGGCCATGCCATCTTCTACGGGATCGGCGGCTATGCCGGGGTCATCCT
This sequence comes from uncultured Paracoccaceae bacterium, assembly GCA_937863185.1. Lineage (GTDB taxonomy): Bacteria > Pseudomonadota > Alphaproteobacteria > Rhodobacterales > Rhodobacteraceae > CALMEG01. Next base: position 9,303 of record CALMEG010000109.1, on the reverse strand, counting down.
GATGAACATGGGGATCAGCCCCTGGTTCGGCATGTTCGTGGGCGCGGCGATCGCGGCGGTCGTGGCCATCGTCATCAGCTATCCCTGCTTTCGCCTGCACGGGCCGTTCTTCGCGCTTGCGACCATCGCCTTCCTCGAGGTGTTCCGCGTGCTTGCGCTGCATTTCCGCGACCTGACGGGCGGCGCCATGGGCATGATGATCCAGCTCAAGCTTGGGTGGGAGTGGATGGTCTTCCGCGAACGCCTGCCCGCGCTGATCATCGCCTTCGGGATGATGCTGGTCTGCCTCATCGTCGCGCAGGTGATCCGCAGCCACCGGCTGGGCTTCTATCTGGTTGCCACGCGCGAACGTGAATCCGCCGCCCGTGCCGCCGGTGTCCAGACAGTGAAGGTACGGCTGACCGCCGTTGCGGTTTCCGCGGCGCTTGCGGCGATGCTTGGCACCTTCCATGCGATGTATCTGACCTTCATCGAACCGGCCGCCATGTTCTCGCTGCCGTTCTCGATCCAGATCGCGATGTTCGCGCTGATCGGCGGGATCGGTACGGTCTACGGCCCGCTTCTGGGCGCGGTGCTTCTGGTTCCACTGACCGAATTCGCCCGCGGCATGCTGGGGGCCGAGGCGCTTGGCCTGCACGGTTTCGTCTACGGTGTGGTGCTGGTCATGGCGGTGCTGTTCTTCCCCAACGGGCTGATGGGTGCGCTGCAACGCTTCCCCGCGCCAAAGGCGAGCCAGGATCCCAAGGTGGTTCAGGCGGCACCGGTCGCGGCCGCCCCCCGCGCCGCCGAGCGGCCGCCGATCGGACAGGAAGTGATGCGGGTCGAGAACCTGCAAAAGCACTTCGGCGGTCTGCATGTGACCAACGATGTCAGCTTCTCTCTGCGCGAGGGCGAGATCCTCGGCCTGATCGGTCCGAACGGCGCGGGCAAGACGACCGTGTTCAACATGATCTCGGGCTTCCTTCAGGCCGACAGTGGCAGCGTTTCGGTGCTTGACCGCGAGGGCCGGTTCCAGGCGCCCACCTCTCCGTCCGATTTCGCGGCGCTTGGTGTGGGCCGGACCTTTCAGATCGTGCAACCCTTCGCCGCCATGACGGTCGAGGAGAACATCATGGTCGGCGCCTTCTATCGCCACCACGACGTGCATGACGCGCGCGAGGCGGCACGCGAAACCGCGCACCGGATGGGGCTTGGCCCCTGGCTTGACGCCGAGGCGCGCGGGCTGACCATCGGCGGGCTGAAACGCCTTGAGGTGGCGCGCGTCATGGCGATGGAGCCGCGCATCCTGTTGCTGGACGAGGTGATGGCCGGCATCAACCAGACCGATGTGCGCCGCGCCATCGACCTGATGCTGTCGATCCGCGACACCGGCGTAAGCATCATTGCGATCGAGCATGTGATGCAGGCGGTGATGTCGCTTTCCGATCGCGTGATCGTGCTGAACTCGGGCGAAATCATCGCCGAGGGCAAGCCGCAGGACGTGGTGCGCGACCCCCATGTGATCGAAGCTTATCTTGGAAAGGATTTTGTCCATGCTCAGCATTGAGGGGGTCGATGCCGGCTATGGCGCCACCACGATCTTGAACGGCGTGACCCTGGATGTTCAGGCCGGCGAGGTGGTCACGATCGTCGGCGCCAACGGTGCGGGCAAGACCACGACGTTGCGCACCATCGCGGGGCTGATCAAGCCGACCTCGGGGCGCGTGACCTTCGAGGGGCAGGACATCACCAGCCTGCCCGCCCACGAGATCGTGGATCTGGGCATCACCCTGATCCCCGAGGGGCGCCAGCTGTTCCCCGACATGACGGTCCGCGAGAATCTCATGATGGGAGCCTATCGCCGGGGCGCGCGGGCACAGCAGCACGAAACGATGGACCATGTGATGGAGCTGTTCCCGCGCATCCGCGAGAGGCTTGATCAGCATGCCTCCTCGCTGTCGGGTGGAGAGCAGCAGATGGTGGCCATCGCGCGGGGCATGATGGCGCGGCCGAAGCTTCTGATGTTCGACGAGCCCTCGCTGGGGCTTGCCCCGATCGTGGTGGCGCAGGTCTTCGAGGCGATCGGCAAGATCGTCGCCGCCGGCGCCACCGTGCTGATCGTGGAACAGAACGTCTTCACCACGCTCAAGGCCGCCGACCGGGGCTATGTCCTTGAGAACGGCTCGATCGTCCTCACGGATACCGCCGAGGCGCTGCTGAGCGATGACCATGTGCGACAAGCCTATCTGGGGATCTGAGCAATGACCGAACGCGAAATCAATCCCGCCGAAATTGCTGCGCGCGACAGCCATGCGGGCCGCCGGGTGCTTGTGACCGGGGCGGCAAACGGCATCGGGCGCGCGATTGCGCAGGGCTTCGCCGCGCGCGGCGCAACCGTCGGCGTGGCCGACCTGCGCGAAGAGGATGTCGCGCGCGCCGTAGCCGAAATCAATGCCGCCGGGCGGGGCCGCGCCGTCGGCCTGACGGTGGATGTCTCGGATTATGCGGCGCTGGAAGCGGCCGTGGCAAAGGCGGACAAGGCGATGGGCGGCGCTTTCGATACGGTGATCAACAATGCCGGCATCTCGCCCAAGCATCAGGGTGTGGCCCACAAGGTCTGGGAACTGGACCCGGCCGAATGGCGCCGGGTCGTCGACGTGAACCTGACCGGCACCTTCAACACGATCCGCCTTCTGACGCCGGCCATGCGCACGGCCGGGCGGGGCTGGATCGTCAATACATCCTCGGTTGCGGGCAAGACCTATTCGCCCATCGTAGCCTGCCATTATGCCGCGACCAAATCGGCGATCATCGGCTTCACCAAGCATCTGGCCGCCGAGCTTGGCCCCAGCGGCATTCGCGTGAACGCGCTTGCGCCGGGGCGCATCGAAACGCCGATGGTGCGCGGCGTCGCCCCCGAGATCAACGCCGATCAGGTCCGCCTGACGCCGCTGGCGCGGCTTGGCCAGCCCGACGAGGTTGCCGATGTGGCGCTGTGGCTGACCTCGGCGGAATCGAGCTTCGTTACCGGGCAGACGGTCGATGTCGCCGGCGGCCTCTACATGACGTGATGCGGAAAGAAACAGGACATGATCTTCGGGAACCATATCGGCGGCGAATGGCGTGAAGGCCCTGAGGCTGCGCGCAATATCAACCCTTCGGACACCGATGACGTGATCGGCGAATTCACCCGCGGCGGTGCGGGCGATGTGGACCACGCCGTCGCCGCGGCCCGCGCGGCCTTTCCGGCCTGGTCGCGCAGCACCCCGCAACTGCGCCATGACATCCTGAAACGCGCCTCGGACGAGGTCTTCGCCCGCGTCGACGAGCTGGGCCGCATCCTGTCGCGCGAAGAGGGCAAGACGCTTGCCGAGGGCATCGGCGAGGCGACCCGCGCCGCACAGGTGCTTGGCTTCTTCGCGGGCGAATGCCTGCGCACGGGCGGCGAGGCGATCGCCTCGGTGCGCCCCGGTGTCGGTGTCGAAATCACGCGCGAGGCGGTGGGCGTGGTCGGGCTGATCACGCCGTGGAACTTCCCCATCGCGATCCCGGCATGGAAGATTGCGCCGGCACTGGCCTGGGGTAACTGCGTTGTCGTGAAACCCGCCGACCTGGTGCCGCACAGCGCCTGGATGCTGGTCGATATCCTTGTGCGGGCGGGCTTGCCCGAAGGGGTGCTCAACCTTGTGATGGGGCGCGGTTCGGTCGTCGGGCAGCGCATGATCGAGCATCCGGGCATCGACGCGGTGTCCTTCACCGGCTCGGTCGGCACCGGCCGCGCGATTGCCGCGGCCTGCGTTGCCGCGCAGCCGATGAAGAAGGTCCAGCTTGAGATGGGCGGCAAGAACCCCTTCGTCGTGCTGGACGATGCCGATCTTGACGTTGCGGTGGATTGCGCGCTGAACGGCGCCTTCTTCTCGACCGGGCAGCGCTGCACGGCCTCGTCCCGGCTGATCGTGACCGAGGGCATTCACGACCGGTTCGTCGCGGCGCTGAGCGCGCGGCTTCAGGCGCTGCATGTCGATCATGCGCTCAGGCCCGGCACGCAGGTCGGTCCCGTGGTCGATGCCGCGCAACTTGCCACCGACCAGCGCTATATCGAGCTTGGCCAGCAAGAGGGCGCCCGCCTGCATTTCGGGGGCGGCCTTCTGAACCGCGAAACGCCGGGCTTCTACCTTCAGCCCGCCCTTTTCACCGAGGCGACGAACACCATGCGCATCGCGCGCGAAGAGATCTTCGGGCCGGTCGCCTGCGTCATCCGCGTGCGCGATTACGACGAGGCGCTTGCAGTTGCCAATGACACCGAGTTCGGCCTTTCGGCGGGGATTGCAACCACCAGCCTGAAACATGCCACCCATTTCCGCCGCAATGCCGAGGCGGGGATGGTGATGGTCAACCTGCCTACCGCCGGGGTGGATTACCACGTCCCCTTCGGCGGCCGTAAGGGTTCAAGCTATGGCCCGCGCGAACAGGGTGCCCATGCGCGCGAATTCTACACCACGATCAAGACAGGCTACACGGCGCATTGACGCTGCAGGAAGGAGCCATCGGATGACGCTTATCACCGGACGCACCCGCATCTTCGGCATCATCGCCGACCCGATCCATCACGTCAAAACGCCCGAGGTCTTCAACGCGTTCCTGCAAAAGCACGGGGTGGACGGTGTTCTGGTTCCGATGCATGTCGTGCCCGAGGGGCTTGGCGATATGCTGAATGGCCTGCGCAGAATGCAGAACTTCGGCGGGTTCATCGTGACGGTGCCGCACAAGCCCTCGGTCGTCGGGCTTTGCGACGAACTGACGGCAGATGCCGCCCATATCGGGGCGGTGAACTGTGTGCGCCGCGATCCAGATGGCCGGCTTGTGGGCGCGATCCTCGACGGGATCGGTTTCGTCGAGGGGCTGCGGGGCGCGGGAATCGACCCGGCCGGGATGCGGGCCTATGTGGCCGGTGCGGGCGGCGCGGCCAGTGCCGTGGCCTTCGCGCTTGCCGGGGCGGGGGTGGCCTCGCTGACCGTCGGCAACCGCACCGAAGCCAAGGCCCGCGACCTGTGCGACCGGATCGCGGCGGCCTATCCGGGCCTTGCGCTGTCGACCGATGCGGGCGATGTGGCCAGGCAGGATCTGGTGATGAACGCAACCTCCCTTGGCATGCAGGAAGGTGACGCGCTGCCGCTTGATACCGGGCAGCTTCACGCCGGACAGATCGTGGCCGAAGCGATCATGCAGCCGCCGATGACCGCGCTTCTCAGGGCTGCCCAGGCGGCCGGGTGTCGCATCCATCCCGGCCTGCCGATGCTGGAAAGCCAGATCCGGCTGATGGCGGAACATATGAAGGTGCTGTGATGCGGGACGCGGAGGGGATTGCCGCATCATTCCGTGCGCTTGTCGGGGCGGACGGGGTCGTCACGGACCCGGCCGCGATGGCGCCCTACCTGACCGACTGGCGCGGGATGTTTACCGGGCGCGCCGCCTGCGTGCTGCGCCCGCGCAATACGGACGAGGTTTCGGCCATCCTGCGCCATTGCGACGGCGCGGGCATCGCGGTCGTGCCGCAAGGGGGTAATACCGGCCTTGCCGGCGGGGCGACACCGGACGCGGGCGGGTTGCAGGTTGTGCTGAGCCTGTCGCGGATGGCCGCGATACGCGACATCGACCCGACCGGGCTGAGCGTCGAGGTCGAGGCGGGGGCCATCCTTCAGACCGTGCGCGAAGCCGTGGCCGGGGCGGGGCGGCTTTTGCCCGTCAGCATCGCGGCTGAGGGCAGCGCGACGATCGGCGGAATCGTCTCGACCAATGCGGGCGGCGTGAACGTCCTGCGCTATGGCATGACGCGGGATCTTGTGCTGGGCCTAGAGGTCGTCCTGGCGGACGGCACGGTGGTGAACGGATTGCGCCGCCTGCGCAAGGACAATGCCGGGCAGGACTGGAAGCAGCTCTTCATCGGCACGGAAGGTTCGCTCGGTATCGTGACGGCGGCCGTGCTGCGCCTTGTTCCCCGGCCGACCCGGCGCATGGTGGCGCTGATCTCGGTGCCGGAACTTCCTGCGGCGCTGACCCTTTTCGACCACGCGCTCAGCACGATTGGCGAGGCGCTGAGCGCGTTCGAGCTGATCTCGGCCCCCTCGCTGGATCTTGTCGCGCGGCATTTCTCGCTGACCCCGCCGGTCGCTGGCGGGGAATGGTATCTGCTGATCGAGGCGGCCTCGACCCTGCCCGGCTTGCACGCGGCGGCCGAGGCGTTGATGGAACATGCCTTTACCGAGGGCTGGGCCAGCGATGGCGTGATCGCGGCGTCGGAGGCACAGGCCGATGGGCTTTGGGCCTTGCGCGAACATGTCACCGAGGCCGAGGCCCGCGAGGGGCGCAGCATCAAGCACGACGTTTCGGTTCCGCTGCGCGCCATGCCGCGCTTTCTGTCGCGCTTTGCCGCAGAACTGGCGCGGATCGCGCCGGAGGCCCGCCCCAATATCTTCGGGCATCTGGGGGATGGGAATCTTCATGTGAACGTGCTCCTGCCGCCGGACTGCGCGGCCGAGCCGGTGATGCGCGCAGTGCACGACCTGGTGGCAGGGGAAGGCGGGTCGATCTCGGCGGAACACGGGCTGGGCCAGTATCGCCTGGGCGAATGGGAAAGGCTGCGCCCCGCGCCCGAACGTGCGCTGGTCACGCGGGTGAAGCGCGCGCTCGATCCGCGGGGGGTGCTCAATCCCGGCAAGGCGGTGCCGGTGCCGGACGGAAAGGACGCACAGAAATGAGCAGGGCCGACAATCCCGAAGAGGTCTTCGATTTCGTCATCGTCGGCGGCGGCACCGCGGGGTGTATCCTGGCCGAACGGCTCAGCGCCGGTGGGCGCCATACCGTTGCCCTTCTCGAAGCGGGCGGCGAGGCCCGCAGCCCCTGGACCGTCATTCCGGCGGGCTTTTACAAGCTGCTGACCAACCCGCGCTACAACTGGGGCTTTCACACCGAACCCGAAGCGGCGACCGGCATGCGCGAAATTGCCGTGCCGCGCGGCAAGGGGCTGGGCGGTTCGACCCTGATCAACGGCATGATCTATGTCCGCGGTCAGCCGCAGGATTACGACCGGTGGGCGCAGCGCGGCTGTACCGGCTGGGGCTTTTCCGATATCGAGCCCGTTTTCCGCCGGCTGGAAGCCTATGCCGGCCCCGATCCCGACGGGCTGCGCGGCGATGCAGGGCCATTGCCCCTGTGCGAAGTGCAGGAACGCCCCGGCATCGCCGAGGCCTTCATTGCGGCCGGCGCGGCGGCGGGATACCCGCGCAATCCCGATTACAACGGCGCCGCGCAGGACGGTTTCGGCTATTATCAGGTCAATCAGAAGGACGGGCGGCGGGTCAGCGCCGAGGCCGCCTGGCTTGCGCCCGCGCGGGGCCGCCCGAACCTGTCGGTCAGGACCGGCGTGTTCGTGACCGGCCTGACCTTTGCCGAGGGCCGCGCGACCGGGGTTTCGGCCCTGCGCGGGGGGCAAAAGCTGCGTATCGGCGCGCGCCGCGAGGTGATCCTTGCCGCCGGCGCGGTGCAATCGCCGCAACTGCTGGAGTTGTCGGGCATCGGCGCCCCCGAGGTGCTGCGCCGGGCCGGTATCGAGCTACGCCATGCATTGCCGCAGGTGGGCGAGAATTACCTCGATCACTTCTGCACCCGCATGAACTGGCGCGTGCGCCTGCCCGAAACCCTGAACGAGGAAACGCGCGGCTGGCGCCTGCTGCGGGCGGTGGCGCAATACGCCCTGACGCGCAAGGGCGTGCTGACCTTCGGCACCGGGCTTGCACATGGGTTCGTGCGCACGCGCGACGGGCTGGATGGCCCCGACGTGCAGTTCTTCTTCATGCATGCAAGCTATGCCAATGCGGCGGAACGCAAGCTGGACCGTTTCCCTGGAATGACGCTGGGTGTGACGCAGTTGCGGCCCGAGTCCCGCGGCACCATCCATGTCACCTGCCCCGATCCGGCCGTGCAGCCCGCGATCCGGCCGAATTTCCTGTCCACCGACGAAGACCGCAGGGCAATCGTCGAGGGCATGAAGATCGGCCGCCGCGTGGTGGAGCAGGCCCCGATGGATCGCTACCGCGTGCACGAGATGAGCCCCGGCCCGGAATGCCGGAGCGATGCGGACTGGCTGCAATTCGCCCGTGCCAACGGGCAGACCATTTACCACACGGCGGGCACCTGCCGCATGGGCGGCGACGACGGCGCGGTGGTCGATCCGGCGCTGCGGGTGCGCGGGGTTCGCGGGCTGCGGGTGATCGACGCATCGGTGATGCCCGAGATGGTGTCGGGCAACACGCAGGCGGCGGTGATGATGATTGCGGACAGGGGTGCCGATCTGGTGCTGCAGGACGCGCGGGGCTGAGACAGCAGGCAGGAAGGAGAAACCGGATGCAGATGACGGCACCAATGGAAGTGGGGCTTGCGGTGCGCGACCTTGCAAGGATGCGCACGTTCTACGAGACCGCACTTGGTTTCGCCTTCGTCGCGGAGTTCCGGGTTCCGGCGGAAAAGGCGCGCGAGGCGGCACTTTGCGCCGAGGGCTACACGGTCGTGCGCCTGCAAACCCCGAACGGAGAACGCCTCAAGCTGCTTGCGACCTCGGGGCCGCCTGTCGCGGATGCCACGGATGAGGCGTTCATCCTCGGGCGGCCGCGGGCAAGCTACCTGACCTTTATCGTCGACGACATCGCCCCGGTCCTGCAACGGGCGCTTGGCGCCGGTGCGCGCAGCCTGACCGGCCCCCACCCCGTGGAGGTGCGTCCCGGCATCTACCTTGCCTTCCTGCACGACCCCGAGGGCCATGTTCTCGAACTGGTTTCCTATGACGACATCGCCGCCTACCGGCCGGATCTTCAACAAGGAATGACGCCATGAATTTCGACTTTGCAGGCAGGACGCTTGTGCTGACCGGAGCAACCGGGGGGATCGGCCGGGCCGTGGCCGCGCTGTTTCACGATGCGGGGGCGAACCTCGTTCTGGCCGATCTCGATGCCGGGGCGCTTGAGGCGCTTGGCAAGGATCTGGGCGGGTCGGGCCGGGTGGCCCTGCTGGCCGGCGACGTGGCCAGCCCCGAGATGGCCGATACGATCGTTTCGGCGGCGCAGGCCCGTTTTGGCGGGGTCGATTTCATCGTCGCCCAGTTCCTCGGGGGTACGGGCATCCTGATCGTGGTCGGGGCGACGCTGGACCTGGTCGACAAGCTCGACTCGAGCCTGTTGATGCGCAACTACGGCGGAATCATGACGGCGTCCTCCCCTCCCCCCGGGGCCAGGAGGGAGGGAAACGCTTGCAGCACCGCCGATGAAATCT
>CALMEG010000108.1 GCA_937863185.1 uncultured Paracoccaceae bacterium | reverse complement strand
CCCGCTTGAGTGGTTGCAGAACCCTGCGCGGATTGTCGAGTTGCTGGAGCAGCGCGTGGCCCCGCCCGCAGGCGGTCGAGCGGTAAAGTTGGCCGTCGCCCTGTCCGGCATGGGCAATGGCGCGGAAGCTGTCGCGCACCGGGGTTTCATAGGGCAGTGCGGGATCGGTGCTGAGCGGCGAATACGGATTGCCCGCCACACGCAACACCTTGTTGGTTTTCTGGTCGACCCGTACCCGCACGCCGCACATCGTCGTGCAGCCGATGCACATCGTGTAGCAAACCCGCTGATCGGGATTGAGCCCAAGATCGCCGGTTTCGGGATCGACCGAGAATTCCGCGGCCACCGAATTGCCGGTCAACGCGGCGTCCGGCACGGCACCGGCCCATTTTCCGCGGGCCAGTTTCCTTGCCGTTTCGGCATAGCCCGCACCGAAGGTGGCCAATGCCCCCACGGCAGCTGCGCCCTTGAGAATATTGCGACGAGTGGACATCTTTTGATCTCCTCAGAATGAGCTGACAGGACGGGCGGCAGGCAGGCTGCGCCGCGGGGCCATGGCCTCGGTCCAGGGGATGAAGGTGGTGTAGACGATCAGCAAGAAGAGCCAGAGCCCGAAGGTGCCGATCACCCCCATCAATCCTGCAATCCCGCCCGGCAAAAGTGCGTCGTAAAGGCCCGAACCCACCTTGGGCACCGCTTGTCCGCCCATGAAGACGGTCCAGCGGAACATCCATGCCGCATGGATCGCGACCAGTCCCGTGAACCAGCCCGTGCCGCGCGGCATGACGAGCGCGATCACCATCGGCACCGCGACCGAAGCCGCCCCCCAAAGCGCGATCCGGTGCCAGACCGGGAACCCCGCGACAGATGCCAGCGCGTCGGCATGGCGCGGCGAAAGCCCTGACAATGCCAGCCCAAGCCATGCCGCCCCCAACACCGCCACCGCCGCAAGCGCGATCGCCAGATAACGGTTCAGTTGCGCTTCGAGCCGTGCCTCATGGCCCAGAACACGCTCCAGCACCAGCATGACCCCAAGCGCGCCTACAAATCCGGTCGCGGCAAATTGCAGCGGAAGGAAAGGCGTGTTCCACAGCGGGCGTGCCCGCACGATGGCAACCTCCATCCCGGTATAGGCCAGAATACCCAATGCCGCGACGGCAGCGCCGACCCCCAGATACCGGGCAAAGCCATTGGCCGCGCCCCCAAGGCTGAGAACGCGGAACAACCACGCCAGACGCCAGGTTTCCTGCCCCCGGATATGGAAGAGTGGGCGATGAACGGCCCATGCAAAGCCAAGCAGAAGTCCGACATAGGCCGGCACGACCCATGCCCCCCAGGCCATCCAGGAGGTCGGGTTGGTAAACGCGTAGAATTCCCAGAAACGGAACGGCTGGTGCAAATCGGCCAGAAGCGCGATCGGCGCCGCAATCCCGGTGGTGACCGCCACGATCAGCCCCCGCCGGGCCCGCGGCAGCGCATCTTCGCGCCCCGAAACGAAGCCCGGCAGCGCCAGCAAAAGCGCCGCCGTCGAAACGGCGATCAAGAAGAAATACTGCACCGCCCAAGGCAGCCAGGCTGCCTCGTGGACCGTGCCGACAAGCTCATGGATCTGCACCTGCATCACGCGCCCTCCCCGTGGCGGGTCTCGGCCATGGCGGCAGGGCGATAGGCGGCCTCTCCGGCCACGCGCCCGTCAAGCACATCGTCCAGACCGATGTAATAGACATTGGGATTGGTATGCATCTCGGGCCGCAGCACCGAGACCTCGTTTTCTGTCAGCATCCGCGAAACTGCGCTGTCGGGATCGTTCAGGTCGCCAAAATTGCGCGCACCGCCCACGCAGGTCTCGACGCAGGCGGGCAGCAGCCCCACCTGCGTGCGGTGGAAGCAGAAGGTGCACTTGTCGGCGACCTGGGTCTCATGGTTGATGAAGCGCGCGTCATAGGGGCAGGCCTGGACGCAATAGGCGCAGCCCACGCATTTCGACGCATCGACCAGAACCTCGCCGCTTTCGGCCTTGAACGTCGCCTCGACGGGACAGACCGGCACGCAGGGCGGGTTTTCGCAATGGTTGCAAAGCCGCGGCAGCATGACCATGGCCGGATCCTGCCCATCCCTGACCAGTTCATAGACCGAAACATGGGTGCGGAAAGCATCGTCCGGGACATCGTTTTCCATGATGCAGGCAACCGTGCAGGCCTGACATCCGATACATTTGCGCAGATCGACGACCATTCCCCAATGCGGGGCCTGGCCGGCAGGGGCGGCTTCGGCGGACTGGCTGGCACCGGCCGCCGAAGCGGCGGCACCGATGGTCACCTTGCCAAGCGCGCCCAGAAAGCCGCGGCGGGTCGTGTCCATTGGCTGATCCTTTCTTGTGGCTCGGCCTAAGACTAAGCCCGCATGGAAAGAGGCGATATTGGAGGAAACCCGAGGGGCTTAGGGGTAAACCCCTAAATTTCGCTACCCCGGCCGCGACATCCCGCCGCAACCGCGCCTTCCGTCCCGAAGAACACAATTCAGGCGAAATCCTAGTGACAAATGTTCGCGCTATCGGAGAAGGTCCTGCGCCGTTTCATCTTTTCGGGCCTTGTTGCCCTGTGCCTGATCGCCCTTGCCCCCGGCGGAAGCTCCCTTGCCCAGACCGCCGGCCCGATCGCCACCGCAAATGAGCGGCTGATCTCCGACGTCAGTGGCGCACTCGATGCCTCGGATTATACGCGTCTCGAGCAGATCCTGGCCGAAGCCCATCGCAAGGCCGTCGAGACGCGCGATTTCAAGCCGCTGCGCGCGACCTACAGGACACTTTTCGCCGTCACGCACCGCGACCGGCTGAAACAAGGCGGCGCATGGCTCGCGGCGGTTCCCGGCTCGCCCTATGCCGCGACGGCATTGGCCGCGCAGCACTACCAACGCGTCCACGATTTCCGCGGTACAGCCATTCGGCGCTATGTCTCGCCCTATGCCGCGACCCACTACGCGGCCGAGCTCGACCGCGCAGGAAATGGCCGAACTGGCATTTGAAAACAGGGGGGGATTTCCTGCCCGCGATCGACACATTGCTGCGGCTGCGCCGGTCAGGGGCCAATGACCATTCCGTCGTGTTTCTGGTCAACCGGGCGCTTGATGTCGCGCCGGGGCGTTACGCCCTGCTTCTTGGGCTTGAGGCGCTGGATCCAAGCTGGGGAGGCAGCCTTGCCGAAATCGCCGGGCTTTGTGCGGGCGCCGCCTCAAAGATCCCCGACTACAGCGAGGACCTGTGCATGATCGACACGGTCTTCTGGCTGGACCTGTATGGGAATCTGCGTTTCGCGGCGCTGAAACTGCTTGAGAAACGCGACGAGGAGTTTCTCGGCTATGCCCGCCTCCACGCCTACTTGAACGAATGGGGCGACCGACCCGAAGCGGCACGGGAAGCCATGCGGATCGTGCGGGCGCAGGGCGGTGACACCAACGCATTCACCCTGAGCGTCATCGCAACCCAGTTCGGGCAAACGGATTTCTACGACGAGATGATGGTGAAGGCAGAGCAGGCCCAACGTGTGCGCCTGCTCCACTCGCCGCAGGACAGCAGCACCCTTCTGTCGCTGGCCGAAGACCTGCTGCAAAAGGATATGCGGGGGATTTGCAGGCGGCCCCGGCAGAATTGCTCGACCTCTGGCGCGAGACGCTGGAGCTTTCGGCCTATCGCGGCGATGTCTGGCTGCTGGGCAGCCACTTCGACAGCGCCGTGAACGGTTTCTGGGATTTCGAGCGGCGCAAGCCTTTCTTCGAGAATGCGGTCTATTACAGCAACTACCGGCCCTGGGCATTCAGCGAATACATGGTGTTCCTTGGCCAACTGCACGATATCGCGACAAACCCGATGATCCGGCTGCCCGACGGCATCGAATTCGACGACGAGAAGGTCGGAGCAGCGACATCCTGTGAGTTGGTGCGGGCGCTGCGGTTCTTCCAACAGGCCTGCGAGATCGACCCCCGCGACAGGGGGGGCCGCACCTTCGGTGTCGTCGAAGTGGCGATCGAGAAGGCCAACAAGCTGATGACGCAGGACAGCTGCGAGAACGAACGCACCGCACCGCTTGAGGATCTGGCCTGCAAACCGGTGCCGGTGGCGCATTTCACAGCAGTAGCAGGCAAGTAGGGTACCTTAGTCGGCAACCCATCCAGCCGCCACCAGCAGCCGCACCAGATCGGCAGCGCTGGTGGCGGTCATCTTGTCCATAACGTTATGGCGGTGGATCTCGACCGTCTTCTGGCTGATCCCCAGATCGGCCGCGATCTGCTTGTTCAGCCGCCCGGCCAGAACGGCGCGCGCGACCTCTGCCTCGCGCGTGGTCAGGCTTTCGATGCGGCGAGCCAGCGCGGCACGCTCGCGCTCGGCCCCGGCACGGGCACGGCTCTGCGCGAGGGCCTCGTTGATGCGGCCCACCAACGCCATTCCGTTCACGGGCTTTTCGAAGAAATCCATCGCTCCCGCACGCATCGCGCGCACCGCCATCGGCACATCGCCATGGCCGGTAATCATGATGACGGGCAAGGGACAGCCGCGGCGGCCCAGCTCGTCCAGAAGCTCAAGCCCGGTCATGCCGGGCATGCGGACATCGGCCAGAATGCAGCCCACCGTCTGATCGCCCAGCCGGTTCAGAAGATCGGCCGCGCTTGCATGATCGCGCGTCTCAAGCCCCAACGACGAGAGCAGGAACCCAAGCCCCTCGCGCGCGGCACGGTCGTCATCGACGATATGGATCACGGCCTTTTCGCTCATGCCTGCACCCTTTCCGGCAGCCAGATCACCACCCGCAAACCCGGACCATCGCGGGGCGTTTCCGCCCGCATCCAGCCGCCATGCGCCTCGACGATAGAGCGGGACAGTGCCAGCCCCAGCCCAATCCCCTCGGCCTTGGTGGTATAGAAGGCCTCGGCAAAGTGGTCCATCGCAGCGCTGTCCATACCCTGCCCCCAATCGCGTACCGAAAGGCATACTCCCGCGCCCTCGGCGGGATCGGCACGCCGGGTGGCCTGGATCGTCACGCAGCGATCCTCGGGCGGGGTTTCGCCCATCGCATCGAAAGCGTTCTGCACGATGTTCAGCAAGACCTGTGTCAGTTGCACCTTGTCGGCCATGACAAGCGGCAGATCGGGGTCGCAGGTAACCTGAACCTCGATCCCGGAACGATGCGCCGGTGCGTAATAGAGCGCGGCGCATTCTTCAAGCAGATCACACAGCGCCATGGGCGCCATCTGGCTTTCTCGCTTGCGCACGAAGGCACGGATGCGCCGGATCACCGTCGCTGCGCGCCCGGCCTGCGCAGCGATCTCGCCCGAGGCGCGTTCCATGTCCTCGGGGGTAAAGCGCCCCGCCTTCAGCCGCACGAGACAGCCCTGCGCGTAGTTCGAGATCGCGCTGAGCGGCTGGTTCAGTTCATGGGCAATGGACGAGGCCATCTCGCCCAGGATCGACAACCGCGCCACATGGTCGAGTTCGCGCCGGTGCAGTCGGTCGGCCTCTTCCGCGCGCTGCCGCTCGGCCATCTCTTCGACAAGGCGGGCATTCGCTTCGTTCAGCGCGCGGGTTCGGCGGCGCACCAATGTCTCGATCCGCACAGAATAAAGCGCCCAGAAGGCAAGAGCAAAGCCAAGCCCGATCAGCCAGTCCCGGTAATCGGCGATGAATTCGCGCAAGGATACCGGGCCGGTGCGCGCATAAGGCCCGATCTGAAGCTTGCGCAGCAGGTCGTGCACGGGCTGGTAATCCAGCGGCACGGTCCAGCGGTTGCCCTCTTGCATCTGCAAAAGCGCCACTGCCACCTGTTTTGCCAGTTCCGGGGGCGTGCGGGATGTCTTGGCAAAGGGCCAGCCGGGATAGACCGGGCTTGAGACCGCGCATGACGTATCCGCGGACGGGCGCAGCGCGAAGGCGTGCAGTGCCCCGTAACGGGCGGGATCGACGCGCTGCAATTCCTCCAGCGTACAGGCGCGCAGAACCGCCGCGTCGGCCTGACCGTCAAGCACCGCCCGAGCCGCCGCCTGCATCGGATAGCCGGTCACGACCAGATCGACCTTACCCGGAAGCGCGGTATCGACATCGACCATCTCGGACCAGATCAGCTGGAACCCCCCAAAGGCCTCTGGCGCGATGATGGCAAGGCGCCGGCCCGAAAGATCGGCAAGATCTCGCAGCCCTCCGGCTGTCACCAATGTCGAGGCGACGGGCTGGTCATCCTCGATCGTGGCGATACGGCTGATACGATAGCGATATTCCAGTTCGGCATAATTGCCGGGATTGGTCAGCACAAAATCCAGCTCACCATCGGAAAGCGCCGTTTCCAGGCGATGGATATCCAGCGCCTCGAAACGGAAATCATGATCCGGCAGCGCGGCATCCAGCGCCCTTTCCGTGGCGTCCCAATGGCTCAGGGAATGTTCCGAACCCAGGTAGTCCAACACCCCGATACGCAAGATCTGCTCGGCGCGCGCAGGCACGCAGAACACCAGCGCCACGCCCAGCACAGCCATCGGCAATCGCCCGGCCCGCGCCTTGGTCGGCCACCAGATTGCGGGTAGAAATCCTGTCACGTCCGCTTTCCTGCCCCGAACGCCCGGTCAGCGACCGGGCCAGCATGCGAGCCAGATGAACAGATTGCACCGCCATGGTCAAACCGGCAGGGCTGGCTATGAGCGACGCGGTGGCGGGGCGCGACAGGTGCCGACGGCTGCACCCGGACATGCTATTCTTCCCTCCGGATTGCAGCGAGGAGGGGACGCGATGCCCGGCAAGCAAATCGCGGTGGAAACCATTGTTGCAGCCCCGGTCACGGTGACATGGCAGGCATACACGACGCCCGGAGACATCACGCACTGGAATGTTGCATCGGATGACTGGCACCGCCCTTCGGCATCGGTGGACCTGCGCGAAGGCAGTAAGTTCGTGTCACGGATGGAGGCACGGGATGGCGGCATGGGCTTCGATTTCGAGGGCACCTACACCGCAATCGTCCCGCATGAGCCCATTGCCTATACATTCGGCGGGCGCGAGGCCGTGGTCTAATTCAGTTCCGCGGAAAACGGCATATCCATACGTGTGACCTTCGATCCCGAAACTGAGCATTCGTCCGAACAGCAGCGCGACGGCTGGCAGGCGATCCTTGATAATTTCGCCCGCCACGCCGCGTCGAAACAGACCTGAACGACAGCCGCGCCAGATCGATCGTGTCGGGCGCGGCGCCCCTGTTCAGCGAGCAAACCGCATGGGCAGGGTAAACGAATAGCTCGCCTCGCCCAGGCCCTTTGGTGCGGCGGGAAACCGGCCCGCCGCCCGCACGGCCTTGATCGCGGCCTCGTCCAGCGCGGCATT
>CALMEG010000107.1 GCA_937863185.1 uncultured Paracoccaceae bacterium | reverse complement strand
TCAGGGGTTCGATCCCCCTCTGCTCCACCAAACCGTCTCTGAAAAACACCGCATAGCCTTCCCTTTCGCCACAGACACTGCCTCTGACGGGGGCCATCGGCGTTGAAACGGCCTGCGCCGCATCGGGCATGGGCGTCAGCAGCGCGGACGGATGCGCGTCTGGCAGGACCATCCGCGTTCACGAGGATGTCGCGTTCCGAAAAACCTCGTATTGCGCGGCGAATGCGCGCTTGTAGGCGGGCCGGGCCTCGGCGCGGGCGATGTAGTCCATGAACACCGGATACGCCTCGAGCAGCCCCGAGCCTTCCAGCCGGCGGAGCGCATGGACCATGAGAATGTCGGCGGCGCTGAAAGCGCCGACCAGCCATTCCGCGTCGCCAAACGCGGTGGCAAGCTGATCCAACCGTATCCTGATACGCGCGTCCACCATGGCGAAGCGCTCTGCCTGCCAGCTCTTGTCCGCTTCGAAATACGTCACATACTCGCGCTCCGCGATTGGCGGCTCGACAGTGTTCAGCGCGGCGAAGATCCAGCTTGTTGCCCTGGCGCGCGCGGCTTCGCCTTTGGGCAGAAGGCCATCGTGACGTTCCGCGATATGAAGGACGATGGCCCCCGACTCGAACAGACAGATGCCCTCACCCTCGAAGGTCGGTATCTGCCCGAACGGCTGAAGCGCAAGATGCGCCGGTTGCTTCATCTCTTCAAACGTCACCAGGCGCACGTCGTAAGGCTGCCCCACCTCTTCCAGCGCCCACCGGACACGCATGTCGCGCGCCAGCCCTGCGCCTTTGTCGGGCGAGGCCTTGAATGCCGTGATCGTAGGCATGTCATTCCCCCCAAGGCATGAAGTCGCGTTATCTTGCCAGTCCTTCCTATAACCGACATCCGTCAACTGCGCAGCATTGCCCAAAGCGGACCCCCGGCCGACTTTCGCCGTGCCTTGCACGGCCGGCCGCCTGGCTCGGGAATGGGCGCGGCAAGGCCGGCAAGGGGCAAACCTGTCTGATAGGCGCGGCGATCCCGGCTCTGCGCCGCCAGCCAGAGCCCCTTCACCATGTCTTGTCATTTCTCGGCGCGCGGGCTTGGATGAGCGGACATGCGGGAAGAGGGGGGGCATCGGCGCAATGGGTTTCGAAAGCTGGGCGGCCTATGTTCTGGCCTATGTCGTGATCTCGGCCGTGCCCGGGCCAAGCGTCCTGATGGTCGTGGGGCAATCCCTAGCGCGGGGGCGGCGGGCCGCCCTTGCCTGCATCGTCGGGGATCTGGCCGGAGGGGTGGTGGTCATGGTCACCTCATATCTGGGGCTGGGGCTGATCCTGTCGGTTTCCGGCAGCGCGTTCCATGCACTCAACTGGGCGGGGGTGGCCTATATGGCATGGCTCGGGATCGCGCAGATCCGGGCGGCCGGGCAGGCCGGCACGCCGGACGCATCACCGGCACGGGGCAGCCTGCGGGCGGGGTTCCTGACCGGGGTGCTCAATCCCAAGGCGATCATGTTCTACATGGCATTTCTGGCGCAGTTCATGGATCCCGGCGCCCCGCAACTGCCGCAATTTCTTATCCTCATGGCGACATCTTCGATGATCGTCGCGGGGGTGCTTGGGGGCTATGCCTGTCTTGCGGTGCGGATCGGGGGGCGGCTGCGATCTGCACGGGCGCGCCGGCGCATGGGGGTTGCGGGCGGATCGTGCCTTCTGGGCGGCAGCGCGGTGATGGCGATCAGCCGTTAGCTTGTCTTGCCGGGCAGACTCGGAAATGTTGGAAGACGATAATTCTGTCGGCGTCATGTGGAACCTGTCGCAGCTTCGGCGCCGGAAAATGAAAAGACCGGGCTGCGCGCTGCATCCCGGCCATTCGGCGAAGCTCCATGCAAGGCAGCGTGGCCGCCTGTCCTCAGCGGGAATAGCAGCGCGACTTGCGTCCGAACCCAGCGGGCGAGCAGACGTAGCGCCCTTTGCCAAGCGTGCGTGTCGGCGCCTTGGGCTTCGCGGGTGTTGTCGCGGCAGCGTTGCTCAGCTTGCCGCGCTTTGCCAGCCAGTCGAAGGTGGCGGTGCCTTTTCCGGCAACGCTCGAGGCCAACATCGGAAGCGTCCGTAGCTCGGCGAAGCCGCCCTGGGCGAGCGCTGCGCCCGAGGCGCCGATGCTGATGGCGGAGAACAGAATGATACCTTTGAGCGCGCGGCGGCCACGGGCTTTTACGTTCGTCATTTCTTGTTCCTCGCATTTCGGCATGCAACCACAGGGAGTGCCCGGGCAGGGGGCTCTTGAATTTCCGTGGGCATCTTTCAGGTTTGACGCAGACTATGTTTCCCGATGGCTAATGTGCAACTGCGGCAAAAATGCGAAGTTTTATGGGCCGCCCGCGATTTTCGTGGGCGGCCCATAATAATTAATGAAAGCAGGATGTTGCAATCATCACTCGCGCAGGCGGATTGTTGCCGCCTTGTGATCAATAGGCGCGGATCACTCCAGAATCTGGTTCTTGACCCGCCAGTCGGGCGTGCCGAATCCCTCGGGCCAGGGGTAAACCTCAAGTTGGTTGAAGTAGGAAATGCCCACAAGCGCCGGGTATTCGGGCTTGACCTGCCGGACCGAATTCTCCCACATCGCTACATAATCCGCATCGCCGACATAGCCAAGCTCGGCTACCACGACGGGTTTTCCGAAGGCGGCCGCGCGTTCATAGCGGGGGGCGAAGATCTCGTCGAAGGTGCGGTCATGGCCGTATTTGGCCTGATCCCAGGCTTGCAGGCCAAAGACCGAAACGCCCACCAGGTCGACATATTCGTCGCCGGGATAATAGTCCTGCATGCCCTCATCCCCCAGCGGCGACCACATCACGGTGATCTGGGGGGCGGATTTGCGGCAAAGGTCGACCACATGGTGATAGGCCGCGATGTAATCCTGGGGCTCCCAGCCGGCCCAGATGAACTGGCCGTTGTCATCATCCATTTCGTGGCCCCAACGCAGCGTGACGGGGCTTTTCAACGTGGCCAGCACGTTGCACACGGCGGCGACGTTCGCGTCATATTCCCCCGAGGAGATGCCGTTGCGCAGGTAGCGCGCGGTGTTGCGTTCGCTGCGCGACCAGGTCCACGGCTCCAGCGTCACAAGAAGCGCGCGGTTGCGTTCCTGGGCATAGGCATCGGCATCGTTCAGCGAGGGAAGGTAGACATCTTCCCACGGCAGGAAAAGATGCTCGATGACCACTTCGGTGTCGCGCGCGAAATCCCCGTCGGGATCGTAAACGCCGAAGGGCACCTCGCCCGGTGGCGCGGCAATTCCCGCACCCGTCGCCAGGATGATTGCGGCCGTCAGTGCCGCCGCCAGCCCCTTCCGGCCATGGCCGTTTCGGTTTTTCTGGTCAATTCCCTTCATGATCCAGTCTCCTTGCTTGCCCAATGTCGTGCCTTGCGCACGGTTCAGTTCCAATGCGGGTCAAATCTAAATCTGACCTCGCCCGTCTTTTTGCTGCCCGCCCCCGAGGCCGCATATTCCACCCTTGAAAGGCCGAAAGGCTCCAGCCCCACCAAGAGGGCGTGCAGGCTTTCCTTGCCGCGCAGGCCCACCGCGCCGATCAGCAGGGCCACCAGCATGACGAACACTCCGATCTGGCCGATGGCCGCACGCTTTTGCCCCTGCCAACCGGCGCCGTTGTCCCAAAGGCGACGCAACACGATCACCCCCACAACAATTGTGTAGAGAAGCGCGTTAAAAACAGAGAGAAGATAGAAACCGCGCGCCTCTGTCACACCCCCCACCAGTAGGACCGGCAAAAGCAGGAAGGCGGCAAAGCCCGCATAGACTGCGACGATGCGCCATGGCAGGCTGTGCCGGGCCGCCGCACCCTTCGGGGTAATGCGGAAATCCACGAATTTTCCGGTGATCCGGTCGCGGATGGCCATCGCGCAGCCCCAGAACACCCAGGGCCATTTCAGCGCAAGAAACAGCGCATGTTCCCACGCGATGACATGCGCGTCGCGCGGCCGGAAAAAGCCGTCCCGGCGCAGGGAGTAGGCGAAGACGATCATCGCCGTGACGGCAGGCAGCGAATGCCCGATGAAGCCCGGATAGGTGACATCGGCAAAGCGGATGTCGAACAGGATCGCCGCGATCGGCATCACGAACATCATCCCGATCACCGCCGCGAAGATCGGATACCAAAGCTGGCACAGCACGAAGAGGAATTTCAGCCGCAGCGGAAGTTTCGGCAGATACCGGGGCGTATAGCGCAGGAACAGCGACAGCAGGCTGCGCGACCACTGGAATTCCTGCGTGGCAAGGTCGGCCACATTGGCCGGCCCGTCGCCATAGGCGATCGCGTCGATCGCATGCACGCCCCGCCAGCCCCCCGCATTCATCAGCATCGTGGTCGAATGGTCCTCGGCCAGTTCGGGGCCAAGCCCGCCGACCTCTTTCAGCGCGGCGGTGCGCACGGCGTAATGCGAACCGATGCACATCGGGGCAAGCGCGCCGGTATAGCCGGACTGGAAAACGCCGTGGAACGCGGCTTCGGAATAAAGCCGGGTGCGCGCGGCCCAGCTTTGCCCCGCATTGGCCGAACAGATCGAAGGCGCGGTGACATATCCCACGCCGGGATCGGCGAAGGGCCGCAGAACCTCGCGCAGATAGCCCGGCTGGGGAACGTGATCGGCATCGAGCTGCGAGACGATATCGTAATCGCGATAGCCCCAGTGATCGTAGAAATAGGCAAGGTTGCCTTCCTTGCAGCGGGTACGGCGCGGCCATTCGGCGCGGTGGTATTCCGCCACGCCTTTGCGCGACGAGATCCGCACGCCATGCGCGGCGCACCAGGCCTCAGTCTCGGGCTGGGGGTCTTCGTCGGCCAGCCAGGTGTCATGGGGATAGTCCTGCGCCAGCATCGCCTGAAGCGTGTGGCGAAGCACCTCGAAAGGCTCTGACGGGGTCTTGGTGACGATCATCGCCACGCGCCAGCGGCCCGGCTCGGGCAGCGGCGCGACCGAGCGCTGCGCCATCAGGAACACGGTCATGAAATAGAACTGCATGGCATAAAGCCAGATCAGCGCCAACGTGGCCGCCCAATAGGCATAGGGATTGAGGATATGCCCCGGCTGTAACCACCAACCCCAGAAATATCCCGTTCCGATAGCCCAGAGCACCCCAAGCACAGTATATTTGAAGGCCCGGCCGCCTTGCAGGATAGGTGCAAGATAGACAGGCCGGTCCGGATCAGCCGCGGCGCGCATCGTCGGGCTCGGCGTCGGGCAGGGGGCCGACGAACCAGGGGGCCGCGTGGGCCACGATCGTGTCTATATCGGTGAACTCGGCGCGAAAGCCCAGAACCTGCGCGGCGCGGGCGGGATCGGCCGTCAGTTCGGGCGGGTCGCCGTCGCGGCGCGGCGCCTCGGTCACGGGAACGGGCAGGCCGGTCACACGCTCGACCGCGGCGATGATCTCGCGCACGGACTGGCCCTGGCCGGTGCCAAGGTTCAGCGCGACGCTGTCGCCTCCCTTTGCCAGGTAATCCAGCGCCATCACATGCGCACGCGCCAGATCGGCTACGTGGATATAATCACGGATGCAGGTGCCGTCGGGGGTGGGATAATCGGTGCCGAAGACCTGAAGGGCAGGGCGAAGCCCCGCCGCCGCCAGAAGGGTCAGCGGCAGAAGGTGGGTTTCGGGCGTGTGACGTTCGCCAAGCGCGCCGCCGGGATCGGCGCCGGCCGCGTTGAAATAGCGCAGCGCGACATGGCGCATCCCGTAGGCCGGCGCGTAATCGCGCAGCATCCATTCGCAGACCAGCTTGGTGCGGCCATAGGGGTTGATCGGCGCCTGCGGCATGTCCTCGTGGATCGGCAGGGCGGCGGGCGTGCCATAGGTCGCGCAGCTTGACGAGAACACGATCTGATCGACGCCCGCCTCGCGCGCGGCCGACAGAAGCGACATCATGCCGCCCACGTTATTGTCGTAATAGGCATGCGGATCGGCCACGGATTCGCCCACATAGGCCGAGGCCGCGAAATGCAGGATGCCCTGGATGTCATGCGCCTTCAGCGCCGCCAGGACGGCCTCACGGTCGCGCAGGTCCGCCTCGACCAGCGGGCCCCAGCGGACATTGTCGGCATGCCCGGTCGAGAGGTTGTCGATCACCACGGGAACGGCCCCCGCCTCGGCAAGGGCCTTGCAGCTGTGTGAGCCAATGAATCCGGCGCCGCCGGTTACAAGAATGCGTCGTGCTTGTGGCATCAGGATACCCGCGCAGGGGCCTCTTTCTTCTGGCGCAGTTCCTGGGCGAAATGCGCGATAGTCCGGTCCAGTCCTTCGCTGAGCGGAACCGTCGGTGCCCAGCCCAGCCACGCTGCCGCACGGGAAATGTCGGGGCGGCGCTGGCGCGGATCGTCTACCGGCAGGGTTTCGAATACAAGCCCTGACGACGCGCCGGTCTTGTCCAGCACCAGACGGGCCAGTTCCAGAATGGTGAATTCGCCCGGATTGCCCAGGTTGACGGGGCTGACGCGCTCGGGCGGGGTGGCCATCAGCGCGATGAGGCCCGCGACCAGATCGTCGACATAGCAGAACGAACGGGTCTGCGCGCCATTGCCGTAAATCGTGATGTCCCGCCCGGTCAGGGCCTGCATGATGAAGTTCGACACGACCCGCCCATCATCGGGGTTCATCCGCGGACCGTAGGTGTTGAAGATCCGCGCGATCTTGGTCACCACGCCGTAGCGGTCGTTGTAATCGTGAAACAGCGTTTCAGCGCCGCGCTTGCCTTCGTCATAGCAGGCGCGCGGGCCGAAGGTGTTCACCGAACCGCGGTAATCCTCGACCTGGGGCGAGATTTCGGGGTCGCCATAGACCTCCGAGGTCGAGGCCTGAAGGATCCGCGCTTCTTTCTCGCGCGCGAGATCAAGAAGGTTGAGCGCGCCCACGACCGAGGTCTTGAAGGTGTGGATCGGGTCGATCTGGTATTTCGGCGGCGATGCCGGGCAGGCCAGGTTGTAGATTTCGTGCACATCGCCGGAAACCTGCAACGGCACGATCACGTCGTGCAGGCGGAATTCGAACCGCGGATGGGCGGTCAGATGCTCGATATTCGCCATGCGGCCGGTCTCGAGGTTGTCGACGCACAAGATGTTGTGGCCTTGCGCAATCAGCCTGTCGCACAGATGCGATCCGACGAACCCCGCGCCGCCGGTGACGATGATGCGTTTTTCGGAAGGGGCGGACTGTCCGCCCTCCCGCTTGGATGTCGCACTGATCTTGACGACTTCACCTGCCATGCCAACCCCCTTCGGCCCCCCGCCGATACTGACAAACCGTTTTGAACCCGCTTTCCCCTTTTGTCCGCTCTCGCGGTCCGTCTGTTGCCGTTCGTAAGACAATTGGCCCACGGAAATGGGGTTAAGTGGATAAAAATCAACAGTATTTACGCGTTCACAATTTGATAACCAAAGCCTATCAACTGCCCGGTCGGAGTCAATGTGACGACATATTGCCGCCGCAAAAATGCTTCGAATGTGACATCGACTATCCACATTTTGTGGTGTGAAGCACGAATGGCGCAGGCCGACCTGTCTAAAAAGGCCGGTTCGTGAATCCGACTTCCCGTTGGGGTTGTGAGGCGCGTCGCTAGAACACCTTTGTCGAAGATTCGTTTTCCGGCAGAATCACCCGGTGCCGCCTTTGTGCCACCATATCTGGTAGCCTTATTCCGCGACACATCCCGAAAATCCTGTGGATGACTGGCCCCTCCGCCCTGCCGGCCGCCAGAAAGGGCTTTACAGAAGCGGCCTTTGGCTCCACCATATGTAGTAAGAAGAGGGCAGAAAACCTCCTCTTCTTGTAGGGGCGACAAGCCATTGGGGTGCTGCAACCCAAGGCGCAGACAGGCAGGAGAACGGGCATGGCGTTGAGCGAGGATTTCCTCCAGACCGAAGACCTACATCCGATCGACATCGTCGAAAGCCTGGCCGAACATCACGAATGGGATTTCGACCGCGTGACCGACGACCAGATCGCCATGTCGGTCGAGGGGCAGTGGCGCACCTATTCCATCACGCTCGCATGGTCCGCGCTGGACGAGACCCTGCGCCTGATCTCGACCTTCGAGATGGACCCGCCCGCGGAGCGCGAGGCGGCGCTGTATGATCTGCTGAACCGCGCGAACGATCAGGTCTGGACGGGCGCCTTCACCTTCTGGGCCGAACAGCGGCTGATGGTGTGGCGCTACGGGCTGGTCCTGTCGGGCGGGCATGTGGCGGGCCCTGAACAGATCGACCGGCTGGTCGGGTCGGCCGTGGCGGCGGGGGGACGCCTCTACCCGGCGGTCCAACTGGCCCGCCGGGGCGGGGAAAGCCCCGAGGCGGCGATGAATGTCGCCATTGCCGAAGCCTACGGCCGCGCATAGTCTGGCCCCCGCAAGAAGGGGGACGCGATGGATTTTTCAGAACTTTCGAAACGCGGCCTGGTCATTCTGGGCTGTGGCAAGATGGGGTCGGCCATGCTGGAACGCTGGCTGCGGCAGGGGCTTTCGCCCGATGCCGTCTGGGTGCTGGACCCGAACCCGTCTGACTGGCTGAGGGGCACGGGCGTTCATGTCAATGCGGGTGTGCCGAAGGCGCCTGCCGTGGCGCTGATCGCCGTCAAGCCGCAGATGATGGCCGAGGCGCTGCCGGTGTTGCAGCCCCTTGCGCAGGCGGGGACGCTGTTCATCACGGTGGCGGCCGGCACGCGGATCGCGGCCTATGAGGGCACGCTTGGCGCAGGCACGCGGCTGGTGCGCGCGATGCCCAATACCCCGGCCGCGATCGGACGCGGGATCACCGCGCTTTGCGGCAATGCCGCTTCGGGCCCCGCGGATCTTGACCTGGCCGAGGCGCTTTTGTCGGCGGTCGGGCAGGTCGTCCGCCTTGAGGGCGAACACCAGATGGATGCGGTCACCGGGGTGTCGGGCTCGGGTCCGGCCTATGTGTTTCACCTGATCGAGACGCTGGCCGCGGCGGCCGAGGCCGAGGGCCTGCCCGCGCCGATGGCGCTGCAACTTGCGCGCGCCACCGTTGCCGGGGCGGGGGCCCTGGCCGAGGAAAGCCCCGACGACCCCGCGCAACTGCGCCGCAACGTGACCTCTCCGGGCGGAACGACGGCGGCGGCGCTGGAGGGGCTGATGGAGCCGCAGACCGGGTTCTCCGGCCTGATGAAACGCGCGGTGGCAGCCGCCGTGCGCCGTGGAAAGGAGCTGGGCGGATGACGATCTCTTTCGACGATTTCATGAAGGTGGACATCCGTGTCGGCCGCATCACCCGCGCCGAACCCTTCCCCGAGGCGCGCAAGCCGGCCTACCGGCTCTGGGTCGATTTCGGCCCCGGGATCGGCGAGAAACGATCCTCCGCGCAGATCACGCGGCATTACGAATGCGACGAACTGGTCGGCCGTCAGGTTCTGGGCGTGGTCAATTTCCCGCCGCGCCAGATCGGCCCGGTGAAATCCGAGGTGCTGGTGCTGGGCGTGCCCGACGAGGCGGGCGAGGTGGTCCTGATCGGCCCCGGCCATGAGGTGCCGATTGGCGGGCGCCTGTTCTGATGCGCGTTCTGGTGACGCGCCGGATGACGCCACGGGTCGCGGCGGTGCTTTCTCAGGAATTCGGGGCCGAACTGAGCGACGATCCCGCGCCCCTGTCCTTGCAAGAGGCGCGCGCGGCCCTGGCCGGATATGATGCGATCCTGCCGACGCTTGGCGATGATTTCCGCGCCGAGGCCTTCGCGGGCGCGCCCCGCGCCCGGCTTCTGGCCAATTTCGGCGTGGGCTTCAACCATATCGACGTGGCCGCCGCGCGCGCGGCCGGCATCGCGGTGACGAACACCCCCGGCGCGGTCACCGATGCCACCGCCGACATCGCCCTGACGCTGATCCTGATGAGCGCACGCCGCGCCGCCGAGGGAGAGCGTCTTGTGCGTGCCGGAAACTGGGGCGGCTGGCAGCCCACGCAGATGCTTGGCCAGCAGGTCTCGGGCAAGTGGGTGGGGATTGTCGGCATGGGGCGGATCGGCAAGGCCGTGGCGCGGCGCTGTCATTTCGGCTTCGGCATGGAGGTGGTGTTCCACAACCGCTCCGAGGTGGCCGCGCCGGGCTGCCCCGCGCGTCAGGTGCCGCTGGCCGAGGCGATGGCGGCGGATTTCGTGGTGATCGCCGTACCCGGCGGCCCCGCGACCCGTCACCTGATCGGCGCGGCCGAGCTGGCCCGCATGGCCCCGCATGCCCATCTGATCAATGTCGCGCGCGGCGATATCGTGGACGAGGCCGCGCTGATCGCCACGCTGAAGGCGGGCCGGATCGCCGGGGCGGGGCTGGATGTCTACGAGCGCGAGCCCCAGGTGCCCGCCGCGCTGCGCGCGCTTGGCAATGTCACGCTCTTGCCGCATCTGGGCACCGCCGTGGAAGAGGTGCGCGACGCGATGGGCATGATGGCTGTTGAGAACCTGCGCGCCTTCCGCGACGGCAGGGATCTTCCGAACCCGGTTTGACCGCTTGACCTTGCCCCGTGAGGGGTGGATTCTCGGGCGATACGAGGAGGCGCGGATGCACAGGCCGGTCATTGCGGGGGCAGGGGTCTTCACCCCGTCCGAGGTTATCTCGAACGACGAGCTGGTCGTGGCGTTCAATGCCTATGCCGACCTGTTCAACGCCGACAATGCCGCGGCGATCGCGGCTGGAACGCTGGCGCCGCTGGAGCATTCGTCCAGCGCCTTCATCGAAAAGGCCTCGGGGATCCGGCAGCGCCATGTAATGGACAAGAGCGGCGTGCTTGATCCGCGGCGGATGTATCCGCGCCTGCGGCAGCGCAGCGATGACGAACCCGGAATCATGGCCGAAATGGCGCTGGAGGCCTGCACCGGGGCGCTTGCCGCGGCCGGGCGCGACGGCGCCGCGGTCGACCTTGTGATCTGCGCGGCCTCGAACATGGAGCGGCCCTATCCCGCCATCGCGATCGAGATCCAGAAGCTTCTGGGCGCGGGGGGCTTTGCCTTCGACATGAATGTGGCCTGTTCCTCGGCCACGTTCGGCATTCAGGCCGCCGCGGACATGATCCGTGCGGGGTCTGCGCGCCGCGCGCTGGTGGTGAGTCCCGAGATCTGCTCGGGCCATCTGGAATGGCGCGACCGCGATTGCCATTTCATCTTCGGCGACGTGGCGACCGCGGTGCTGATCGAGCGCGCCGAGGAGGCAGAGGGCGGATTCGAGATCATGTCGACGCGCTGCGCGACCGAGTTTTCCAACAATATCCGCAACAATAACGGCTATTTGCGGCGCACCCGCCCCGACGGTCTGGCCGATCGGCGCGACATGCAGTTCATGCAAGAGGGGCGCAAGGTCTTCAAGGAGGTGCTGCCGATGGTCTCGGCGCATATCCTGGCGCATCTGGATGAAAGCGGCATCGCGCCGGATCGGCTGGCGCGGCTGTGGCTGCATCAGGCGAACAAGACGATGAACGATTTCATCGGCCGCAAGGTTCTGGGGCGCGATCCCTTGCCGGGCGAGCAGCCCAATATCCTTCAGGATTATGCCAACACCTCTTCGGCCGGCTCGATCATTGCTTTCGCGCAGAATTCGGACGATCTGGCGGCGGGCGAGCTGGGGCTGATCTGTTCCTTCGGTGCGGGCTATTCGGTGGGCTCGGTCATCCTCAGGCGGATCTGAGGACGGTGGGCGCAGGAGCCTCCGGCGGGGATATTTGAGCGAAGATGAAGATTGATCAGGGGGCGCCCACGGCCGCGCGCCAGTGGCGGCGGCACAGCGAGACATAGGATTCGTTGCCGCCGATCAGGATCTGGTCGCCATCGCGGGCGAAGCGGCCGTCGGCCCCCTTGCGCGCGACCATCGTCGCCTTCTTTCCGCAATGGCAGATCGTGCGGACCTCGCGCATTTCGTCGGCGAGGGCGAGGAGGGCGGCCGAGCCGGGGAACAGCTCGCCCCGGAAATCGACGCGCAGGCCGTAGCACATGACCGGCAGGGTCATGTCATCGACGGCGCGCGCAAGCTGCCAGACCTGTTCGTGGCTGAGAAACTGCGCCTCGTCGAGGAAGACGCAGGCGCAGGGGCCGGCCTTCAGCCGGGCGGAAAGCAGGGCGAACATGTCGGTCGTGGCATCGAAGGTATCGGCCTCGGCCCCGATGCCGATGCGGCTTGCGATGCGGCCGGGGCCGGCGCGGTCGTCGAGGCGCGCGGTCACCAGGTAGGGGGCCATCCCGCGTTCGCGGTAGTTATGTGCGGCCTGAAGCAGGATCGTGCTTTTGCCGGCATTCATCGTGCTGAAGTGGAAATATAGCTTTGCCATGGCGCGCGACTATCGTTTCCTTGTCCGGATTGCGCAAGCCCCGGTGCTGTTGGAATTCCCCGGCAGACGTGGTCTGCCGGGGATGACCATCAACAAGACACCATGAAAATCGTTATAAAAAACGGCCACCACACGACTGCGGTCTGCACCGCCCTGCCATCCCAAGCGGCGGGAATGCGGGGCCTTACTCTACCGACGCTGGGTCACCGGTTACTCTTTACGCGTTCCGGGTTACGGAACAATTTATGAATGACAAACTCTTGGCGGGTGATTAATGGGAAAGACCGGCATGATTTCCCCGCCGGAGAGTGCAATGTATGCGGAGTGTGGCGCGTGACGGACAAGATCGGCAGCTATCTGAAGAAGCACACAGAGGCGCTGGTGAAGGATGTGGGCGTCGAGGCCGCGGCCGAGGTTTCGGGCAAGTCGAAGGCGACGCTGGGGCGGTATTATTCCAACGATCCGGCGCATGGCGATCGTTATATGCCGATCGACGTGGTGGCGCGGCTTGAGACGGCGGCACGGTTTCCCCATGTCACCCATGCGCTGGCGGATCTGCGCGGGATCACCCTGTCCTATGACGAGGAGCGACGCAACGTCGCGCCCTCGGGCGGGATCAACTCCGACGTCGTGGCGCTGAGTCAGCGCTTTGCCATGCTGATGAGCGAGTATCACCAGTCGATCCAGGACGGCAAGATCACCATAAACGAGGCCAAGCGCCTTCTGGCCGAGACGCAGGCGATCCAGCGGGTCTTGCTGGATATGAAGCTGCATCTGGAGGACGAGACCGTCCAGAACTGAACAGGGCGCCCCGCGGGGCGCCCTTCGCTTATGCCGTCTGCGTGCGCTTGCCCTTGCGGGCGGGGCGCCGGGTCGGACGCCCTTCGCCGCCACCGCCACCGCCACCGGCCTTGGCCGTCTTGGGGGCGCCGACCGGCTTTGCAGGGCGTGCGGCGGGTTTGCCGTTGCCGCCGCGATTGCGGCCGGGGCGTTGGCCGGGCTTTGCGGCCTGCGTGGCCGCGGTGGAATGCGGCTCTCCGCCGATGACGGGGATCTGGGCTTTCATGGCCTTTTCGATGGCGCGCAGATCGCCCATTTCCAGCGGTGCGCAGAAGGCGACCGCGCGCCCGTCACGGCCCGCGCGGGCGGTCCGGCCGATGCGGTGGACATAGTTCTCGGGGACGTTGGGCAGGTCGTAGTTGTAGACATGCGCGACCAGCGGAATATCGAGCCCGCGCGCGGCCACATCGGTGGCGACGAGCACCTCGACCTCGCTGGCGCGGAAGGCGGCAAGGGCGCGTTCGCGCTGTCCCTGAGACTTGTTGCCGTGGATCGCGGTAACCGAGAAGCCCCATTTGTCCAGAAGCTTCGCCAGCTTGTCCGAGCCGTGCTTGGTGCGGTTGAACACGACGGCAAGCTCTCCGGGGTGGCGCGAGAGGTATTCGGCCAGCAGCGTCGCCTTGTCGCCCTGCGAGACGAAATGCACGCCTTGGTCGATCTTTTCGGCCGCCTTTCCAGGGGCCGCGACCTGCACCCGCACCGGATCGGTCAGATAGCTTGCGGCAAGTTCCTCCATCAGCTTGGGCATCGTGGCCGAAAACAGGAGTGTCTGGCGTTCCGCGGGGATCAGCTTGGCGATCTTGCGCAGCGAGTGAATGAAGCCGATGTCGAGCATCTGGTCTGCCTCGTCCAGCACGAGGTATTTCGTTTCCGCCAGCGTCAGCGCGCGCCGGTCGAGCAGATCCAGAAGCCGCCCGGGCGTGGCGATCAGGACATCCGTGCCCTTGGCCAGCCGCTCGGCCTGCACATTGATCGACGCGCCACCCACGACGCGGAAGATCCGCACCGGAGAGCCGGCGGCGAAGGCGGTCAGGTTATCGTGGATCTGGGTCGCCAGCTCGCGCGTGGGGGCAAGAATGAGGGCGCGCACGGTCTTGGGCGCGGGGCGTTTGCCATAGGCCAGGATCTGGGTCAGCATCGGCAGGCCGAAGGCCGCGGTCTTCCCCGTTCCGGTTTGCGCCAGGCCAAGCAGGTCGCGCCCCTTGACGATATGCGGGATGCCCTGGGCCTGAATCGGCGTGGGTTTGACCAGCCCAAGCGCGTCCAGATTTTTCAGCAAGGCCGGAGCCAGGCCAAGGTTTTCAAAGTTTTCCAATAGTTTATCCTTCACAGCCATGACTTCGCATGGCGAAATTCATCACGCCCCTTCGAAAAGGGGACGGTCTCTTGCGGGTGCGGGCCACCGGCCTGCTGGACCCCCGCGTGATTTGGGAACCGTTTCCCCGCGTCGGGCGCCATTCGGGGCGTGGCTGCTCACGCGGCAGCGGACATCGGGTGAGTGGCACATGCGCCCTGAGGCGGGAAAAGTCAAGGCTCTTGACCGATTTGCGCGAAGGGTCAGGCCCGTTCGGCAGTGGCCATCCACATCGCGATCGGGCCGGCAGTCTCAAGCGCCCCCCGCCCGTCGGCCCCGAACTCTCCTTT